>NZ_CP019437.1:3377500-3677500 GCF_001940525.2 Thioclava nitratireducens
TGATTTCTCGGGATGCCCGCAGTGAGCGCGGGGCAAACGCCGCCCGCTACCGCAGACGCTCCCAATGTGCCCAGAGACGCGCCTGAAGCGGATACCGCCCCGCCCGAAGCCGCGTCCCGGGAGCCCATAACCCTGCTGCGGATCATCGAAGCGGGGTCGTGGGCAGCCACGATCATTGCCCTCGTCTTCACCGGCTGGCAAATCTTCCAATGGCGCGAGGACCGGAAAGCCGATCTTTCGCTCGAAATGGTCGCGCGGTTTTCCGACCTCGAATATGCGGGCCGCGCGCGCCGCCAGCTCGCGCAATTCTGGTGGGAGAATTCCGACGATCTGGCGAAGGTGACGGCCGTCAATGGGGGCATCCCCTCGGCGCAACGGCGGAACTTCCTCGATCTGCTGTTTCAAAGACAACCGGCGCCGCAACGCCAGAAGCAATTCGCGGCGGTATCGGAAATGGCGAATTTCTTCGATCAGGTCGAGCTGTGCATCGCGACCAAACGCTGCGACGCGCAGATCGCCACGGATTACTTCTGCGGCTACGCCGCCAACTTCGCCGACCTCTACCAAGGTCCCCTCACCCAAGTCCGTGAGACCTTCGGCACCGCCGGCCTCGGAACCGGCCTACAGAATTTCGTGGAGGCCAGATGCGACGACTGATCCCAGCCCTCGCCGCGCTGAGCGTCCTCGGCATCGCCCCACCGGCCCCCGCCGCCGATATAGACTGGGCGCCGCCGATCACAGATGAGTTCGTGCGGCCCTATGTCGGCGCGAATATGGCCACCGGGACCAAGCCGGGCGACAGCTTCGACTTCAAGAACGCATTGCACGTCCGCATCAGAGGCGAAATCACGCCGGGCGACGCAGAGACATTCCGAAACCTGATCACCGAAAAGGCCAGCGAGATCGTCGATCCGATTTCGGGCGGAGTGAATATGCGCCCTGTCGTCGTCTCTCTCGACAGTGACGGCGGCGATTTCTACGAGGGCCTCAAACTCTCCGACTCGATCCGCGGCTTCGCAACATTCGTCGGCAAGGGCGACCGGTGCCTCTCGGCCTGTGCGATCGCGTTTCTGGGCGGTTCAGAGAGGATGCTGCGCGGCTACCCGATGTGGAACGCGCGATACGTTCACACCGAGGGCGTCGTCGGATTTCACGCGCCGTTCTCGAGCCTCTCGAATACGCTGATGATCCCCGATGGCACGCCGTTTTCGGGCACGCTCGGCAATCAGATCGCCACGCAATTCTACGCGCAGGCTCAGGACGCGATCAACGAACTCACGAAGCGGATGGGGACATGGAATATCGCTCCGGGCTTCGTCTTCGAAATGATCGGCAAGAAATTTCAGAAGGACGACGACAGGCCGCTGGGCGAGCAGTACCTGCTGATCAATTCATATAACCGGCTCGATCAGACCAAAACGACTGTCCTTGCCGACCGCGCTCCGAACCCGGCCAATGTGGACATTCTCGGCGCCATAAACGCCTGCGAATTCGTGGTATTCGCAAATACCGGTCGCCGGGTAATGACTAGCCCGCCAGTATCTTCAGAGGCCATCCCGGAGCATGGCCTGATCCGCTTGTGGTCAAGATACTCAAGCTTCGGAAAGGCGACAGAAGAAGGCCTGAAAACCTCCGGCGGCTCCCGCCCTCGGCTGCTGAGATCCAAGATCGGCCCGCTCACGTCGAACGTCCTTTTGCCCGCGGCGGGCGACGACTCCTATTACCTGCAAGAGAAGCTCTCAGGCCCCGGCCGCGTCGACTGCAACGTGTTCAAGGACGCTGACGGACGCTGGTATGTCAAAACCTACAATATCGACATCCATGCCAACGATAGGTTTCTCACGACGGACGGGACGACAGCCACGCAGCGCGAGGTACTCGACTACAGCGCTCCCTACCCGATCAACGATTTCACCATCCTCGGCCCCGATGGCGTCTGGAACGATTTCCCCGCCATCGAGCCCTCCGAAGAGCTTACGCCGATCCTCGCCAAGTTCCCCGATGTCACCGGCCCCAGCTTCGACTGCACGGGCAAGCTCGATCCGGCGGCGGAGGTGATCTGCCTGATCCGCCCGCTCGGGCAGCTCGACGGGGTGCTGGGCAAGCTCTACCCGCGCGCCGTCGCGAAGGACGCAGAGGGCACGAAGCAGAGCCAACGTCATTGGCTCAAGATCCGCGACCGCGCCTGCCGTCCGGGCGGGATCGACACGAACGACCCACTTCAATTCCGCAGCCTGATCGACTGCCTCACCTACTTCTACGAGATGCGCCTGAGAGAGCTGGACCAGATCGCGCAGGCCAATCAACCGCCGTATCGAAAATCACGCACATGCGCGGGCATCTCGACACCGTCGAGATTGCGCGGATCGGGGATCGGGTCGCCCACCTCCATACGGATCGGGATTACCCCGGCCCAGATCGGCAGCGCGTAATCCTCCTCGTCGTCACTCGGCCCGCCGGTGCGGATCTTCGCGGCGCCCTCGGTGATCTCCATCCCCAGCACGGTCGTCGCCTTCAGATCCTGTTCGTGGTCTGGGCGCAGCGTCTCGTAGCGGCCCGGATAGAGATGGTTCACGAAATTTCCGAGCTTTTGCAGCTTCTCCGCCGGGTCCTCCACCTTGAACGCAACACCAAAGAGCATGACCGAGCGCGTGTTCAGCGAATGATGCATGCCAGAGCGCGCCAGAACCAAACCATCGAGGATCGAGACCGTCAGACAGACCTCTGTCTCCTTTTGACTGCGCAGCGCGCGGCTCGCGGAAGAGCCATGCCAATAGACGTGATCGCCTTCGCGCCATTGCATCGTCGGCGTCACGTAGGGCTTGCCGTCCCGGACATAGCCCACATGGCACATCGGCTGCGCGTCGAGGATCGTGTTGATGCTGTCGCGGTCGAAATGGCCGCGCTCATGCAGGCGGCGCAGGCGGGAACGGTCGGTTACAGGGAGGGTCTCGGTCATGGTCTGCCTCATGTCTGACTTGTGCCCTCAGCGATAGCGGCCTACTGGATCAGAAAACATGTCCAGTTTCGCAAAAATGCAGCAGTCCAATTTAAACACCGCCCTGTTTGGTCTTTCGCTGGATCGAAACTCCGGTCTGCCGCTGCATGCGCAACTGACCCATGTCCTGCGCGAGATGCTGCGCGCCGATCCCGCCGCAGCCGGAGAGCGCCTGCCGCCAAGCCGCGCATTGGCCGAGGAGCTGTCGGTCTCGCGCATGACAGTGACCACCGCCTATGATCAGCTGATCGCCGAGGGCTACCTGAGCACCCGCCCCGGCGGCGGCACCTATGTCGCCGAGGACCTGCCCCATCTCGCCCCTCCTACCCCGCGAAAAGCATCAAGGGCCGCGCAAGGGGCGCCTCCGCCAGCTTGGCTGCCCTTCCAGCCCGGCCTGCCCGATCAGGCGCTGTTCCCGCGCAGGCTTTGGGCGCGCCACCTCGAGCGCGCGTGGCGCACCCCCGATCCCACCCTTCTGGACCGGCCCGACCCGTTCGGCTGGCCGCCGCTGCGGCTGGCGATCCGCGACCACCTCGCGGCGTGGCGCGGCCTCGATTGCGCGCCGGAACAAGTGATGATTACCGGCGGCGCATGGGACGGGTTCGACCTGATCGCGCGTAGTGCGATCGCCCCCGGCGGGCTGATCGCGACCGAGGATCCCGGCTGGGCGACGATGGGCCATGTGCTGGCCTCCAGCGGCCTCAACGAGCACCCGGTGCGGATCGACGCCGAAGGGCTGGACCCGGTACATCTGCCGACCGACACCCGCGCCGTCATCATCACCCCCTCGCGCCATTTCCCGACCGGGGCGGCGATGCCGCTCAGCCGCAGGCTGACGCTTCTTGACTGGGCGCGTGCCCATGATGCGCTGATCGTCGAGGATGATTACGACAGCGAATTCCGTTATCGCGGCCAGCCCCTGCCCGCGCTGGCGGGGCTCGACGGGCTGCAGCGCGTGATCTACATGGGCAGCTTCTCGAAACTGCTCAGCCCGGCGCTGCGGATCGGCTATATCGTGCTGCCCGAGCGGCTTGTCGGGCCGATGCGGGCGGCGATCGACGCGACGGGGCCGCGGGTTTCGATGGTACCGCAACCGGCGCTGGCGAGCTTCATGGCGAGCGGCGAATTCGCGACCCATCTTCGGCGGATGCGGCGCCATTACGCGAAACGGCAGCGCCACCTTCTGAACGCGCTGACAGGGCTCGAGGAGTATCTCCGGCTCCAGCCCGATCCGTCGGGAATGCATCTCTGCGCGGGTCTCGGCCCGGCCCTCGTGCCCGCCGGCGACCGCGCGATATCCGAGCGCGCGAAGGCGGTCGGTCTTACCCTGCGCGCTCTGTCGTCGCACGCCCGCCTGCCCGACCCGCCGCAAGGCGTCCTGCTCGGGTACGCGGGTTTCGACGAACCGACGCTAAGCGCCGCAGCAGAGAAGCTGCGGGCACTTCTGACGTCGCTTCCATGACCGCCGACCTCGCAACTCACAACAGGGTGACCTTACGTCGAGAAAGCACTCGCCCTCTTGGCAAGCCCGCGCCGTTTGCCAAAACTAACGCGCGAGTAAAAAACGGGCGCGTGACTTGATCCAAGCGCACGGGAGCGGAGGACAGGATGCGCGGATGGAAAGCGGTGCTCGGCGGGATTGGCCTGCTTGTCATGGCGGCTGTGATTTACGCGATCATCGTGCCTCCGGAACTGCTACGCGTCGGCGCGGGCTATAGCGCGAAGATTACCTGCTCGGCGCTGGTCCTGCAGGACCGCGACCCCGACGAGGTTCTCGAAACCGATGTGCAGGCGCCAGGCAATCCGCTGCTGCGCGCCTTCTGGGTCAGCCCCGATCGTCGGGCGGGCCGCGTCTGGGCGGCTTTCGCCGGGATCATCGCGCCCACGACAGCGGAGCAACGCATGGGCCTCGGTTGCGCGACCTTCCCCGACGGCGATCTGGCCGACGCCCGCGAACAGGCCGCCCCGCCCGCGCCGGGACCGAGCAAGAGCGTCGCCCTCTGGCCCGCGGGATCGAAGACCGAACTGACGGGACAAGGCCGCTTTGCCGATGTCTTGCAAAACGATGCGCTGACCGGGCCGGGGATGCGCGCGGTGGTAGTGATCAAGGACGGTCAGCTCGTGGCCGAGCGCTACGGCGATGGCTTCGATGCGAAAACACCGCTTCTGGGCTGGTCGATGACGAAGACCGTCACCGCCGCCCTTGTCGGCACCGCGATCGAGGCGGGCAAGCTGCGGATGGATCAAAGCGATCTACTGCCCGAATGGCAGGGCGACGACCGGGCGAAGATCACTGTCGCGCAGCTGATGTCGATGTCGAGCGGGCTGCATTTCAACGAGGATTACGGCGACGTCTCGGACGTGACGCGGATGCTCTACCTCGAGCCGGACATGGCGAAGTTCGCAGCGTCGCAGCCGCTCGATCATCCGCCCGGTACGCATTTCAGCTATTCCAGCGGCACTGCAGTCCTGCTGTCGCGCATCTGGCAAAACGCGGTGGGCGACACCTCCACCGCGCTCGCTTGGCCGCGCCGCAAGCTGTTCGGTCCGCTCGGGATGAACTCGGCCACGCTCGAGACCGACGCCTCCGGAACCTTCGTCGGCAGCTCCTACCTCTACGCGACCGCGCGGGACTGGGCGCGGTTCGGACAGTTTCTGCTTCAGGACGGCCAATGGGAGGGGCGGCAATTGCTGTCCGCCGCGTTCGTAAAGCGGATGCATGCGCCCGCGCCGACCGACGGGGTCTATGCACAGGGCATGATCTGGCTCGCCGGGCCGAGCGATCAGCAGAAAGCGGGCGACGACGCGCGGTTCGGCCTACCCGCCGACACCTATTGGCTCGAGGGGCATGACGGGCAGACCGTCACCGTGATCCCCTCGGCCGATATGGTCGTGGTGCGGATGGGGCTGACGCCGTCGGACCTGAACTACCGCCCGCAGAAGCTGGTGGCAGCATTGCTGGAGGCGGCAAAGACCACCACTCAGGCCTCGTCGAACATCCCTTCGAACAGCGCCGAAGACAGGTAACGCTCGCCCGAATCCGGCAGCACGACGACGATGGTCTTGCCCGCATTCTCCGGTTCGCGCGCAAGGCGGAGGGCTGCCGCAGCCGCCGCGCCGCAGGAGATCCCTGCCAATATGCCCTCTTCGCGCGCCAGCCGCCGGGCGGTCTCGATAGCCTCATCATTGCTGACCTGCTCGATCCGGTCCACGAGATCCATGTCGAGCACCTTTGGCACGAAGCCTGCGCCGATGCCCTGGATCTTGTGAGGACCGGGGTGCAGCGCCTCGCCTGCGCGGGCCTGCGTCAGAACCGGGCTCGCCTCGGGCTCGACCGCGACCGAGATCAGCGGCAGACCCTTTTCCTTTTTCAGATAACGCGAGACACCAGTGATCGTGCCGCCCGTGCCGACGCCCGCGACGAAGATATCGACCACACCATCGGTATCCTCGAAGATCTCCGGACCCGTGGTCTTCTCGTGAATCTCGGGGTTCGCGGGGTTGTTGAACTGCTGCAGCAACACGTAGCGGTCGGGATCGGAGGCCGCGATCTCCTCGGCCTTGGCGATCGCCCCCTTCATGCCCTGCGCGCCTTCGGTGAGCACCAGCTTCGCGCCATAGGCCAGCAGGAGCTTGCGCCGCTCGATGCTCATCGTGTCGGGCATGGTCAGCGTGATCGGGATACCGCGCGACGCGGCGACGAAGGCCAGCGCGATCCCCGTGTTGCCCGAGGTCGGCTCGACGATCTCCTTGCCGGGGCCGAGCACGCCGCGCTCCTCCGCGTCCCAGATCATGTTCGCCCCAACGCGACACTTCACCGACCACGCCGGGTTGCGCCCTTCGATCTTGGCCAGAACGGTCGCGCCCGCGCCCTCCGTCATGCGATTGAGCCGCACCAGCGGCGTGTTTCCGATGCTGAACGAGTTATCCTCGTAAATCCGTGCCATGCGCGCGCTCCCTTTCAGCCTGCTGCCGTCCCATCAGATAACCAAAGGCAGGCGAGGGAAAGGCGAAAGCGACGCGCGCGAACGACGTACCCTTTCACTGGAGAGCGCGCAGAGACGTCAGGACGTCGTAATTCGGGCAATCCGTCGGGATGGCCTGCGGCCCCTCACCTTTCTCGGCCAGAACAGCGAGGCAGAATTCGGTGCGCCCGCAGGTCGCACAGGTTGTGATCATCTCGGCAAAGTCGGCTTGTGTGAGAAAGCCGTCACGCATCGCTTCGGAAATGTTCACTCCGAGACGCCGCGCCATGCCGCGCGTCACCCAGAAGTTCAGATCGACATCGCTTTGCATTCCCATCATTCCACTCCTTCGGGTTCAGCCCCAATGGTCGCGCGCAGCCGCGTCATCATCAGGCGGTTTTCGCAATAGGCGGGAGGTGCTTTCGCGGGGTTCATTTGCGGATCGTGCTCGGCCAGCCAGAGCAGGCAGGCCCCGGCTTCGCGGCACTTGGTGCAGCGGATCAGCGCGTCTTTCCATGCTTCGCCGCTGAGCCGCCCGGCGGCCATCTCCATGCTGAGATCGCCGCCCATCTGCTGCGCCATGCGGTTCATCATCGACGCATGGCGATTGAGGTGCTTGGCAGCGGTCATGGCAGCCTCCCTTGAAACAGTCATCCCGGTGATGGGCCGACTCTGCCGCAGGGGCCGTGATTTCGATATGATTCAGATCAAGCGTCGCGTTCCGCTCTGTCGCTGTCGAGGTCATGGCCGACGTCACAGTCCAGATCGGGAGCAAAGCGCGCGGCCAGCGCCTGTGCTTCCTCCGCGATCACCGCGCGGTCGCGCCTCAAGGTCATCGCGGATTGCGAATGGGCGGCTGCGCGCAGCGCCTGATGTGCGGCGGGACGGCCGAAATGAGCGGGATGCATCTCGGCCAGAGCTTCCAGCACCTCCTGCTGGCGCAGCGCGACCTCCAGATGCCCGGCTCCGTCGCGCGCGATCGCGGCGAACGCGTCCTCGGTATACTGCTCGGGCGTCACCGCGCGCACATAGACGCGGTCGAAGACGCAATCGGGGCTCTTCGGTGGATGCCAATCGGCCAGCACCCGCACCAGACGCCCGAGAATATCGATACCGGTTCCGGGGTCGTTGATCGCCGGCGAAAGCGCGCGCGAGGCAATCTCGGCCAGCGCGATCAGGCCGAATTGCGGATCCTGGTCGAAATCGCGCGCGTGATCGATGGTGAAGGCGTCGCGCGCGGCCTCCTCGATCGCCTCGCGGGTCTCGGCGTCGCCCGGCAGCGCGTCGCATCGCACCAGATCGGATGCGCCGTGGACGAATTCGCCAGTCCGTCCGCAAAGCCAGATGTGGCAGTCATGCGTCTCGGCCACCTTTTGCAGCGCCCCCATGTCGACATGTTGCACATGGCCGGTCCGCGTCGACGTGATCCCGAATACCCCGGGGGGCGGGTCTTCCCATTCCTTGCCGCCGAGCCACGGCCGCTCGCAGCGCGCTTTCAGCGCCGTGCTCGCAGCGTCCTCGACCCGGCTGATCACATCGCCGAGCCGTCCGAACTCGCTCAGATGCTGCACCCAGCGCAACAGCGATATCACCACCATCGCCACCACGCCGAGCGTGACGACCAGCAGGATGAATCGCCCGGAGTCGTCATAGACATCCGTCTCGAGCGCGATGATCCCGACCAGCGAAAAGACGAAAGAGCCGATGAAGCTCGCCAGCACGTTCTGGGTCACGCGGTCGGTCTGCATCAGCTTGATCGCGCGCGGCGTGGCTCCGGTCTGGGCCGAGCTGAACGCGGTGATCATGATCTGCAGCGAAAACGTCGTGACGGTCAGCATCGCGGTGGCGATGATCTTCAGGATCGGCTCCACCGAGCCCGCGCCCATCTTGTAGCCGATATCCGCGGGTACGAGGTAGCCGAAGCCCGCCGATCCCAGCGCGGTCGCGATCCCCAGCACGCCGAAGGCCGTCACCCGCACCCAGATCTCGCGCAGGATAACCCTGAGCCGCCAGCGCAGTCGCGAAAAGATTGTCATAGGTTCTTCGTCCCCGTCCCCTGTTCCCGCGTCCCGGACCCGCCTTTCCCGGCGGCCTCTCTCTCAAATCTCAAGCCCACAGACCTTGGGCGGGTTCCTCAGCTGCCCGCCGGGATCTTGCCCGCGCGCAGTTGGGCAACGGTATTTCGCACCACGTCGAAGCGCAGCTGGTTGGGCGGGTGAGAACCCAGCATCTTGTCGCCCGGGTCCGGCAACCGCAGGAAGAACTGCGCGCCCTTGAGCGGGTCGTAGCCCGCATCCCAAGTGATGATCGTACCGAGCCGGTCGGCCTCAAGCTCGTAATCCTTGGAATAGAGCCGCGAGCCGATTTCGGCCCCGATGCGCCGCGCGCGCTGGATCGTGAGCGGATCGGCGCCCTGTGCCTGCACCGCACGCCCCAGATAAGCCGCCCCCACCGCCGCATCGCGTTCGCGCGCCGCGATATGGCCCGCGATGTGATGCGCGGCCTCGTGGCCGATCACGAAGGCCAGCTCGTCGGCATTGCGCACCTCGGCGATCATCGCGAGTGTCACCCCGATCACCGGACGACCCGAACGATCCATGGTCTGGAAGGCGTTCGCGTCGAGATCAAGCCGGTCATCGACCACGAAAAGGTAGTCGCAATTGAGGTTCCGCGTGCGCTTGCGACATTCCGCCTCGATCTGCGGCTCCATGCGCTCGCCGACATCGACCAGCCGCGTCACCGCCACCTCGGCACGCTTCTTGGCTTCGGGCGAGAGCTCGCTCTCCGGGACGGGCTGCATCGGCGCCATGGTCGGCACGCAGCCCGACAGCAGCGTCGCGGCGAGCGAGAGGGTCACGAGAAGGAAACGGGCGGAAGGCATCGACGGGAAAACACCCCAGAGACAGGATTTGTCCCAGCTTAACGACTTGGCCCGCAGCCGCCTAGTGTCCTCCACGTACTCTCCCGCAAGCGGCGGCGTGATTTCGCTTTTTCGGATCGGCAAGCCGCGCTAGCATGAGGTCATGTTTACCATCGAACACGAATTCGACGCGACCGTGATCACCCTTGTAGACGAAGGGGCGGATCCGCGCGATTATTTGCAGGAAGACATCACGATCAGCTCTTTCGAGGATTGCGTGGTGGTCGAACAGCTCGACGAGCAGACCGAGCAGGTGCAGACGATCACCTTCAGCCATGCCCAGCTGCGGGAGCTGGCGGCGGCGCTCAACCTGCCCGAAGGCGTCTATCGCCTGAAGCAGACCGACAGCACCGCCGAGGACGTCTGAGGGGCCTGCCCGGCCCCGCGCGCCCGCTCAATCGAGACGGAACACCTTGTCGCGCGCGGTCTCGCCCCGGATCAGCGTCAGCCGCGACTTCGCCACACCTAGCGCCTTTGCCAGCAATTTGACGACCGCCGCATTGGCCTTGCCGTTCTCCGGAACGACCGTGACATAGGCCCGAAGCCCCTCTTCCCCGACCCGTATCTCGTTGCGCGACGCTTTTGGCGTCACGCGCAGGGCGATTTCGTTGCCAGGAATTGCGAGGTGGCTGAGATCCGTCATCGTCGCGCAGCATAGGCGCTGCACGATCGCATACAAGACAGTTGCCCATGCTGCTGCGGTTGCAATCACATGCCGAGCGCCCGATATCTGGCGCAACAGACGGAGATTTTCATGACTGAACTGCCCGAAGTGAACCCGGCCGAGCGCAATGACGCGGCGATAGCTTTCCTTCTGACCCGCCGGTCGCGCCCGGCGAAAACCCTCAAGGCTCCTGCCCCCGACGAGGCCGCGCTGCGCGAGATCCTGACGGCCGCAGCGCGCACTCCCGATCACGGCAAGCTGGAGCCGTGGCGCTTCCTCACCATCACGCGCGAGGCCGCGCAGCGGCTGGGTGCCGAAGCCGAGGCGCGCGCCAAAGCACAGGGCCTTCCCGATGAGAAGATCGCGAAGGCCGGCAAGCAGTTCCATGACAGCCAACTTTGCGTCGCGGTAGTGTCCTCGCCCAAGCAGAGCGAGAAGGTTCCGCAGGTCGAGCAACTCTATTCGGCGGGCGCGGTCTGCCTGTCGCTTCTGAACGCGGCACTCGCGGCGGGCTGGGGCGCGAACTGGCTGACCGGCTGGGCCGCGCATGACGAGGCCTTCGGGCGCGAGATGCTGGGCCTCAAGGACGGCGAAAGCGTCGCGGGCTTCATCCACTTGGGTACCGAAGGCGTGACGCCGCCCGAACGTCCCCGTCCCGACCTCGACGCGATCACCACGCGGATTTCGGAATGATCATTTCAAGCTATCTGAAAGCCTGGACCGACCTGCTGCGGCCCGGCGCGATGAAAGTCGTGGGCTTCGGCGTGGCGCTGTCGCTGGGCCTTCTGGTTGCGATCTATGCCGCGATGGTGATGCTGATCGGCTGGCTGATCCCCGACAGTTTTTCGCTGCCCTTCATCGGCGAGATCGGCCATATCGACACCGCGCTGTCGATCGTCTCGGCGGGGGTGATCCTCTTTGCATCGGTCTTCCTGATGGTGCCCGTGGCCTCCGCCTTCACCGGTTTCTTCCTCGAAGACGTGGCGGAGATGGTGGAGGACGTCCACTACCCGACGCTGCCGCCGGTGCGCAAACTCACCTTCGCGGAAGGGATGCGCGACACCGTACGCTTCTTCGGCGTGATCCTTGCGGCCAACATCATCGCGCTGATGATCTACCCCTTCGTGATCCCGCTTGCGCCGCTGATGTTCTTCGGGCTCAATGGCTACCTTCTGGGGCGTGAATACTTCCAGATGGCGGCTTTCCGGCGGATGGAACGCGAGGCGGCGCTCGAACTTTACGAACGCAACAAGGTCACGATCTGGGCCGCGGGCGCGCTGATGGCGGTGCCGCTGTCGATCCCGCTGGTGAACCTGTTCGTGCCGGTGCTGGGAGCCGCAGGCTTCACCCACCTCTTCCACGCGATCACCGGTCGCCGTGGATAAGGGGCGGCGCCGAGGCGCCGCTCACATCTCTTCCTTGATGCCCTTGCGGATCAGCAGCCAGTTCACCGGGTAGGCGGTCACGAAACCGGCCATCATCGCGATCTGCATGGCGAACCAGAATTCCGGGTCGGCGGCGTTGATCTCCGCGCCCCAGAGCCCTTTGAACACGGCGAAATGGAAGATCGCCATCATACCGTACATGCCGATCTGCCACGAGGTGAGCGAAGCCACATCGGCCTTCGCCGCCTCCTTGAGTCCCTCGCCAAGCCCGAGCCCGCGCATCGGGGCGATCGAGAAATACTGGAACACGATCCCGATCGCGAGGGCGAAGACGTAATCGAGCCCCCAGACCGCAAAGATCTTGTGCCCCCAGAAATCCGGCCAGCCGAACGCGACCAGAATCACTGGAACGGCGAGCGCGAGGTTCTCGGCCAGAATGTCACCCAAGGTGCAGCCCGCGCCGCAATGCAGTGTCCCCTTCGCGACCGAGACCGGGAAGGGCGCATTACCATGGCCCGGAAAGCGACTGTGCAACCAGATTACTAGTGGTCCGCCAAACAGCCCGCAAATCGGCCAGACCCACGCCATGATGGCCATGTGAGGCGGGTTTCGACGCACCTGCACGAGAAGATAGATGAACGAGAGCACGCCTACAGCAAGCGATAACCAGCTCAGAACGGTAAACCAGTTTGGTGTCATGGGAGGCTCCTTTCAGCCCCCCAACCCGGCTGATCAGATGCGGTTCCCGGCGCGGTCAGCGGCGCAACTGCCCGAAGAAGTCGATATCTTCCAAAGTGATGATCCCCGACAGCAGCACTGCCGCGATGACCGCCCAGAGCACGATGGTGACAACGGTGGTGATCTTCACCTTCGCGCCCAGATGCGCCTCGTGCGGTGCGCCTGCGGGAGTGCCCGGCACGACCTCGTCCACATCGCCTTGCGTTTTCAGACGAACCGGCAGGACCATGAAGAAGATCATGAACCAGATCACCGCGAAGAGAATGATGCCGCCCGTGAGACTCATCAGACCTGCTCCAGTTCGATCAGGCAGCCGTTGAAATCTTTCGGGTGCAGGAACAGCACGGGCTTGCCATGCGCACCGATCTTCGGCTCACCGCTGCCCAGAACCCGCGCGCCGTCCGCCTTGAGCTTGTCGCGGGCCTCGAGGATGTCCTCCACCTCGAAACACATGTGATGGATGCCGCCCGCGGGGTTCTTTTCCAGAAAGCCGTTGATCGGACTGTCCTCGCCCAGCGGGTAGAGCAGTTCGATCTTGGTGTTGGGCAGTTCGATGAAGACGACCGTGACGCCGTGATCGGGCTCGTCCTGCGGCGCGCCAACATTGGCACCCAGCGTGTCGCGATACTTGGCCGAGGCCGCCTCGAGGTCAGGCACGGCAATGGCGACATGGTTCAGGCGTCCGATCATCTGGGTCTCCTCCGGTGATATGGATCAAGGGGTAGCGGGGCGTATCGGTTCGCGCAAGCCTGGATGCCCCTGTTCGCGTTAACACGGAGTTAGGCACTTTGCCCCTTACTGGAGAGGACCTGCCGAATCTCGAGAATCCGACGATTTCCATATCGACTGGGGGCCGCCATGAGCGACACGATACCGAACCCGACCCGCACTCCGACGCCGGAGCGTCCGCTGACCGGACTGACGGTGCTGTTGGTGGAGGACAGCCGCTTCGCCTCCGAAGCGGTGCGTCTCCTGTGTCTGCGCTCGGGCGCACGAATCCGTCGCGCCGATTGCCTCGCCTCGGCGGACCGCCACCTCAAGACCTACCGCCCTTCGATCGCGATCGTGGATATGGGCCTGCCCGACGGATCAGGCGGCGATCTCATCGCCGAAATCCGAGGGTTGCACGGCCCGCATCCGGTGATCCTCGGCACCTCGGGCGATACCGCGCTGAAGGAGGCCGCTCTTGCCGCGGGGGCGAACGGGTTCCTCGACAAACCGATCGAGAGCCTTGCGCTATTTCAGGACACGATCCTCTCCGCCCTTCCCGAAGAGATGCGCCCGCTCGGGTGGCGCCCGCTCGCCGATCTCGTGGTCGAACCGGACCCGCTCGCGCTGCGTGACGACCTGCAACGCCTATCGAACCTCCTGCACGCGGTCGGGGCGGGCATGCCGCTCCCCGCCCTGCCCTACGCGGCGCATTTCTTGTCGAGCGTCGCCCGCTCGGCGCATGACGCGGCACTTGGAGACGCGGCGCAAAGGCTCGGCCGCCGCGGCGGCCCATCGCGCGACGACATGACCCGGGTCACGGAATTGCTCGACGAGCGGATCGCGGCGGCCGGGGCATTCTGACGCGGTCGAGGAACCGCCCGCAAGACTTCGCGTTGCCAAAACGAGTTGAAGCAACGGAGGACCGCCAGATGAGCTCGATCTACGACGCCATCAAGCAAGATCACGAAAACCACCGCGCCCTGATGAAGAAGATCGCCGATACGTCCGGCGACAGCGCCGCGCGCACCGAAGCGTGGAAAGAGTTCTATTACGACATCAAGTCCCACGCAGCCGCCGAGGAAGAGACCTTCTATTCCAAGCTGATGACCAAGACCTGGGGCCAGGATTCCGCGCGCCACTCGGTCGAGGAACATGCCGAGCTCGACGATCTGCTCGAAGAACTCAACGAAATGGACATGGCGAGCCCCGGTTGGCTCAACAAGTTCCACAAGCTGGAGCATGATTACAACCACCACATGGACGAGGAAGAGGACGAAATCTTCGGCCGTGCCAAGGAAGTGATCGACGACAGCGAGATCGAGGATTACGGCGAGAAATTCGTCGCGCGTAAGAAAAAGGAGATGAAGCTGGTCGACGAGAAGCGGAACGACGACCCTGAAGGCTGATCGGGCTTCCACCTGAGGCTGGCGCGGCACCTGCCGCAAAACATTCCGCTGCGGCTGCATCTTTCCTCCGACGCGAATAGAAAAAGGCCCCGCTCGATCCCGAGCGGGGCCTTTTAGATTCGGACGATAGCGCCGGGATCAGTCTTCTTGAGGAAGAACCCGCAGGCGCAGCTCGCGCAGCTGTTCGTTCATCGGCTCCGACGGCGCGCCCATCATCAGGTCTTCTGCGCGCTGGTTCATCGGGAACATGATGACTTCGCGGATATTTGCGGTATCGGCGAGGATCATCACGATCCGGTCGATGCCGGCGGCGCAACCACCGTGCGGCGGGGCGCCGTATTTGAACGCCTTGACCATACCGCCGAAGCGCTTCTCGACCTCGGAGGCCGGGTAGCCCGCGATCTCGAACGCCTTGTACATCGTCTCGAGCTTGTGGTTCCGGATCGCGCCGGAAAGGATCTCGTAACCGTTGCAGGCGAGGTCATACTGGTAGCCTTTGACCTGCAGCGGGTCGCCTTCCAGCGCCTCCATGCCGCCCTGCGGCATCGAGAACGGGTTGTGCGAGAAGTCGATCTTGCCCTCGTCATCTTCCTCGTACATCGGGAAGTCGACGACCCAGGCGAACTTGAACTTGGTCTTGTCTGTCAGGCCCAGCTCTTCGCCGATTACGTTGCGCGCACGACCGGCGACGCCCTCGAAACTCGACGGCGCGCCGCCGAGGAAGAAGGCCGCATCGCCTTCGCCCAGACCCAGCTGCGCGCGGATCGCCTCGGTCCGCTCGGGGCCGATGTTCTTCGCCAGCGGGCCTGCGCCTTCGAGCGAGCCATCCTCTCCCTTGCGCCAGAAGATGTAGCCCATTCCCGGCAGGCCCTGCTCCTGCGCGAATTTGTTCATCCGGTCGCAGAACTTGCGCGAACCGCCCGTGGGGGCCGGGATCGCGCGGATCTCGGTGCCGTCCTGCTCCAGCAGCTTGGCGAAGATGGCGAAGCCCGAGTCGCGGAAGTGATCCGAGACCACCTGCATCTCGATCGGGTTGCGCAGGTCGGGCTTGTCCGAGCCGTATTTCAGCATCGCCTCGGCATAGGGGATGCGGGGCCAGTTCGGATCGACGGTGCGGTCGTCGCCGAATTCCTCGAACACGCCCTGGATCACCGGCTGCATCACGTTGAAGATGTCTTCCTGCTCGACGAAGCTCATCTCGACGTCCAACTGGTAGAAGTCGGTGGGCGAACGGTCGGCGCGCGGGTCTTCGTCACGGAAGCACGGTGCGATCTGGAAATACTTGTCGAAGCCGCCGACCATGATCAGCTGCTTGAACTGCTGCGGCGCCTGCGGCAGCGCGTAGAACTTGCCCGGGTGCAGACGCGAGGGCACGAGGAAGTCGCGTGCGCCTTCGGGCGAGGAGGCGGTGATGATCGGCGTCTGGAACTCGTTGAAATCGGCGTCCCACATGCGTTTGCGCATGGATTTCACGACATTCGAGCGCAGGATCATCTTGTCATGCAGGCTCTCGCGGCGCAGGTCGAGAAAGCGATAGGACAGACGGGTCTCTTCGGGATATTCCAGCTCGCCGAAGACCGGCAGCGGCAGTTCCTCGGCCTCACCCAGGATTTCGATGTCGCGAACATAGACCTCGATCTCGCCGGTCGGAATCTTCGGGTTGATCAGGCTCTCGTCGCGCAGTTTCACGGTGCCGTCGATGCGGATCACCCATTCCGAGCGCACTTTCTCCATCGTCTTGAACGCCGGACTGTCGCCGTCGCACAGAACCTGCGTCATCCCGTAATGGTCGCGCAAATCGATGAAGAGCACGCCTCCGTGATCGCGCACGCGATGGACCCAGCCCGCAAGGCGGACGGTCTCACCGGCGTTGGCGGCGCTCAGATCGGCGCAGGTATGGCTGCGAAAGGCATGCATGGGAGGCTCCCGGATCGAGAATTGCGTATAGTCGCGCCGATACACCCGTTGAGAGCGCAAAAGTCAAGCTGTGCGGAGGAACACAGGCACGTCTCGAGCCGATCACGCGCGCGTGGCTCGAAAAAGAGTAAATTTTCGGTTAACTTCAGTGAGAACGGGAACTTTGGTAATTTCACAAAGGTTACCGTCGTGAAGACACACGCTGGAGCCTGCCAGCCCCGGCACGATCCGGAGAGACCGCATGAGAGCTTGGGACTCGCTTCTCGACCGTATGTTGCGCCACCTGATCCGCAGGGGCACACTCGAACTCGTCTATCCTGACGAAACCCTCATACGCTATGGCGACGGCACCGGGAATCCGGTCCGCGTTACCATGAGCAACCCGGAACTGACGAAGAAGATCGTGCTGCGGCCCGACCTCGGTGTCGGCGAAGGCTACATGAACGGCGACTATACGATTGCCGATGACGACCTGCGCGGATTTCTCGCGCTCGCAATCCGCAACCAGACCGGCTCGGGCATGCCATGGTTCGAGAAGCCGCGCGAGGCGAGCCGCTTTTTCGGTCGCCGTTTCGCGCAGTTCAATCCGGTCAACAAGGCCCGCACCAACGTGGCGCATCACTATGACCTGTCTGGCGAACTTTACGATCTCTTTCTCGACGAGGATCGGCAATATAGCTGCGCCTATTTCGAGCGTCCCGACATGACGCTGGAGGAGGCGCAGGAGGCCAAAAAACGCCATATCGCCAAGAAGCTGCTGATCGAACCGGGGATGACCATTCTTGACATCGGCTGCGGTTGGGGCGGCATGGCGATGACGCTGGCGCGCGATTTCGGCGCGAAAGTGGTGGGCGTGACGCTCTCGACCGAACAGCACGCGCTGGCCCGCAAGCGGGTGAAAGAGGCCGGGCTCGAAGACAAGATCGACATCCGTCTGACAGACTATCGCGACGTGACCGACAAGTTCGACCGCATCGTCTCGGTCGGCATGTTCGAGCATGTCGGCGTGCCCCATTACCGGGAATATTTCGCGAAGGTCCGCGAGTTGCTGAAACCGGGTGGCATCTCGCTGATCCATTTCATCGGACGTTCAGGCCCCGGCGGCGCGACGGCCGATTTCATCACCAAATACATCTTCCCCGGCGGCTATTGCCCCGCCATGTCCGAAGCGTCGAACGCGGTCGAACACGAAGGGCTCATCACCACCGATCTCGAAGTGTGGCGGCTGCATTACGCGGAAACGCTGCGCCACTGGTGCGATCGGTTCGAGGCGAATATCGACAAGGCGGTCGCACTCTATGACGAGCGGTTCTGCCGGATGTGGCGCTTCTACCTCGTGGCCTCGGAGATGGCCTTCCGCCATGGCGGACAGGTCGTGTTCCAGTACCAGCTGGCCCATGAGGTCGGCGACGTGCCGCTGACCCGCGATTACCTCTATCGGGACGACGACGAACAGGAACACAGGCTGGCTGCCGAATAGGCGGGTATCCCCTCACCGGGCCGAAATCGGGTCGCGCCCTCGCCGCGCGCGGCCTTGGCGGGGTTGGGCCCGCGCCTTCGCGTCATCCCGCAACCCGGCTATCGCGTCCTGACCCTCTTGCGACGCCTGACCCTTTGCGTATAAAGCGCCTCAATTTGCGCAGCGACCAGAGGGGATTCCCATGCCGAAGAGAACAGACATCACGTCAATCCTCATTATCGGCGCCGGGCCCATTGTGATCGGGCAAGCCTGCGAGTTCGACTATTCGGGTGCCCAGGCCTGCAAAGCCCTCCGTGAAGAAGGCTACCGCGTCATCCTCGTCAACTCCAACCCCGCGACGATCATGACCGATCCGGGTCTGGCCGACGCCACCTATATCGAACCGATCACGCCGGAAGTCGTGGCCAAGATCATCGAGGCCGAGCGCCCCGACGCGGTGCTGCCGACGATGGGCGGGCAGACCGGCCTCAACACGGCGCTTGCTCTGGCCGATATGGGCGTGCTGGAGAAATTCGGCGTCGAGCTGATCGGTGCGAACCGTGACGCGATCGAGATGGCCGAAGACCGGAAGCTTTTCCGCGAGGCGATGGACCGGATCGGCCTCGAGAACCCGAAAGCGACCATCGTATCCTCGCCCAAGCGTGAGAACGGCACCTATGACGTCAACGAGGGTGTGCGTCAGGCGCTGGTCGAGCTGGAGCATATCGGCCTGCCCGCGATCATCCGCCCCGCCTTCACGCTGGGCGGCACCGGCGGCGGCGTGGCCTATAACCGCGAAGACTACGAGCGCATTTGCCGCTCGGGCCTCGACGCCTCTCCCGTCTCCCAGATCCTCGTCGACGAGTCGCTGCTGGGCTGGAAGGAATTCGAGATGGAGGTCGTGCGCGACCGCGCCGACAACGCCATCATCGTCTGCGCCATCGAGAACGTCGACCCGATGGGCGTCCATACCGGTGACTCGATCACCGTGGCGCCCGCGCTGACGCTGACCGACAAGGAATACCAGATCATGCGCAACGGCTCGATCGCCGTGCTGCGCGAGATCGGCGTCGAGACCGGCGGATCGAACGTGCAATGGGCGATCAACCCCGAAGATGGCCGCATGGTCGTGATCGAGATGAACCCGCGCGTATCGCGCTCCTCGGCGCTAGCCTCCAAGGCCACCGGCTTCCCGATCGCCAAGATCGCGGCGAAACTCGCCGTGGGCTACACGCTGGACGAGCTCGACAACGACATCACCAAGGTCACGCCCGCCAGCTTCGAGCCGACCATCGACTATGTCGTCACCAAGATCCCGCGCTTCGCCTTCGAGAAATTCGCAGGCTCCAAGCCGGAGCTGACGACGGCGATGAAATCGGTGGGTGAGGCGATGGCGATCGGCCGGACCTTCCACGAATCCGTGCAGAAGGCGCTCGCCTCGATGGAGACGGGCCTCAGCGGCTTCGACGAGATCGAGATCGACGGCGCGCCGGAGAAAGCCGCCGTCATCAAGGCGATCTCGCAGCAGACGCCCGACCGGATGCGCCTGATCGCGCAGGCGATGCGCCACGGGCTGAGCAATGAGGAAATCCAGCACGCGACCGCGTTCGATCCGTGGTTCCTCGCCCGCATCCGCGAAATCGTCGAGGCCGAGAACGAGATTCGCAAGAAGGGCCTGCCGCTCGACGAAAAGGGTCTTCGCAATCTCAAGATGATGGGCTTCACGGACGCGCGTCTCGCCAAGCTGACTGGCCGCGACGAAGCGCAGGTCCGCCGCGCCCGCCGCAACCTTGGCGTCACCGCGGTCTTCAAGCGCATCGACACCTGCGCCGCCGAATTCGAGGCGCAGACGCCCTACATGTACTCGACCTACGAGGCCCCCGCGATGGGCGAGGTCGAATGCGAGGCGCGTCCCTCCGACCGCAAGAAAGTGGTCATCCTCGGTGGCGGTCCGAACCGGATCGGCCAGGGGATCGAGTTCGACTATTGCTGCTGCCACGCCTGTTTCGCGCTGACCGACGCGGGTTACGAGACCATCATGGTCAACTGTAACCCCGAGACCGTATCGACCGACTACGACACCTCGGATCGCCTGTATTTCGAGCCGCTGACGCTGGAGCACGTCCTCGAAATCCTGCGGGTGGAGCGTGACAACGGCACGCTGCACGGCGTGATCGTGCAATTCGGCGGCCAGACGCCCCTGAAACTCGCAAACGCGCTGGAGGCCGAAGGCATCCCGATCCTCGGCACCACGCCCGACGCGATCGACCTTGCCGAAGACCGCGAGCGGTTCCAGGACCTGCTCAACCGGCTGGGCCTGAAGCAACCGGTCAACGGCATTGCCAGCTCCGACGAGCAGGCCTTCGAGATTGCGGGCCGCGTCGGCTATCCGCTGGTGATCCGTCCCTCCTATGTGCTGGGCGGCCGCGCGATGGAAATCGTGCGCGACCTCGACCACCTCAAGCGCTACATCAAAGAGGCGGTGGTGGTCTCGGGCGACAACCCGGTGCTGCTCGACAGCTATCTGGCGGGCGCCATCGAGGTGGACGTGGATGCGCTCTGCGACGGCGAAAGCGTCCATGTTGCGGGCATCATGCAGCATATCGAGGAAGCCGGCGTCCACTCGGGCGACTCCGCCTGCTCGCTGCCGCCCTACTCGCTGAGCCCCGAGATCGTGGCCGAGCTGAAGGTGCAGACCGAGAAGATGGCCAAGGGCCTCAACGTGGTCGGCCTGATGAACGTGCAATTCGCGATCAAGGACGGCGAGATCTATGTGCTCGAAGTGAACCCGCGCGCCTCGCGCACCGTGCCCTTCGTCGCGAAAGCCACAGACTCGGCCATCGCCTCGATTGCGGCGCGCCTGATGGCGGGCGAGAAGCTGTCGGCCTTCCCGGCGCGCCCGCCCTACCCCGAAGGCGTCGGCCCCGACACGCCGCTGCCCTTCGCCGATCCGCTGACGCTGGCCGATCCGCAAACGCCGTGGTTCTCGGTCAAGGAAGCCGTGCTGCCCTTTGCCCGCTTCCCGGGTGTCGACACGCTTCTCGGCCCGGAAATGCGCTCCACCGGCGAGGTGATGGGCTGGGATCGCGACTTCCCGTCGGCCTTCTGGAAAGCCCAGCTCGGCGCGGGCACCGTGCTGCCTGAAAGCGGTCGCGTGTTCTTCTCGATCAAGGATTCCAACAAGACCGACGATCTGGCCGAGGCCGCCGCCACGCTGATCTCGATGGGCTTCACCATCGTCGCGACCGGCGGCACCGCCGCTTGGCTCGCCGAGCATGGCGTGGAAAGCGAGAAGGTGCTGAAGGTCTATGAGGGCCGCCCGAACATCGTCGACCGGCTGAAGAACGACGAGATCGACCTCGTCTTCAACACCACCGATGGCAGTCAGGCGATCTCGGACAGCCGCGACATCCGCGCGGTCGCGCTCTATGACAAGATCCCCTACTTCACCACCGCCGCCGCTTCGATCGCCGCCGTCGCAGCGATCAAGAGCCGCAAAGAGGGCGAAGTCCACGTCCGCTCGCTACAGTAAGCGACCGCGCCAGTTCAGAAAGACATGTGTCCTCCGAAGCACAAGCTTCGGAGGACATTCATTTTTCACATTCCGGATATTCTACACGCTCAATGACCGGATCGAGTTCAACGCGAGCCTCGACAACTTCAACGTCTCGTACCTCAACACCAACCGCGTGTCATTCGGGATGGATTACCGTGTGAACGACGCCTTCACGCTGAACGGCACTGTCGGCCACCTCGACATGGGCTATGGCGGGGCTTCGGACTTCATCTCCATCGGCGCGAAATTCACCTTCGGTCCGAACAAAGGCGCGACATTCGAGCAGCGCGACCTTTTGCGCTATCTGCCTGGACAAGGTAACTCTGCTGCCTGACCGGTCGGACGGCTTATACTCATGACAAGGGCGGCTCCAAGTCGCCCTTTTTCATCCCCGCTGCCCGCGAGGTGCCCCCGTCACGCCCGCTGCGCCCGCCGGGCGAGCCAGCTTTGCCACGCGCCCGGAGACCCCGCGAAAGCGTTCATGTCCACCGTTCCGGGCACGCCGGGCACCACGCCCGTGCCGCTATATTGCCAGAAGCTCCAATCGGCGCCGGGGTAGCGCTCCATCGGGTGCGCGGTGACCGAGCGCAGCCACATCTCGTAGCCCGAGAAACGCGACAGGTCGTTGTCACGCCAGAAGTCGATCGTCGTGTAGATGACCGGTTTCGTGCCGTAATGACGCGTCAAAGCAGCGAGGAAGCGGTGCATCTCGGCGCGGGTGACGTGGGCCGCGGGGCGGCGCTGGCAGGTGCGCGAGGTGTGGTTCCACTCGATATCCAGCACAGGCGGCAGATCCCCCCGCCGGCGCGGCACGTTGCGGATATACCAATCCGCCTGCTCTTCGGGGGAACGGCAGAAATAATAGAAGTGATACGCCCCCACCGGCACGCCCGCTGCCCGCGCGCGGGTCGCGTTGATGTGGAAACCGGGATCGGAGTGATCGCCGCCCTCGGTCGCCTTGAGCCACGCGAAGGACACGCCAGCCGCGCGCGCCCGTCGCCAGTCGATCTCGCCCTGATAGCGCGCGGCGTCGATCCCGTGGACCGGCAACCGCGCTGGCGCCAGACCTTCCCAGTCATGCGGATCGGTATCGCCGAAGCGCGCAGGGATGCCGCTCGCCCGGTAGTTCGAGGCGGACAACACGGCCGGACGCATCAGCGTGGCCTGTTTGCCGCCCGGCCCGCCACCGCAGCCCGCCAAGGCCAAGGCCGCGCCCGAGACGAAGAACCTGCGTGAAATCCCCATGCTCACTCCCCCGTGATTTTTTCCCAGCCTCTCATGCAAACGCCCGCCTGTCATCGCTGACAGGCGGGCGTCTTTTGACATCGGCGAGGCTTCGCCTAAAGGGTCCGGGTCAGGTCCGTGGGCCGAAATCGGCGCTAGTCAGCACGCCGTCCCCGTTGCGATCGCGCATCGCGAACCACCGATCGGTACCGCCCACGAACTCCACGCGCGAGATTACCCCGTCACCATTCGCATCGAAGGCCCGCAGCCCTTCGGCGGCCGGGACATCGTGCCCCGAGCGCATCGCACGGCCCTGACCCTGACGCTTGCCGGGCCCCTGCCCCATACCTTCTGGCATCTGATGCCCCGGACCCTTGCCGGCCGCGCGCTCCATTGCCTTATGCTCGTCGATCATGGCGATCTCCGCTGCGGAATAGGCGTCATCCTCGTTCTCGTCGAACATCGTGAAGATGTCGCCGCGCCGCTCGCGGGCTTCGGACAGCGTGACGCCACCATCGCCATCGAGATCCCATTGCAGGAGGAATTCTTGCCCCGGCACCGGGGCAGTCTGCGCGAAGCCCGGAGCGGCGCCGAGCAGGAGGGCCGCGGCAAACGGGGCGGCAAGAGAGGCGAACCGTTTCATCTGTCTGTCCTTTACAATGTGATGTCGAAAATAAAACGAAACGGCCCGCACCTTTCCGGCGCGGGCCTGACAACATGTCGCAGAGGAGAAGCCTCAGCCTTTCGCGGCAGCCAGCTCGTCCCAGCACGCCAGCGCGTGACCGGCATACATCACACCCGGGCCACCGCCCATCTGGATCGCCATGGCAAGCACGTCGCCCAGCTCCTCGCGCGTGCCGCCCGCTTTCATCAACGCCTCTACATGGAACATGATGCAGGGCTCGCAACGCAGCACGACCGCCATGCCGAGGGCGATGAATTCCTTGGTCTTCACATCGAGCGGCCCATTCTCCTTCACCGCTTTCGACAGCACACCAAAGCCGCCGACTGCGTCGGGGATCGTCTTGTTCATCACGCGTAGCTCGTTGCGCATCTCGTCGATTTTCGCCTTGTAGCTCATCGCAGGTCTCCTTCGCATTTCGTCCCTCGCGGCGTGACACGGGGCGCGGGCGAAATCCTTGACCTGCGTCAATACATTGGCGTGAGCGGGTAACGGCTGATAGCGAGGGGGCTCCGCCCCCGGCGCGGGACACGCGCCTCCCCCGGGATATTTCTCAAGCCCGAAGAGGCGCAAAGCGTCGTCCTCTTCGCCTTGGCGCAAATATCCCCGGGGGTAAATTCGCGAAGCGAAAAGGGGGGCAGCGCCCCCTTCTGCGATCTCCATCGAGAGACAGGCTCAGCCGTCGACGCGGATGCGTGCGTTAGTCGGATCGTGCGGGCTATCCTCGGTCACTTCCGCCGGATAATCGGCACCGAGGATGCGCACGCTCAGCTTGGTGCCCGGCTCGGCCAGATCGGGGCGCACATAGCCCATGCCGATCTGCTTGCCGAAGGCCACCGACCAGCCGCCCGAGGTCAGACGCCCGACCTTCTCGCCGTCCCGCTTGATGACTTCCTTGCCCCATGGATCGGCATCGTCCGGCCCGTCGATCAAAAGCGTCACGCATTTCGAGCGGATGCCGGTGTCGAGCATCGCCTGTTTACCGGTAAACTCCTTCTCGAGGTCGATGAAGCGGTCGAGACCGGCTTCCTGCGGGGTCGCGTCGCGGCCCAGCTCGTTGCCGAAAGCGCGGTAGCTCTTCTCCTGACGCAGCCAGTTCTGGGCGCGCGCGCCGACGAGCTTCATCCCGTGCTTCTCGCCCGCTTCGACCAGCAGATCCCAGAGGTAGCGGCCGAATTCGACCGGGTGATGCAGTTCCCACCCCAACTCGCCGGTATAGGCCACGCGCACGGCACGGACCGGACACATGCCCAGCTCGATATTGCGCATCGAAAGCCACGGGAAGCGCTTGTTCGAAAGAACCGTCTCCGGATAGGCGTCCTTGACGACCTCCTGCAGGATCTTGCGGGCATTGGGGCCTGCGAGCGCGAAGACGCCCCATTGCGTGGTCACGTCGTGGCAATCGACATAGTCGCCGCCCGCCGCGCGGAAATCCTCGATCGATTTGCGCAGGAAGTCGCCGTCGTAATCGGTCCAGGCACCGGCCGAGATCAGGTAGTATTCATCCTCGGCCAGCCGCACGATCGTGTATTCGGTGCGGGTCGTGCCCGCTTCGGTCAGGGCGTAGGTCAGGTTGATCCGACCCACTTTCGGCAACTTGTTGCAGGTGAAGGCATCGAGGAAGGCGGTCGCGCCGGGGCCGCGCACCAAGTGTTTGGTAAAGGCGGAGGCATCGATAAGGCCGGCGGTGTCGCGCAGCGCCTCGGCCTCGGCCTTGGCATATTGCCACCATTCGCCGCGCCGGAACGATCGGCTGTCATGGTCGAAGCTCGAAGGCGCATCCTTGGGCCCGTAGTAGTTCGGACGCTCCCAGCCGTTGGTCTGGCCCATCTGCGCGCCCGCCGCGATCTGGCGATCATAGGCGGGGGCGGTGCGCAGCGGGCGGCAGGCTTCGCGCTCTTCATCGGGGTGGTGCAGGATGAAGACGTGCTCATAGGCCTCTTCGTTCTTGCGCGCCGCGTATTCGGTGGTCATCCAGCTGCCGTAGCGCTTGGGGTCGAGCGAGGCCATGTCGATCTCGGCCTCGCCTTCGACCATCATTTGCGCGAGGTAATAGCCGGTGCCGCCCGCGGCGGTGATACCGAAGGAGAAGCCTTCCGCCAGCCACATGTTGCGCAGGCCCGGCGCCGGGCCGACCAGCGGGTTGCCATCGGGGGTGTAGCAGATCGGGCCGTTGAAATCGTCCTTCAGGCCGACTTCCTCGGAACTCGGCAAGCGATGGATCATCGACATGTATTCTTCTTCGATACGCTCCAGATCGAGCTGGAACAGATCGGCGCGGAAACTCTCCGGCACGTCGTAGAGGAAGCGCGCGGGCGCGTTGCGCTCATAGGGGCCCAAGATCCAGCCGCCGCGCTCTTCGCGGACATACCATTTCGCATCCGCATCTCGCAGCACCGGGTGCTCGGGGTTGCCCTCGGCGCGCCATTTGACGAGCGCCGGATCGGCATCGGTCACGATGAACTGGTGTTCGACGGGAATGGCGGGGATCTTGATGCCCAGCAGGCGGGCGGTGCGCTGCGCGTGGTTGCCGGTGCAGGTCACGACATGCTCGGCGCGGACCTCGATCTCTTCGCCGGAGCCGACAAGGTTGCCGCCCTTCTCGACCATCTTCTCGAGCGTCACGACCCATTCCGAACCGGTCCAGCGATAAGCGTTGACCTGCAGCTTGCGCGCGATCTCGGCACCGTGCTGGCGCGCGCCCTTGGCCATCGCCTGCGTCACGTCGGCGGGATTGATATAGCCGTCCTGCGGGTGGAACAGCGCACCCACGAGGTCTTCGGTGTTCAGAAGCGGCCAACGCTCCTTCATCTGCGCAGGCGTGAGGAACTCGTGATAGACGTCCGCGGTCTCGGCCACGGAAGAATAGAGCTTGTACTCGTCCATCCGTTCCTGCGTCTGCGCCATGCGCAGGTTGCCCACGATCGCAAAACCCGCATTCAGCCCGGTCTCGGCTTCGAGCGTCTTGTAGAAATCGACCGAGTATTTGTGGATGTGGGTCGTCGCGTAGCTCATGTTGAACAGCGGCAGCAGACCCGCGGCGTGCCAGGTCGAGCCCGAGGTCAGTTCGTCGCGCTCGATCAGCAGCGTGTCCCAGCCCGCCTTGGCGAGATGATAGGCGACACCGCACCCGACCGCGCCGCCACCGACGACCAGAGCTTTCACATGGGTTTTCATCGCGGGGCCTCCTTGCCGATACGGACGTAGGGGCAGATTGACCCTCATATTCGCGAACGCAATCCGATCCGGGCGACATTCGCGCGACAAAAACGACAAAACCGCACACGCCACGCTTTGGGCGCGCGGCGCCAGCCCGCCATAGCCCGTTCATGAAAGCCCAAGCCTCGTTGGACGGCCCAGAACCGAGCGATGACATGGTCGTGATGCGAGTCGCGAATTCGTGTTTAGTTCCCGCAAAAAGTAAAAATTTTTCCCTTGCATGCACAGGAACTGTGCGCGGGTTCACCAGTTTTCAGTGCATCAGAGGCGGCGGTGACGGAAAGCAAAGCCGACCCGCCTCGCCTAATTCGAAAGGGAGACGAGATATGAAGAAGCTCATCACCACTACCGCAATCGGCCTGATGCTTGCCCTGCCCGCACATGCCGAAGACAAAGCGAATGCCAACGCCAAGGCGGAAGCCAACGCGAACGCTTCGGCCAGCATGTCGGGCGACATGTTCATGAAGTCGATTCCGGATTCCTTCAACGCCTCGGGCCTCATGGGCAAGCGCGTGTACATCTCGAAGGACAAGGTCGACGCCAAGACCGCGGTCAACGAGGCGCAGGACAACTGGGATGACGTCGGCGAAGTCAGCGACGTCGTGCTCGGCACCGATGGTAAGGTCGATGCCGTACTCGTCGACGTTGGCGGATTCCTCGGCATCGGCGAGAAGACCGTCGCGATCTCGATGGATTCGCTGAACCTGGTTCCCGATGGCGACACCGAAAATTCCTATTTCGTCGTCGCTCAGGGCAGCAAGGACCAGCTGGACCAAGCCCCGAAATACGACGCCGAAATGCAGACCGCGTTCAGCTCGGACACGAAGGGCGAGATGAACGGCAACGACAACGGCGAAGACATGCAGAACGCCGATGCGTCGCAGTCGCAGGATTCGGACATGGACGGCGACAAGATGGAAAACGCCGACGCGTCGCAGAAGATGGATAAGGCTGGCGACAACGCGGAAGCCGCTGCCACCGCGACCGCCGCTGCCGCTGGCGCCGCTGCGAACGAAGCTGCCGACAAGACTGCCAAAGCTGCCGATAACGCAGGCGAAGCGATGGACAACGCTGCCGAGAACACTGCCGACGCTGCTCAGAACGCCGCGCAGGACACCGAGCAGGCGATGAACAACGCCGCCGACAAGACCCAAGAGATGGCGAAAGACGCCGCTCAGAACACCAAGGAAGCCGCGAACGCGACCGGCCAAGCCGTCGAGAACGCTGCTGACAACGCTGGCGAAGCGACCAAGGAAGCCGCGAACGAAACCGGGAGCGCGATCGACGACGCCGTCGACAGCACCGCTGCCGCCGTGGGCACCATGGGGCAAGCCGACAAGGAGAGCGGCCAGAAGGTCGACGTGGCTTCGGTCGATCCCGACACGCTGCGTGGTGAAGGGGTCTATGGCCCGAACGACGACAAGGTCGGCGACGTGTCCGAACTGGTTCAGGGCAAGGACGGTAAAGTCTCGGGCGTCGTGATCGACGTGGGAGGCTTCCTCGGCATCGGCGCCAAGCCGGTCGAGATCAAGGCCAGCGAGCTGACCGTTCTGAAGAACGACACTTCGATCACTGTGCATACGGGTCTGACCGAAGAGCAACTGAAGAAGCTTCCGAAATACGAAGCGAAGTAATCTTCGGATGATGTGACGGAGAGCGGGGGCAGCCCCTGCTCCCAGCGAAGGCCCCGGGACTGTCCCGGGGCCTTTCGTCATTTCGGGCACATTTCGACCTCGGGGTCGCCTGCCACAAATGAAGAGGCCCCGGATCGCACTGACGCATTCCGCGTGGTGGGAGTTTTGATGAGGTATCTCATCGGCGACAAGAGGAACCGAGCGTAGAGCTCGTTGGCCATAGCAAGTACGCGGCGATTTCATCGTCGCCTACTTGCTATGGCGATGTCTCGAAAGCGTGTTGGGCAGGTCGGCTCACGACCAGTTTCATCTGCGGCTTCAGCCGAAGCGGCGGAAAAGACTGAACTGGAAGGACTGGCTTTTGCCCGAGGGAGTCTGATGCAGGTGGTGGCGATGCGCCACGAGTTCGAAGCTTTCTCCAAGCAACTGGGCGAGGTCGTTTGGACTATATCGGGCGACCGAGAGGCCACTACATTTCTCCGGCCCGTCTGGCGCAAAGGTGGCAATGATCGCATGGCCGCCGATGTTCACCGCGCGCGCGAGGTTTTCCAGATAGGCCGCCCGCTCCGCCGCATCGACGAGGAAGTGGAACACTGCCCTGTCGTGCCACAGGTCGTAATGGCGATCAGGAGCCCAAGTGGTGATGTCTACTGAGATCCATTTCACTGTTTCACCGGCTTGTCCCAGCCGGTCTCGGGCTACATCCAGGGCGACCTGCGATAGATCGAGGACTGTGATATCGCGAAGTCCCATCGCGACGAGAGCGCCCGCAAGGCGGGAGGTTCCTCCGCCAATGTCGATGATTGATGAATTCGCAGTTGCGCCAGCCATCTCGATCAGTTCGAGCGAGACCCGTGGATCATCCTGATGCCAACTCAACTGGGCCTCGGACTTCTCGCCATAGACGGTGTCCCAGTGTGCCTTTCTGTCGACCGTCATGTCTCCACGCCCTCCCAACTCATTGCGGCGAAAGCACCCTTCGAAAGACTGCTCCGCCGTCTATCTTCGACCGGAGTAGAAACCAACGCAGGTAACGCCCCAGACACTTCGACGCCGGACCTTAGAAGGGCCCCATGAAGGCGTTGTAGCGGGAGTGTAATGCGTTCACATTCTGGGTGTGAAATGCTTTCTGCGTGGCCTGTTTGCCTGGCTTGTTCTTCTTGGTGAGGAGAACGGCGCGCGGCTTGAAGTCGATACGGATGCTCGTCCGCGAATTTTGCCGCATTCGAAGGTCAAGCTTGTGGCCGAGGGATATTGGCTGCATTCATGAAATCGGAAGCAGAAAGGTCTGAAATCACTGATTTTTCTTTATTCACGCAGGCGCCGCCGAGAAAAAAGTCTCGGATTTACGACATCTTTTTTAGGAACCTGACGCGGCATTTTCCTTAGAAATAATAAAGACCTGCCGTGAGTATCACGACAGGCCCGATCTTTTGGGCCTCCCACCACGCGGAATGCGTCAGGATCGCACCGGGGCCTTTTCTCTGCCACCTGGGGATCAGATCATCGACGGCACGACGAGATCCGGCGGCCGGTGACCGTCGGCGAAGGTCTTGATATTGACCAGTACCTTCTCGCCCATCTCAACACGTCCTTCGACCGTGGCCGAGCCCATATGGGGCAGCAGCACCACGTTCGGCAGCTCGCGCAGACGCGGATTGACGTCCGCGCCATGCTCGAACACGTCGAGCCCGGCCCCGGCCAGCTCGCCCGCCCGCAACGCCCGTGTCAGCGCGTTTTCGTCGATCACCTCGCCCCGCGACGTATTCACGATCACCGCCTCGCGCTTGAGCATCTTCAGCCGCCGCGCATTGAGCAGGTGGAAGGTCGAGGGCGTGTGCGGGCAGTTCACCGAAATCACGTCCATCCGGCTCACCATCTGGTCGAGACTGTCCCAGTAGGTCGCCTCCAGCTCCTCCTCGATATCGGGGTGAACCTTGGTGCGGTTGTGATAGTGGATCTGCATCCCGAAGGCCTTGGCGCGCCGCGCCACCGCCTGACCGATCCGGCCCATGCCGAGAATGCCCAGCCGCTTTCCGCCAATCCGATGGCCCATGAAGGCGGTGGGGGCCCAGCCCTTCCAGTCGCCCGCCTGCATATGCGCGAGCCCCTCGGGAATGCGTCGTGTCACCGCCAGCATCAGCGCGATCGTCATATCCGCCGTATCATCGGTGACGACACCGGGCGTGTTCGACACCAGCACCCCGCGCTGACGCGCCGAGGACACGTCGATATGATCGACCCCGGCGCCGTAATTCGCGATCAGTTTCAGGCGCTCGCCAGCCTGCGAGATCATCGACGCATCGATCCGATCGGTCACGCAAGGCACGAGAACATCGGCGCGCTTCATCGCCTCGACAAGGTCCTCCCGGCTCATCTTGCGATCGTCGTGATTGAGCTCGACCTCGAACAATTCCTTCATCCGGGTCTCGACGACCTCGGGCAGGCGTCGCGTCACGACAACACTCAGGCGCGGTGCAGGCATCTCGGTCCTCTCCTCTCTTCCATCGCGGGGCGGTTGGATGCAAACTGCCCCTCAACGCGGGCAGGCACAAGGCCCGGCAAGAGCAGTAATGGCCGAAATCGACACGCGAGCGCAATTTTATTGCGCACCGGATGTCGCAGACCCGCGGATCAGCCGACGGGCGGGCCGGGATATGAGGCGGATGATGACGGGCAGCAAAATCCTCGCGGCGGTATCCTCAATTGCGATTCTGGTGGGTGCGGTCTGGAGCGTGTCGGGCAATGCCTCGGGCGCGCAATCGAAACCCGACGCGGCACCCTCTCAGACGGCTGCAAGCAGCCAGACCAACAAGCCCCAAGCGAAGCCCGCGGCCGAACCCGATGGCAATGGCCCCGACGTGCAACTGTCGAAACCGCAACATCGCGGCCCCGTCACCCACCTGCCGATCCCGCGCTACGTCTCGCTCAAGGGCTCGAAGGGAAATGTGCGCCGCGGCCCGTCGCTGTCGCACCGGATCGACTGGGTCTTCACCCACCCGGGCATGCCGCTGAAAGTCACCGCAGAATTCGGCCACTGGCGGCGCGTCGAGGATAACGAAGGCCAAGGCGGCTGGATTCACTACACGCTGATCTCGGGCGTCCGGAACGTGATCGTCATGCAGGACATGGTCTCGCTCCATGCCCGTCCCGATCCGAAATCCGCGGTCACTGCCAAGGCGCAGGCCGGAGCGATCGCGCAGCTGGGGGCCTGCACCCACGATTGGTGCGAAATCTCGGGTTCGGGCGCGGATGGCTGGTTACCCAAGACGGAAATCTGGGGCGTCGACCCCGACGAGACCCGTGACTGAGACGCTCTCCTGCGCTAGAGCAACGGCGCAAAGGTAGAGGCGGCGGCGATGGCCTATAGCGAAAACGAACACCGGATGAACACCTCGGCGGGTCTGGCCTCGGTCGGCACCGCCGCGCTGCTCGTCGCGATAAAGGCCTGGGCGCTGTGGCAGACCGGGGCGCTCTCCGTGGGCGCCTCGCTGGCCGATAGCGCGGTGGACCTGCTGATCTCGGGCGCGGGGCTGCTGGCGATCCTCTATGCCGCGAAACCCGCCGATGACGATCACGCTTTCGGGCATAGCTCGGCCGAAGACCTCGCGGCCCTCGGTCAGGCGCTGATCGTGCTGGGCGCAGGCGCCACGATCGGCATCACCGGGATACGGCGGCTGATGGCGCCTTCGCCCCCGCCGCTCGCCGCAGAGGGGCTTGGGATCGCGGTGATGTTCGCCTCTGCGGTGATCACCTTCGGCCTGATCTGGTGGCAGGGCCGCGTGGCAAAGGCGACCGGCAACAAGGTCGTTGCCGCCGACCGTCTGCACTATGTGGGCGACCTGCTGCCGACGCTGGGCGCGATCCTCGCGCTCTGGCTCTCGCATGCCTTTGGCTGGGGCGACGTGGACAGCATCGTCGCCCTGATCGCCGCCGCGATCATGCTAGCCGGCGCGGCGAAGATCTTCATTGGCGCATGGCACGCCCTGATGGACCGCGCAGCCCCTGACGACGTGATCGAAGGCATCGCCAAGATCGCCCGCGACTGGCCCGATGTGCGCGGCTTTCACGATCTTAAAACCCGCACCGCCGGCGCGCAGATCTTCGTAAACCTGCATATCGAACTCGACGGGGATCAGACGCTGGAGGAAGCGCACGACATCGGCGCCGCGCTCAAACGCGCCATTGTCGCGGCCTATCCGCAGGCCGACGTCATCATCCATAAGGATGTCTATCGGGGCTGAGCGCGGAGGGGGCGCTGCCCCCACGGCTTGCGCCGCCCCCCGGGATATTTTGGCCAAGAGGAAGGCAGATCGTCTTGCTTCCAACTGCCTCAAATATCCCCGCCGGAGGCTCCGACATCACCACTCGCTCAGGCGGCCGGATCGAGCAGCCCGCGACCCTTCAGCAGAGGCTCGACCCCCGGCATCTTGCCCCGGAACTCGGTATAAAGTTCCTCCGGCGGCCGCGAATTGCCCGCAGACAGAACGAAGCGTTCGAGTTTCGCCGCCGTTTCCGGGTCGAACACGTCGCCCGCTTCCTCGAAGGCCTCGAACGCATCGGCATCCATCACCTCGGACCACATGTAGCTGTAATAGCCCGCCGAATAGCCGTCGCCCGAGAAGACATGCGAGAAATGCGGCGTCGCGTGGCGCATCCGGATCGCGTGGGGCATGCCGATCTCGCGAAGCACCTCGGCTTGTTTCGCCATCGGATCTTCCGGGGCCGCACCCTCGTGGAAAGCCAGATCGACCAGCGCCGAACCGAGATATTCCACCGTCGAGAAGCCCTGGTCGAAAGTGGCAGCACCGTTCAGCTTCTCGCGCAGCTCCGTCGGCATCGGCTCGCCCGTCTTGTAGTGGCGCGCGTGTTTTTCGAGCGTCTCGGGCACGTCGAGCCAATGCTCGTACAGCTGGCTCGGCAGCTCCACGAAATCGCGTGCGACCGAGGTGCCTGATAGGAACTGATAGGTCACGTTGGACAGCATCTGGTGCAGCGCATGGCCGAATTCGTGGAACAGCGTGCGTGCGTCGTCATGCGACAGAAGCGCCGGATCGCCCTTGGCGAAGTTGCACACGTTCACCACGATCGGCACCGGCGCGCCGCCCAGCTTGCGCTGCGAGCGCATCGCCGAGCACCACGCGCCAGACCGCTTCGAACCGCGCGCGAAATAGTCGCCGAGGAACACGGCCAGAACCTTGCCCCCGCGCGACACTTCCCAGCCACGCACGTCCGCATGATAGAACGGCCCGTCGATCTCCTTGAACTTCAGCCCGAAGAGCCGGTTCGCCGTATCGAAGGCCGCACCGATCATCGCGTCGAGCGAGAGATAGGGCTTGATCTGTCCCTCGTCGAAATCATGCTCTGCCACGCGGCGCTTCTCGGCATAGTAGCGCCAGTCCCACGGCTCCAGATCGCCATTGATCCCGTCGGCGTGCATCATCTCGGCCAGCTTCGCGGCATCGGCCTCGGCGGCGGCCTTCGCAGGTGCCCAGACCCGCATCAAAAGACCGCGCACCGCTTCGGGCGTCTTGGCCATCTCGGGCTCCAGCTTGTAGGCGGCGAAGCTCTCGTAACCCAGCAGCTTCGCGCGTTCCTCGCGCAGCTTGAGCACCTCGGCGGCGATCTCGCGATTGTCGGTCTCGCCGCCATTCGCGCCGCGCGCGGCCCAGGCCTCGTAGGCGATCCGGCGAAGCTCGCGATTGGGCGAGAACTGCAGGAAGGGCACGATCAGAGAGCGCGAGAGCGTCAGCACCGGACCGTCCTGCCCACGCTCCTTGCCCGCCGCGCGGGCGGTATCCACGACGAAATCGGGGAGCCCTTCCAGCTCATCCTCGGCCAGCGGGCGGAACCACCCGCTCTCGTCGGCCAGCAGGTTCTGGCTGAACTGCGTGGTGATCGAGGCGAAGCGCTGCTTGATCTCGCGCATCCGCTCGGCCTCGGCCCCTTCCAGCGCCGCGCCGGAACGGGTGAACATCTGATAATATTGCTCCAGAAGCCGGTCCTGCTCCGGGTCAAGTCCGAGGCTCTCGCGGTCCTGCCAAAGCTGGTCGATCCGCGCAAACAGCGCCTTGTTCATCGTGATCTCGGAGGAAAACGCCGCGAGCTTCGGCGCCAGATCGCGCATCAACTCCTGCCGCGCGGGCGTCGCATCGGCGCCGGCGAGGTTGTAGAACACGCCCGCGACCTTTTCGAGCGCCTCTTCAGCCAGTTCCATCGCCTCGATCGTATTGGCGAATGTCGGGGCGTCGGGCGAGTCCGCGATTGCCGCGATATTGGCGCGCGCCTCGGCCAGCGCAGCATCGAAAGCAGGCGCGAAATCGGCATCTGAGATCTCGGTGAAGGGCGGCAGTTCGTAGGGGCCGGTCCAGTCGGCGAGAAGCGGGTTGGTCATGGCGTGTCTCCTTTGCATCGCAAGCTAGGACGCACGCTTAGGATTGACCATCCCCCGCGCCGCGCCCTTCGCCGCAAACCGCGCAATCGGCGCGCCGCTTCACGCCGAACTGACGGCTCTCGCCCCAGAGGGCGTCGTAGATCATCAACCGTCCGCGCGCGGATTGCCCCGCGCCGGTGATCTCCTTGATCGCCTCGGTCGCCATCATCGAGCCCACAACGCCCGGCAACGCGCCGACCACCCCCGCTTCGGCGCAGGTGGGCGCAAGACCCGCCGCCGGCGCCTCGGGGAAAACACAGGCGTAACAGGGCGCACCCTTCGCTGGATCATAGAGCGAGAGCTGCCCTTCCCATTGCGTGATCGCGCCAGAAATCAACGGCGTGCCTGTCGCCACGCAGGCCGCGTTCACCAGATAGCGGGTGTCGAAATTGTCGGTCCCGTCGAGGACGAGGTCATATTCTGCAACCAGCCCTTCGGCATCCTCGGCGCTCAGGCGGCGGTTATAGGGCAGCACCTCGATATGCGGGTTGAGCGCCAGCATCGCTTTCTGTGCGGAGAAGACCTTGGGCATTCCGAGATCGGCGTCGCGGTGGATCACCTGCCGCTGCAGGTTGGAATTCGAGACGGCATCGTCATCCACGACACCTATCCGCCCCACCCCGGCAGCGGCGAGATAGAGCAGCGCGGGCGAGCCCAGCCCCCCGGCTCCGACCACCAGAACCTTAGCCTGTTTGAGCCGCTTCTGCCCCGGCCCGCCGATCTCGCGCAGCATGATGTGGCGCGCGTAGCGGTCCAGTTCAGCCTCGGAGAAGCTGCCCGGTTTGGCGGTTGGCGACTGCGGTTCCTTTGCCTCGGCCCTCGTCCGGATCGCCCCAAGCATCCAGCGATAGATCAGCACCAGCGCGACCACGACACCGAGGCCAATCCACCCCGCAAGCGAACCGCCCAGAACACGTCCGATGGGAGAAAATCCCGGGATCGGCAGATGCGCGATAACCAGCGCCGCCCAGACCAGCACCAGCATCCCGAAGATCGCACGGGCAGACGCTTTCATCACCAGCCCAAGCCCGAGGATCGCCGCCATGAGAGTGAGTCCGAGCATGCCTCAGCCCTTGCCGGTCGAGCCGAAACCGCCTGCGCCGCGTGCGGTGTCACCCAAAGTGTCGGCGACCTCGAAGCGCGCCTGCACCACCGGCGCGACGATCGCCTGCGCGATGCGTGCCCCATGCTCGATCAGATAGGGCTCTTGGCCGAGGTTGATCAGCAGCACCCCCAGCGGCCCGCGATAATCGGCGTCGATCGTCCCGGGCGTGTTGGCCAGGCTGATCCCGTGTTTGTACGCAAGCCCCGAACGCGGACGGATCTGCATCTCGAACCCTTCGGGGATCTCGACTCGCAGCCCTGTCGGAATGATCGCGCGCTGCATCGGGCCGAGCATGACGCCGCGCCCGCGATCCTCGGGCGGGAGATTGGCGCGCAGGTCGGCCCCGGCGGCGCCGTGGGTCTCGTAGCGCGGCAGGGCGATCTCGTGATCGGCCCAGTCTTCGTGCAGAACCTTGATGATCGGTGTGCTCACGTGTCCCTCTCCTGCCCGATGTCGCGCGGGCGTCAATTGCAGATGCCTCCGGCGGGGATATTTGGACCAAGCCGAAAGAGGGGCGCTTCGCTTCGGCTTGGCATAAATATCCCCCGCGGAGCGTCCCTTACCCCGTCGCCGCGCCCAAGGCTGCCGCGATGCGCGCAGCCAACCGCCGCGCAACCTCGTCCTTGCCCGTCCGGTCCCAGCTTTCCGCGCCGGTCTCGTCGATGATCGTCACCGCGTTCTCGGTGCCGCCCATAATCCCGGTCGCGGGACTCACGTCATTGGCGACGATCCAGTCACAGCCCTTGCGGGCGCGTTTGTCCGCCGCAAAGCGCGCGACATCGTGGGTCTCGGCGGCGAAGCCAACCACGAGACCCGGGCGGCCCTCGCCCATCTTCGAAACTGTGGCGAGAATGTCCGGGTTCTCGGCAAATTCCAGCGCGGGCGGCGCGCCGGTGCCGTCCTTCTTCATCTTCCGCTCGGCCGCGTTCGCGACGCGCCAATCCGCCACGGCGGCAGCAAAGATCGCGGCCTCGGCAGGCAGCGCGGTCTGCACCGCGTCGAGCATTTCGCGAGCGGTCTCGACCTTGATCACCTTCACGCCCGCAGGGGGCGCAACCGTCGCGGGACCGGTGACGAAGGTGACAGTCGCGCCGAGGTCGCGCAGGGCTGCGGCAATCGCCGTGCCCTGCGCGCCCGAGGAGCGGTTCGCTATATAGCGCACCGGGTCGATCGGCTCATGGGTGGGCCCCGAGGTCACGAGGATATGGCGGCCTTTCAGCGGACCGTCGGACAGCGCCGCACCGATCGCCGCGAGGATCGCCTCGGACTCGATCATCCGGCCCTCGCCGTATTCGCCACAGGCCATGTCGCCCTCGGTCGGACCTGCGAAGATCACGCCGTCGGATTTCAGCGTCGCGATATTGCGCTGCGTTGCGAGATGCTCCCACATCCGCACGTTCATCGCGGGCGCGATCAGCACACGCTTGTCCGTCGCGAGCAGCAGGGTCGAGGCGAGGTCATTGGCCAGACCGTGCGCCATCTTCGCCATCAGGTCGGCGGTGGCCGCCACGACGACGACCAGATCGGCGGCGCGCGACAGTTGGATATGACCGATCTCGGCCTCATGCGTCAGATCGAAAAGGTCGGAATGCACGGCCTCGCCCGCAAGCGAGGACAGGGTCAGCGGCGTCACGAACTCGGCGCCGGCCCTGGTCAGGACCGGGCTCACCGAGGCTCCCGCACCCCGCAGCAGTCGGATCAGCTCGGGCGCCTTGAAGGCGGCGATGCCGCCGCCGACGATCAACAGGATGCGTTTGCCGGCAAGCATTTGCCTCTCCGTGAAACTCTCTCAGATGGTCTAAGCGCCGGGGCGCATTGGTGCAAGGATCACTTGAACGCGGCGCAGGGATCGGCGCGCTCGGTCGGGGGCGTGACGATCCAGTCGTCATAGGGCTGTGGGCCGGGATCGGCACCCGGTTCGGCCTCGATCTGGCCGATCGCCACGACCTTCGCCTCCGGGTCCGCCTTGCGCAGAAGCGCGGGGACCGCGAGATCGGTTCTGGCATGGCCCGAGCCGGTGATCACCGCGACCGGGCCGCCGGTTTCCTTCAGCGCCTTCAGAGCGACCCGGGCAAAGGCGGCGTCGCGGAAGCGTTGCGCGGCGACCATGCCGGGGAGCAGATCGACCGGAAGCGCGTTACAATGATCTTCCTGCGACTGAGCTTCCAGCTTGGCTTGCAACGCGTCGGGATAGGGTTGATCGAGCCCGTAACGCGCAGCGCCCTTGCCGAACACCTCCGGTAGCGGCTTGGTCATCGCGGCGCGCACTGTCTCGCGCGGCTGCGCGGCGCCATAGACTTTCGCATCGCCCAAAGCCTCGAAAATCGGATAGTAGATCGCGAAATCGGGCCAGCCCGAGTTATTCCAATCCAGCGCCTTTTCCAGCGCCCCCTCGTCCTTCAAAAGCGCCGGCGTGATCTTCGCGGCCTGCTCGGGCGTCAACTGCTCGAACACCACAGCGGCGGGTTTCAGCGCCTTGATCGCCCGCGCCTGATTGAGGTGATGGGTGGCGTTGTCGTGAATCTCGCCCAGAACGACAATATCGCCCGAAAGCGTATCGAGCTGGTCGGGCGATATTTCCGCAGCTTGAGCGGAACCTGTCAGCGACAGCAGGCAGATCGCGGCGAGAAACTTCCTCATATAAAGAAGCTTTGCACCTCGCCCTGATGCGTTTCAAGCGATTTGCGCATCTTGCCGAAGGCCTGCGCTTCGAGCTGACGAATGCGCTCTTTCGAAAGACCCAATTCTTCACCGAGGCTTTCCAAAGTGCGCGGCTCGTCGATCAGGCGACGCTCGCGGACGATGTAGGCTTCGCGGTCGGTCAGTCGCTCCATCGCCTCGCCCAACCAGACTTTCATCGTCTGGCCGTCATGGGTGTCGGCCACGGTTTCCTCCGGGCTCGCGCCGTCATCTTCCAGTGTGTCGACCCATTCGCGGCCTTCGTCTTCGCTGGACTGCGTCGCGTTGAGCGAGAAGTCGGAGCCGGACAGGCGGCCCTCCATCATCTCGACGTCGGCAAGCGGCACGCCGATCACCTCGGCCACGCGCTGCCGCAGCTGCATCGCGTCGAGCTGCTCGCCCTCTTGCTGCGCCTCGCGGGTCAACTGAGCCTGAACGCGGCGCATGTTGAAGAACAGCGCTTTTTGCGACGAGGTGGACCCGGTGCGCACCATCGACCAGTTCCGCATTACGAATTCCTGGATCGAGGCCTTGATCCACCACACGGCATAGGTCGAGAAGCGCACGCCGCGTTCCGGATCGAACTTGTCGGCGGCCTTCATCAGACCAAGTGACGCTTCCTGAATGAGATCGTTCATCGGGGCGCCGTAGCGGCGGAACTTCGACGCCATCGAAATCGCCAGGCGCATGTAAGCGGTTACAAGTCGATGGAGGGCCTGCTCATCCCGATGATCGCGCCACGCGCGCGCCAGTTCTGCTTCGGTGTCAGCGTCCAGGAACTCTGCCCGCATCGCTTGGCGTGGCAGGGTTTCATCGGTCATACCATCAAGTGCCATTTACAATCTCCCTGGGGTGTCCAGCCCAAACCGGCGCAACCTTGAATTGGGTGGCTGCTTTGCCCACCCAATGCGAATGACATGAATTAGTTCCTCACGGAAATGTTGAATTTTGCTTGAAACTTTGTGCGCGTGGCGCACTTGACGACGTTTTCAAGCGAAAAATGAAAGAAATTCATACCCCTACGGAAGGACCATCACTCCTTCTTGAGCACGACATATCATAAGCCTGCTCACGGACACTTGAGAAACTGTAACGCAACGCGTTGATCTTGTGCGCGAAATTGAAGCGAGCGCTGTGCGGATATGCAGAAAATGCAGGTTCTCGTGGAGATTTCGGCAGCTTTCCCCCAGGCGCCTTTCGCCCCTGAGTCGAGGTTCGGGTGCCGCCTCTCGGCCTCGGCGACCGTTAACCAATCCTAAACCATGATCGCGCTACCCATCGACGAGGAGGCGTGGGAGAACCGATGGTCAGCCAGAGCTACACGGTGGCGTTCGAGGGGGTGGAAGCCCGCCTCGTGGAGGTGCAATGCGCGCTCTCCGAAGGCATGCCCGGCTTCGCGGTCGTGGGTCTGCCCGACAAGGCGGTCTCCGAGGCGCGCGAGCGGGTGCGCGCGGCGCTCGGCGCGCTGGGGATCGCACTGCCGATGCAGAAGATCACCGTGAACCTTTCGCCCGCGGACCTGCCGAAAGAGGGCTCGCATTTCGATCTGCCCATCGCCCTGTCGCTGCTGGGCGCCATTGGCGTGGTGCCCCGCGACCGTATCGAGGCACTGGTCGCGGTGGGAGAACTATCGCTCGACGGACGACTGCTGCCGGTCGCGGGCGCCCTACCCGCCGCGATGGCGGCTGCCGCAGCGGACAAGGGGCTGATCTGCCCGAAAGGCTCCGGCGCAGAGGCCGCCTGGGTCGGCGCGACCGATGTAACGGCGCCGGAGACGCTCGGCGGCGCAATCGACCATCTCAGCGGTCGCCTCCCGCTGGAGCCTGCGCGACCGGGTCTGATCGAAGCGATCGCGCATCCACGCGACCTGCGTGACGTGAAGGGTCAGGAGCGGGCGAAACGCGCGCTGGAAATCGCCGCTGCCGGACGCCATCACCTGATGATGATCGGCACGCCCGGCTCGGGCAAATCCATGCTGGCCGCGCGGCTGGCCTCTATCCTGCCCGAGATGCGCCCCGAGGAGATGCTGGAAACCTCGATGATCCAGTCGCTTTCGGGCCTGCTGGCCGAGGGCGGCATCTCGCGCACCCGCCCCTTCCGCGAACCGCACCATACCGCGTCGATGGCGGCGATGATCGGAGGCGGGCGCGGCGCACGCCCCGGCGAGGTCAGCCTCGCCCATAACGGCGTCCTGTTCATGGACGAGTTCCCCGAATTCCCCCGCGCCGTGCTGGAGACTCTGCGCCAACCGATCGAGACCGGAGAAGTCGTCGTCTCGCGCGCCAACGCCCATACGCGCTACCCCTGCCGCTTCCTGTTGATCGCCGCCGCGAACCCCTGCAAATGCGGCTATCTCGGCGATGCCGAACGCGCATGCCCCCGCGCTCCCGGCTGTGGTGACGACTATCTGGGCCGAATTTCAGGACCGCTGATGGATCGGTTCGATCTGCGCATCGAGGTGCCCCCGGTGCGCTATGCCGATCTCGACCTGCCCGCCACCGGCGACAGCTCCACAGAAGTGGCGGCGCGCGTCGCTGACGCACGCGAGCGGCAGGCCCAACGCTTCGCGGATCACCCGGAAATCCGCGTCAACGCCGAAGTCGAAGGACGGTTGCTCGAAGATATCGCAACGCCGGATACCGAGGGACGCGATCTTCTGGCGCGGATGGCGGAACGGGTCGAGCTCTCGGCGCGCGGCTACCACCGCGTCTTGCGGGTCGCACGCACGATCGCCGATCTCGATCACGCCGATAAGGTGCGCAAGCCACATATCGCGGAGGCGTTGAGCTATCGCCTCAGCGCTGTGGCAGGTTGAGCATCTTGCGCGCCGCGGCGGCCGCGTCTTCCAGCGCCTCGCGCGCCTCGGGAATCCGACCGTCGAAGAAATGCCAGACATGCGGCGTGTCGGGCCAGCTCTGCACGGTGACATCCGTACCGAAATCGCGCAGCCTTTCGGCCACGCGCAGCGAGTCGTCACACAGGATTTCGGCCATCGAATGCTGGATCAGCACCGGTGGCGGATCGGGAAATTCCGCGAAAAGCGGCGAGAAGCGCGGATCGGTCGGGTCATGGCCGCGCAGAACCATTTCGCAGGTGTCGCCAAGACGCTCGACCGGCAGCATTGCATCTTTAGAAGCGTTGAGGCGGAGGCTCTCGCCCGAACAGGTCAAATCCGTCCAGGGGGACAAAGCGATCACCCCGGCAGGCGGCGTGCCGCGCTGGCACAGGGCGCTGAGAAGCGCCACCGCCAAGCCGCCCCCCGCGCTGTCGCCTGCGAGCACGATCGCGCTAGGATCATACCCGGTTTCAACAAGCGCGTCGAAAGCCGCCGTCGCATCCTCGAGCGCGGCGCCCACCGGCGCTTCGGGCGCGAGGCGGTAATCCGGCACGATCACCTCGAGGCCGCTCAGCTTCGCCAAGCGCCCGGTGAGACCGCGATACATCCAAGGGGAGCCGGTGACGTAACCACCGCCGTGAAGATAGAGAATGACGCGCCCGGCCACGCATTGTCCCGCGCGCAACGACAGCGCATCACGCCCGGCCAGCCTGATTTGCAGACGACATATCTCCGTGGGCTCGCGCACGATCCAACTGGCCAATCTCTCGGTCCCGCGCCGCATTTGCGCAGGGCCGTGGAACCTGCGCACCATCGGTTTTGCGAAAGCGCGCAGCCAGAGATTGAGTAAAACCAGACGGATCGACATATCAGCTCCGTTTCGCTTCGATCGCCTCCCAGATCCGGGCGGTGATATTCACGCCGTCGAACCGTTCGAGCTCCTGAATTCCGGTGGGCGAAGTCACGTTGATTTCGGTCAGCCAATCGCCGATCACATCGATTCCGACGAAAATCTGACCCTTCTCGCGCAGATGCGGACCGATCCGCGCACAGATTTCTCGATCGCGCGCGGTCAGCTCGACCTTTTCGGGCCGGCCGCCGACATGCATGTTCGACCGCGTCTCACCTTCCGCAGGCACCCGATTGATCGCGCCCACGGGCTCGCCATCGACAAGAATGATCCGCTTGTCGCCCTTCGACACCGCGGGCAGGAATTTCTGCGCGATCAACGGCTCGTTGTTGATGCCGATGAAAAGCTCATGCAGCGACGACAGGTTGCGGTCGTTCGGATCGAGCCGAAACACCCCCGCCCCCCCGTTGCCATAAAGCGGCTTGAGGATGATATCGCCATGCTCGGCCTTGAAGGCCCGGATGGCCTCGAGGTCGCGCGCAATCAATGTCGGCGGCGTCAGGTCGGGGAAGTCGAGAACGAGTAGCTTCTCGGGCGAATTGCGAACCCAGAAAGGATCGTTCACCACAAGCGTCTCGGGATGAATCCGATCCAGCAGATGCGTCGTGGTGATGTAACCCATGTCAAAGGGTGGATCCTGCCGTAGCCAGACGACGTCCCAATCCCCCAGATCGATCTCGGCCTCTTCGCCCAACGAGAAGTGATTGCCCTTCTCGCGGCGCACCGTGAGCGGCCAACCACGTGCATAAACGCGACCCTCGCGATAAATCAGACGGCCCGGCGTGTAATAGAACAGCTCATGTCCACGAGCCTGCGCTTCTTCGGCGATCCGAAACGTGCTGTCAGCCTCGATATTGACCGCTTCGATCGGATCCATCTGGATCGCAACTTTCAAACCCATCCGCGCCCCCTGTTTCAGTGCAATCTTGATGCAATGTGGCGCGCCCGGATGCAACCTCAACCCATCGGCCGGTCACATTCCGAAATAGGCGTTCTCCAGAACCTTGATCTCCCCGATCTCATTGACCAGCGCGAGATCGAACCGAACCTTGCGATTGCAGTTGGCCGGAGCCGGATGGCGCATCAGGTATTCTTCGACCGAAACGCAGATTCGGCGCATCTGACGTTGCGAAAGACGTTCGGCAGCACGGGCATGGCTCCGCGATTTCTTCACTTCGATGAAGATCAAGGTGTCGCCCTCGCGCGCGATCAAATCGATCTCGCCGCCATATTTGCCGCGCCAGCGATGTTCCGACACCGCGCGGCCTTCTCTCTCGTAATGCAGCATCACCTGTTCTTCGGCGGCGAGACCCGAATGATACGACAGCGATCCACTCATTTCTTCTTCTCCATAGCCAGAGCGGCCTGATAGACCTTGCGTCGCGGCAAACCGGTCGCGCCCACGACGGCATCGACCGCATCGCGAAGCGACTCCCGCTCGAGCGCGGCGCTCAACCGGCGCTCCAGTTCCGCATCATCGACTTCGACCGCGTGCGGCCTGTCGACCACCACCACGATCTCTCCCTTGATCGGCGCATCAGCCACGCCTGCCGCAAGTTCTTCCAGCGTGCCCCGGCGCACCTCTTCGAACCGCTTCGTCAGTTCCCGGCACAGCGCCGCTTGTCTCTCCTTTCCCAGACTATGGGCCGCGTCAGCTAACATTTCCCTAATGCGTTTGGGGCTTTCATAAAAAACCAGTGTCGCGGGAATTTCCTTGAACTCGGCGAGCCAATTCCGCCGCGCGCCTTTACTGTTCGGCGCGAACCCGGCGAAGAGGAAGCGATCCGTCGGCAAGCCCGAGAGCGTCAGCGCCGTCAGCACCGCTGAGGGGCCCGGCGCACTGTAGAGCGGCAGCCCGGCCTCGATCACCGCGCGGCCGAGCTGATAGCCGGGGTCGGCGACCAGCGGCGTGCCCGCTTCGGAGGCATAAACCACCGACTTCCCGGCCTCGAGCGCGGCAAGGATTTTCGGCCGCATCGCGGCACCGTTATGGTCATGATAGGCGAGCACCTGGCGCCCGTTGAGCGGTACTCCGTGAATCTCCATCAGGTGCCGCAGGCTGCGGGTATCCTCGGCCGCCAGAACATCGGCGGCGCGCAACATATCTAGGGCGCGCAGCGTGATGTCGCGGGCCGCTCCGATCGGCGTGGCGATGAAATGAAGCCCCGGGCTTAACGGCGCAGGCACCCTCTTGGTTCCGCCATTTTGCGCGTTTGCATCAGATACAACACCCTCGCCCATCGCCCGCCTCATCACTTGTGTGGATCGTTTACTTCACGCCTGCTTGTGCGTAGTCTCGATCGCGTCATCCGATCGCGGTTCGCAGGCTTTGCTTCAGTGCCCGGACCGGACGCCAACGCCCAAAAGGACGTATCATGTTTAATCTCATTCGTAACCCCCGCGCCCTCGCTGCGCGAATCGCAGCCCTCCTTGCTCTGGTCTGGCTCGCGGCCTGTCAGCCGGGGCCGATGGGCAATTCCGGCCAGAAGATCGACAGCAGCGCACCTGTCAAGGTCGCGCTTCTCGTCCCGTCGGGGTCGGGAAATGCGGGCGATGAGACTCTCGCACGGGCTCTGCAGAATGCGGCCAATCTCGCGATCCAGGACCTGAAGGGCACCCGCATTGACCTGCAGGTCTACAACACCGCGGGCAATCCGCAGCAGGCCGCCGCGATGGCGACCAAGGCTGCCGACGAGGGCGCGAAGGTCATCCTCGGCCCCGTCTATGCGCAATCGGCGAATGCGGCGGGTCTTGCGGTGGCCTCGCGCAACATCAACGTGCTTGCGTTTTCGAACAATACCAACGTCGCGGGCGGCAATGTCTTCGTGCTCGGCCCGACCTTCCAGAACACCGCCAACCGCCTCGTGAGCTTCGCCGCGCGTCAGGGCAAGCAGCGGATCATGGTCGTGCATGAGCAGACCACGGCAGGCGAAATCGGCGCGCAGGCGATCCAGACGGCGATCGCACGGTCGGGCGCTTCGCTCGCGGGCGTGGCCTCCTACCCGTTCTCGCAGCAGGGCGTGGTCGATGCGACGCCGCAGATCGCAAGCCGCGTGAAGTCCGGCGACGTCGATGCGCTGTTCCTGACCGCCGATACCGCAGGCGCGCTCCCGCTGCTCACGCAGCTGATGGGCGAGCAGGGAGTGACCCCGCAGACCACGCAATATATCGGCCTGACCCGTTGGGATATCCCGCCGGCGACCCTGTCGCTTCCGGGCACCCAAGGTGGATGGTTCGCCGAGCCCGACCCGGCGCTGCAACAGCAGTTCGTGTCGCGCTACACCGCCGCTTACGGGCAAGCGCCCCACCCGATCGCGGGCCTCGCCTATGACGGGGTCGCGGCGATCGGCGCGCTGGTGAAATCGGGCAATCCGAACGCGCTGACCAAGCAGGGCCTGACCCAGCGTTCGGGCTTCGTGGGCGTCAACGGCGTCTTCCGGCTCCTGCCCGACGGCACCAACGAGCGCGCACTCGCCGTAGCTCAGGTCCGCAACGGGCAGGCGGTCGTGATCGATCCGGCGCCGCGCAACTTCGGCGGTTTCGGCTTCTGATCCGGAGCGCCGCTACAGGAAAGGGCCCGCAAAGGGACGAGATCGCGCAGTGACCAGCATGACAGAAACCGCCCCGGCATCGACCGGGGCGCCCCTCCTTCTGGATCAGCAGCGTCTGTTCGACGCGCTCGACGCCGCAACCTCCGGTGCAAGCGATCCCAAGGACATCCGGACCGCGACGGTGAACTTCCTCACCGAGGAGCGCCGCGCCGCCACCGCTGCGATCGAGGCTGATTTCGAGAGGCACCCGCGCGCGGCGCGCGACACGGTCGAAGCCTATGCCCAGATGACGGACGGGATCGTCCGGTCGGTGCTGCGCATCGCGACGACGCGTCTGCATCCAAGCGGCATCCGCACCGAGGCAGAGCGTTTCGCGGTGCTCGCCGTGGGCGGCTATGGCCGCGCCGAGATGGCGCCACATTCCGATGTCGATCTGCTCTTCCTCACCCCTTACAAGGTCACCCCCTGGGCCGAGAGCGTCATCGAGTCGATGCTCTACATGCTCTGGGATCTGAAGCTGAAGGTCGGTCATTCGTCTCGGACGCTCGACGATTGCATCCGGCTCGGGCGCGAGGACATCACGATCCGCACCGCACTTCTGGAGCATCGCTGCGTCGGCGGCGACGATAAGCTGGCCGAGGCGCTGTCGCTGCGCCTTCACCACGACCTTTTCGAGGGGACCGAGGCCGAGTTCATCGAGGCCAAGCTTGAGGAACGCTCGCAACGCCACCGCCGGCAGGGCGGGCAGCGCTACGTGCTCGAACCGAACGTGAAAGAGGGCAAGGGGGGCCTGCGCGACCTGCAGACCCTCTACTGGATCGGCAAATACATCCATCATGTGGGCCGCGCCCGCGAATTGATGGAGATCGGGGCATTTTCGCCCGAGGAATACGAGACCTTCCACGAGGCCGAGAATTACCTCTGGGCGGTGCGTTGTCACCTGCATCTGATCTCCGGCCGCGCTTCGGATCAGCTGACCTTCGACATGCAGGTCGAGGTGGCCGAGCGCATGGGCTATCGCGATCTGGCGGGCCGCCGCGCGGTAGAGGTCTTCATGCAGGATTACTTCCGCCACGCGACCGCCGTGGGCGACGTGACCCGCATCTTCCTGACCAAGCTCGAAGCGCAGCACGTCAAAAGCGCGCCGATGCTGACGCGGATTTTCCGCCGGCGACGCAAGCTGAAGGCCCCCTATTGCGAAGAGAACGGACGCATCAACGTGGCCGACGAGAAGGCCTTCCTCTCCGATCCGGTCAACCTGCTGCGCCTCTTCGAAGAGGGGCTGCGCTCGGGGATGCTGATCCACCCTGACGCGATGCGGCTCGTCTCGGCCAATCTAGACCTGATCGACGACAAGGTGCGCACCAATCGCGAGGCGCAGCGTATTTTCCTCGATCTGCTCCTGAAGCACGGCAACCCGGAACGCGCGCTGCGCCGGATGAACGAGCTGGGCGTGCTGGCCGCCTTCATCCCCGAATTCGAGCCGATTGTCGCGATGATGCAGTTCAACATGTATCACAGCTACACCGTGGATGAGCACACGATACAGGTCGTCTCGACGCTGGCACAGATCGAGCGCAAGGAGCTGGTGGAGGATCTGCCGCTCTCGTCGCATATTCTCGAAGAAGGCATCAATCGCAAGGTTCTCTATGTCGCGCTGCTGGTGCATGACATCGGCAAGGGACGCCCCGAAGATCACTCGATCCTCGGCGCGAAGATCGCCCGCAAGGTAGCGCCGCGGCTGGGGTTGAACCCAGAGGAATGCGACACCGTCGAATGGCTGGTGCGCCATCACCTTCTGATGTCCGACGTGGCGCAGAAACGCGACCTGTCGGACCCGCGCACGATCCGCGATTTCGCCAAGCGCGTGAAGTCGCGCAAGCGACTCGACCTGCTGACGGTGCTGACGGTCTGTGACATTCGCGGCGTCGGCCCGAACGTGTGGAACAACTGGAAAGCGACGCTGCTGCGCAAGCTGCATTCCGAGACCGCGATGGCGTTGGAGCACGGGCTGGAAGCGGTCAATCGCGAGCAGCGTACCGACGAGGCCAAACGTGCCCTGCGCGAAGTGCTGGAGGCGCAGGACGACTGGGACAAGACCCGCATCCGCGCCGAGCTCGCCCGCCATTACCCGCCCTACTGGCAGGCGCTCGCCACGGTCAATCACGAGATCTTCGCGCGGCTGCTGCGCGATCTGGGCGATAACGAGATCCGTATCGACCTGCATCCCGATGACGATCACGACGCGACCCGCGTCAGCTTCGCTCTCGCCGATCACCCCGGCATCTTCTCCCGGCTCTCCGGCGCGCTGGCGCTGGTCGGCGCGAACGTGGTCGATGCGCGCACCTATACCTCGAAGGACGGCTACGCGACCGCCGTCTTCTGGGTTCAGGATGCCGAGGGCCATCCCTACGAGGCCTCGAAACTGACCCGCCTGCGCGGGATGATCGAGAAGACGCTGAAAGGCGAGGTCGTCGCCCGCGAGGCGCTCAAGGATCGCGACAAGCTCAAGAAGCGTGAGCGCGAATTCAAGTTCCCGACCCATATCACCATCGACAACGAGGGATCGGATATCTACACGATCATCGAAGTCGATACCCGCGACCGGCCCGGCCTTCTCTACGACCTGACCCGGGCGCTGGCATCGAACAATATCTCGATCTCCTCGGCGGTGATCGCCACCTATGGCGCGCAGGTCGTGGACAGCTTCTACGTGAAAGACATGTTCGGCCTGAAACTCCATTCCAAATCGCGCCAGGAAGCTCTCGAGAAGAAGCTGATGGACGCGATTGCCTCGGGCGCGAAACGGGCGGGCAACTAATATGAAACCAATCCGGCTGGTGCGCGGCTTCCTCACGGTGGGCGGCTGGACCATGGCGAGCCGCATCCTCGGCTTTGCGCGCGACATGATGATCGCGGCCTATCTCGGTGCAGGCCCGGTGGCGGAGGCCTTCCTCGTGGCCTTCTCGCTACCGAACCTGTTTCGCCGTTTCTTCGCGGAAGGCGCGTTCAACACCGCCTTCATCCCGATCTTCTCGAAGAAGCTGGAGGGCGGCGAGGACGCGCAGGGCTTCGCGCGCGAGGCAATGGGCGGCTTGGCCTCGGTGCTGATCGTGCTGACACTGGTGGCTTCGGCGGCAATGCCGTGGCTGGTGCTGGCGATGGCCTCGGGCTTCGCGGGCGATGAGCGGTTCGCCATCGCCACGAGCTATGGCCGGATCGCCTTCCCCTACATCCTCTTCATCTCGCTCAGCGCGCTTCTGTCGGGCGTGCTGAACGCCGCCGGTCACTTCGCCGCTGCCGCCGCGGCACCCGTGCTGCTGAACGTCACCTTCGTCATCGCGATGCTGATGGCCGATCAGGCCGGCTGGCCGGTGGGCGATGCGCTGGCCTGGGCCGTGCCCGTCGCGGGCGTGGCGCAACTGGCGCTGGTCTGGGCCGCGGCATGGCGGGCGGGCTACAAGATCGTGCCGAAACGCCCGCGCCTCTCTCCCGACATGAAACGCCTCGTTCGGATCGCGATCCCAGCGATGCTCGCGGGCGGCGTGGTGCAGGTGAACCTGCTGGTGGGCCGTCAGGTCGCCTCGCATTTCGACGGCGCGATCGCGTGGCTGAACTATGCCGATCGGCTCTATCAGTTGCCGCTGGGCGTCGTGGGCATCGCGATCGGCGTGGTTCTGCTGCCCGACCTGTCTCGTCGCTTGCGCGGCGGCGACACGGCCGGCAGCCGCTATTCCTTTTCGCGTGCGGGAGAGTTCGCGCTCCTCTTCACCGTCGGCCCCGCCGTAGCGCTGCTGGTGGCAGCCCAGCCCATCGTCTCGGTCCTGTTCGAGCGCGGCCAGTTCATCCACGAGGACACCATTGCCACGGCCTGGGCCACCGCGATCTACGGCCTCGGCCTGCCCGCCTTCGTGCTGCAAAAGGTTCTGCAGCCCTTGTATTTCGCCCGCGAGAACACGCGCACGCCGTTCAACTACGCGCTCGTCGCGATGGTGGTGAATGCGGTGTTGGCGATCGGGCTGTCCTTCGTGATCGGCTACCTTGCGGCGGCCGTCGGAACGACGCTCGCCGCCTGGGCGATGGTCGCGCAGCTTTGGCTCGGCGCACGCCCGATGGGGGAAGCCGCGAGCTTCGATCACCGTTTCTACCGCCGCCTGCCCCGCATCGTGATCGCGGCGCTGGTGATGGGCGCTGCGATCTGGGCGGTGACCTGGGCGGTGCCGGGCGCATTCGCCGTGCCGGGCCTACGTGCGCTGGCGCTACTGGGGCTCGTGCTGTTCGGGATGGTCGTCTATTTCGGCACGGCCATCGCGATCGGTGCGATGCATATGGCCGATCTGAAAGGTGCGATGCGGCGCGGTCCGGGCGGGGCGTAAGGGCCGCGCCCGACCCTTGGGTGGCACTTTAATCCGTCTCTCGCTGGGCGCTTTATCTCTCATGCCCGACGGCCGCTAATGCCTGCGCCGACTTCGCCAATGCGCCCTCCCGGTGGGAGGGTCGGGCGCGGCCCGGGGCTAGTCGCCCCTGGCCAGGAAGGCTCACCGACGCCGCAGCCGCTGCAACGTCCGCTGCATTCCGCCGGGCGCCACGAAGAAGCTCAGCACGAAGCCTGCCACGAACCCGACGATATCCGCGATCCAGTCGGGCCGCGCGCCGAAGATCATCGCAAACAGCAGCTGAATGCCCATCAGTGCGCCGATCAACGAGAAGGCCCGGAACTGGTTCGCATTTTCCTGCCCCAGTCGCGTCCACAGAATCCATGTGAACGCCCCGATCAGCCCGTAATCGCCGGGATAGCCGCCATAGAGCCCGATCTGCGTAAAGGGCAGCGCCGCATAGACAAGCGCGCCAAGGATCGTCGCCCCGAAGAAGACGATCGCCACGGCGAGGCCCGAGAACACCTCGCCCACCATCTTGCCCAGCGCCAAGAGGAACACGAGCACGAAGATCGCCTGAGTCACCGAAGCGTTGACGAACGGATAGGTCAGAATTCGCATCATCTGCTCCGGCGGATATTGCCCGGTCTGGACCATCGCGCGCATCACCTGCGGCGAGAAGGCGAATTTCTGCAGCGCGTCGAGCCGCCAGCCCGCCGCCTGCGCCCCGCCGATCAGCCCCGACTGGCCCATCGCGAAGAACAGCTCCGTCGCGATGATCGGCAGCGCCAGAAGCCAGACCACTGGCGGCAGCGGGTTCATCGGGTGTTCGTCATAGCCGTCGCGCATTAATGGTCTCCTGCTCGCGGGCTCAGTTGCGCCCTTTGCGCTTTAGCGATAAGCGAGCGGAGAGCGGATTTCCACCCCGGGAGATCCTCAATGGCGGGCTTCCACCCCCCGCAGATCAGGAGCATCAGATGAGCGAGCAAGCGCAACCCCTCAACGCCAATTTCAAACCGCGGATCTTCTCCGGCATCCAGCCCTCGGGCGGGCTTACGCTGGGCAACTATCTGGGCGCGCTCAAGCGCTTCGCCCAGAAGCAGGACGAAGGAATCGAGACGATCTACTGCCTCGTCGACCTACACGCGATCACGGTCTGGCAAGAGCCCGAGGCGCTGCGCCGCAACACCCGCGAGGCAGCTGCCGCCTTCATCGCCTCGGGCGTCGACCCGAAACGCTCGATCCTGTTCAACCAATCGCAAGTGTCGGCCCATGCCGAACTGGCCTGGGCGCTGAACTGCGTCGCGCGTCTGGGCTGGATGAACCGGATGACCCAGTTCAAGGACAAGGCGGGCAAGAATGCCGAGAAGGCCTCGCTGGGCCTCTATGCCTATCCCGCCCTGATGGCCGCCGACATCCTGCTATATCACGCGACGATGGTGCCGGTGGGCGAGGATCAGAAGCAGCACGTCGAATTGACCCGCGACATTGCGGCCAAGTTCAACCACGACTACGGGACCGAGTTCTTTCCCTCCCCCGAGCCGCTGATCGAAGGCGCCGCTACCCGGGTGATGTCCCTGCGCGACGGCACCAAGAAGATGTCGAAATCCGACCCCTCGGACGCGAGCCGCATCAACCTGACCGACGATGCCGACACGATCGCCAAGAAGATTCGCAAGGCCGTGACCGACCCCGAGCCCCTGCCCTCCGAGATCGAGGGGCTCAAGGACCGAGCCGAGGCGCGCAACCTCGTGAACATCTACGCCGCGCTGGCCGACATGACGCCGACCCAAGTGCTGGGCGAATATGGCGGCGAGGGCTTCGGCAAGTTCAAACCGGCGCTGGCGGAGCTCGCAGTCGCGAAGCTCGCCCCGATCTCGGACGAGATGACCCGGCTGATGAACGACCCTTGCGAGATCGACAATATCCTGGGCGATGGCGCAAACCGGGCCGACGAGATCGCGCAGCCGATCCTGGGCCAGACGCTCGAGATCATGGGAATGATCCGCTCGCGTTAAGCGTCGAGAACGGGGGCTCTGCCCCCGGTCGCCGGAGAGCGACAAAACCAAAGGAAGAGGGGGCGCTGCCCCCTCGGGCTATCGCCCTCCCCCCGGGATATTTCGCCCAAGCCGAAACGGATCTTCCTCTTGATGGAAATATCGCGGGGGAGGCGCGCACGCGCCGGGGGCGGAGCCCCCCTTCGCGCCTTCCGGTCGCGATCCGGCGAACCAGCCGCGCCCCCCTTGCCGCCGCTCACGGCCCGCACTACGCTTCGTCAACAAGAGCTTACGAGCGGACCTCCCATGCGTATCGGCATTCTCCAAACCGGCCAATCCCCCGACGTTCTGCGCGACAAGGCGGGCGATTATCCCGACATGTTCGAAGCCCTGCTCGCCGGGCGCGGCCTCGAATTCCAACGCTACGACGTCGAGCATATGCACTTCCCGAAAGACGTGCATGAATGCGACGGCTGGCTGATCACCGGCTCCCGTCACGGCGCCTACGAGGATCATCCCTTCATCAAGCCACTCGAGACGTTCATCCGCGACGCCCATGCCGAGAAGGTGCCGATGGTTGGCATCTGTTTCGGCCACCAAATCATCGCGCAGGCGCTTGGCGGCAAGGTCGAGAAATTCTCCGGCGGCTGGGCCGTAGGCCCGCAGGATTACGATTTCGGCGGCGAGGTGATCGCACTCAACGCGTGGCATCAGGATCAGGTGACCGAGCTGCCGCCGGGTGCGACACCGATTGCGGGCAATGATTTCTGCGCCTATCCAGCGCTTACCTATGGCGACACGATCTTCACCGTTCAGCCCCATCCCGAGTTTCGCGACGAATTCGTGGAAGGGTTGATGGACACACGCGGGCGCGGCGTCGTGCCCGACGAGTTGATGGAGGCGGCCCGCACGCGGCTGGGCCGGCCCAACGGCGCGCCCCGGATCGCCGAGCGCATCGCCGATTTCTTCCTCAAGACAAGGGTGCCCGCGCACCCGGAAAGCTGACCGATGAGCGACATGAAGGACTGGACCGACCGCATCCCGCAAGCCGCACGCGATTACATCGAGGGTCGGCGTCTCGACGAGGTTGAATGCATTGTCGCCGATATAGCAGGGGTCGCGCGCGGCAAGGCGATGCCCGCGTCGAAATTCAAGTTCCAGGATCGCTTCTTCCTGCCGAACTCGATCTTCCTGCAGACGATCACCGGCGAGTGGACTGACAACCCCTCGGGCGCCTTCACCGAGCCGGACATGATCCTGACGCCCGATTTCTCGACCGCGACGGCCGCGCCCTGGACGGCGGACTGGACCTTGCAGATCATCCACGACGTCGAGGACCAGCAGGGCAACCCGGTGCCGATCGCCCCACGCAACGTGCTCAAGCGTGTGCTTTCGCTTTACGAGGCCGAGGGCTGGGTGCCGGTCGTCGCCCCCGAAATGGAATTCTTCCTCGTTGCACGTAATGTGGATCCGAACCAGCCGATCATCCCGCCGATGGGGCGGTCTGGTCGTCGCGCGGCCGCCAAGCAGGCCTATTCGATGTCGGCGGTCGATGAATACGGCAAGGTCATCGACGATATCTACGACTTCGCCGAGCTTCAGGGTTTCGAGATCGACGGCATCTTGCAGGAAGGCGGTGCCGGGCAGATCGAGATCAACCTCGCCCATGGCGACCCGGTCGAACTCGCCGACCAGATCTTCTACTTCAAGCGGCTGATCCGCGAGGCCGCCCTGCGTCAGGATTGCTTTGCCACCTTCATGGCGAAGCCGATCGAGGGCGAGCCGGGCTCGGCCATGCATATCCACCAATCGGTGATCGACACGAAGACCGGCGAGAACATCTTCTCGGACGAGAAGGGCGGCGAGACGGAGGCCTTCCTGCATTGCATCGCGGGGCTTCAGACGCACCTGCCCGCGGTGATCGCGCTGCTGGCGCCCTACGTGAACAGCTATCGCCGCTACGTCCCGGATTTCGCGGCCCCGATCAATCTTGAATGGGGCCGTGACAACCGCACGACGGGCCTGCGCGTGCCGATCTCCGGCCCAGCGGCGCGGCGGATCGAGAACCGTCTCGCGGGAATGGACTGCAACCCCTATCTCGGGCTCGCGGCCTCGCTCGCTTGCGCTTATCTGGGCCTCAAGGAAAAGCAGATGCCGAAGCCCGAATGCCTGGGCGACGCCTATATGTCGGCCGAAGACGTGCCGGTGAATCTGGGCGATGCGCTCGATCTGTTCTCGGAAAGTGCCCCGATCCGCGACGTGCTGGGGCCGGAATTCTGCGCCGTCTACGAGGCCGTGAAGCGCAACGAATACAAAGAGTTCCTACAGGTGATCTCGCCGTGGGAGCGCGAGCACCTGTTGATGAACGTGTGATGCGATGAACCTGCTCTTCGCCAATGACCGCAAGGGCGAGCACGCGCCGAGCTATTACGCGGCGACCGCGCTGACCGACCGGCGCTGGCCCGCGTTGACGGGCCGCCACCGGGCGGATGTCTGCGTGGTGGGCGGCGGCTTCACCGGCCTCTCGGCGGCGCTGCATCTGGCGGAAAAGGGCTATTCTGTGCGGCTGCTCGAGGCCCATCGCGTAGGCTTCGGGGCGTCGGGACGCAATGGCGGGCAGGTGGGCTCGGGCCAGCGGCTGGAGCAGGACGATCTGGAGAAAGCCCACGGCCCAGAAATGGCGCGCAGGCTTTGGGATATCGGAGGGGACGCGAAAGCGCTGATCCGCGACCTGATCGCACGATACGAGATGGACGTGACCTTCCACCCCGGCATCGCCCATGCCTGCCGGACGCAATCCGAGGTCGCGCATTCCCACCACATGGCGGAGAAACTGGCCCGCGATTACGGCTACGATCAGGTGGAGCCGCTCTCCCGCGAGGCGCTGCACGCAATTCTGCCGTCGGAGGCCTATCTTGGCGGCGATATCGACCGGGGCGCAGGGCACCTGCATCCGCTGAACTTCGCCCAGGCCCTGGCGCTCGCTTGCGACAAGGCCGGCGTGGAAATCCACGAGGGTTCGCTCGTCCATCATATCCGTCCCGGCGCGCCGGTGCGCGTGCAGACCGAGCATGGCCATATCGATGCCGATCATCTGATCTTCGCGGCCAATGGCTATCTTGGAAACCTCGCCCCGCGCGTGGCTTCGCATGTGATGCCGATCAACAATTTCATCGTCGCGACAGAGCCGCTGGGCCCGCGCGTGGCCCAAGTGCTGCGCGAGAATATCGCCGTGGCGGACACGAAATTCGTGGTGAATTACTGGCGGCTCTCTGACGATAACCGCCTGCTCTTCGGCGGCGGCGAGAGCTACGGCTACAGGTTCCCCGATATCGTGCAGACCGTGCGCAAGCCGATGCTGGAGGTCTACCCCTCCCTTGCCGATGTAAAGATCGACTACGCTTGGGGCGGCACGCTCGCCATCACCCGCACCCGGATGCCCTATTTCGCACGGCCTTTGAAAAACGCGTTCTCGGCCAGCGGCTTTTCCGGCCATGGCGTCGCGATGGGCACGATGGCGGGCAAGATCATGGCCGAGGCAGTCGCGGGCCAAGCCGAACGCTTCGACCTGATGGCCAGCCTCGACGTGCCGGGCTTCCCGGGAGGATCGCTCCTGCGCAGCCCGCTTCTGGTCGCCGCGATGACGTGGTTCTCGATGCGCGACAAACTGGGGATTTGAGCCGGTCTCGGTTTCGTCATGAAAAGGTCACTGGAGAATTCGCCCCCTGCAGTGTAAGTATTTCTGAAAGTCAGTTTCAGGATATCTTGCCATGCCGCGTGACGGACAGACCGCCCCGAATTGCTACGACGCCGAGGCCATTCCCGAGGCCGCCCGGGCCGAAATCGATCGCCTTCTGACCAGCGGGGACCTGTTCCGCTACACCTCGGAAGACGCGCCGGTCGCCAAGCTGGAAGCCGAGTTCGCGGAATTCATGGGCGTCAAATACGCCGTGGCGGTGTCATCCTGCTCGCAAGCCCTCTTCCTGTCGATGAAGGCGCTCGACCTGCCGCGCGGCGCGCGCGTGCTGGTCCCGGCCTTCACCTTCGCTGCCGTCCCTTCCGCCATCGTCCACGCCGATTGCGTCCCGATTCTGGTCGAAGTCGGCTCCAATTTCCGCATCGACCTCGACGATTTCCGCGCGAAATTCGACGACAGCATCGACGCGGTGCTAATCTCTCACATGCGCGGCCACACCTCCGATATGGACGTGATCATGGAACTGGCAGCCGAGAAGGACGTGCCGGTGATCGAGGACGCGGCGCACTCGCTCGGAACGCTCTGGAACGGCAAGAAGATCGGCACCATCGGCAAGATCGGCTGCCTCTCCTTCCAGTCCTACAAGCTGATCAACGCGGGCGAAGGCGGCATCCTGCTGACCGACGATCCGGAGCTCGCCGCCCGCGCGATCATCATGTCGGGCGCCTATGAGCATAATTGGAAGAAGCATCCCGGCCTGCAGAACAGCTTCCATCACTGGCAGAACAAGCTGCCGCTATACAATTGCCGGATGCAGAACCTCTCCGCCGCCGTCATCCGCCCGCAGATCGCGGAAGTGGAGCGCCGCGTGAACGATGGTCGCGCCAACCACGACTATGTCGCGGAGCGGCTGAACACGAGCGACTGGCTCGACGTGCCGCCGCCGCTCGGGCCCGAAACCCGCGCCCCGGATTCGCTGCAGTTCAACCTCGCGGGCGATTGGTCGGATGACGAAGCCCGCAAGATGCAATCGGAAGCGAAAGCGCGCGGCGTCAGCGTGCAGGTCTTCGGCCTCAGCCAAGACAATGCGCGCGCCTTCTGGAACTGGCAGTTCCTCGGCGACGTGCCGGAGCTTCCGAAAACCCGAGAGATGCTGATGCGCGCTTGCGATACGCGCTTGCCCGCGCGGCTCAAGCAGCCCGATCTCGATTACATCGCCGATGCGATTCTCGAGGCCGTCAAAGCCGTGAAGGGCTGATCCGGTCTTCTCCTTGATCGAAATATCCCGGGGGCAAGGCCGTCAGGCCGAGGGGGCAGAGCCCCCCCTCGCCTTACCCGACCATCACGCGGGGATAGTCGATCTTCGGGCAACGGTTCATCACGACTTTCACCCCCTGCCCTCGGGCTTTCTCGGCGGCAGCGTCATGCGACACGCCAAGCTGCATCCAGATCGTTTTGAGATGGGGCAGATGCGCCAGCGCCTCGTCCACGACCTCCGGCACCGCCTCGGAACGGCGGAACACGTCGACCATATCCACCGCGATCTCGTCGGGGATCGCGCCGAGATCGGCATAGACCGTCTCGCCCAGCAGCTGCTGCCCCGCGAGCCCAGGATTGACCGGGATCACACGATACCCCTTGGATTGCAGGAACCGCGCCACTTCGTAAGAGGGGCGCTCCGGCTTGTGGGACATGCCGACCACGGCGATGACCTTGGTACTTTCCAGAATGTCGCGAATCTCGTCTTGCATCTGAAACCTCTCCTTTGTCGCAGCCCTCTAAGAAAAATGCGCCCAAGCCTTGAAGGCTGGGCGCAACAGTGGCGGAACGAGGGACAGTGAACTAGAGACGCAGCGGTTCCGAAGCTGCGCCTCAGACATCGAGATAGGAACGCATCCCGCCGCTTTTAAGGTCCAGGCCCTCATGATCGCGATTTTGTGACCATTACCGACTTGCAGATGCATAAAGAGACACCGCGGCGGCATTCGACACGTTGAGCGAACCGAATTCGCCCGCGAAGGGGATTCGCACCAGACGGTCGCAGGTCTCGCGGGTCTTCTCGCGCAGGCCCGGTCCCTCGGCGCCCAAAACGAGCGCCACCGGCTCCATTCCCGCCTCGGACAGCCCGTCTTCGAGCGACATCTTCGCCTCGCCCGCAAGCCCGATCAGCCGGAAGCCCATCTGGCGAAGCTCCTCCATCGCGTCGGAGAGGTTCTTCACCCGCAGATAGGGCTGACGCTCGAGCGCGCCGGAGGCGGTTTTCGCGAGTGCGCCGGTCTCGGGTGCGGAATGGCGATGCGGCGCGATCACGGCGGCCGCGCCAAACACCTCGGCCGAGCGCAGGATGGCGCCGACGTTATGCGGATCGGTGACGCGGTCGAGCAGCACCACACGGCGCGCCCCGAAGCAGACATCCTTCAGCGCGCCCCAATCGAGCGGCTTCACCTCGAGCGCCGCGCCCTGATGGACGGAGTCGGTCGAGATCGGCACGAACTTGTCGAACTTGCGGACATCGACGATCTCGTGCTCCATGCCCGACGCCTTGATCGCCTCGGCCAGTTTGTCGGCGGCGTTCTTCGAACAGACCAACCGCAGACGCTCGCGCATCGGGTTCTGCAGCGCATCGCGCACCGCATGCAGGCCGAAGAGCCACACGGTCTCGGCGGCCGCAGCGCGCTTGGCGCGTTCCTTATCGATCACCCAGGCTGGCTTTTTCATCGCGGGTCTCCTTTGGCCCCTACCTGCGCGGAATGACCTCGTTTGGCAAGCTCTGATCCGGAGCGCGATTTTTCGGCAAACTCTCTCTTGACGCCCCCCGCCCCCTTTTGTATCTCCCGCCCAGCGTCGGGTGACGTGCTGCAAGGTGCGGCAGCGGACTGTAACTCCGCCGGGGCGACCCACGCCTGGTTCGATTCCAGGGTCACCCACCACTTCCCCTTTCAGGAACTGGTGACACGCGGCTCCCACGGGGGGCCGCTGTGTTGAATAACGCCCATTCGTTGCGCCGTTTATTGCAGCACCGCCTTGCGGCTGAACCGTGCTTCTTCCGAACTGCCATCGTCATAGATCAGCTTCACCCGCACCTCGGAGACCGAGCCCTGCGGTTGGCTGACATAGACATTGTCGCCCGAGATCGCGTTGGGCTGGGCTGCGCCCTCGTGGCATTTCTCCATCTTGAACGATTTGGTGGGCGGCGCACCGTTGAAACCGTAGCGAATCTCGCTCAGCCCGCAGCGCCACGCCAGAAGATGGGTGAAGTAGACCAGATCCTTGCCACCGTATTCCCGGATCGCGACCCAGGAGTCGCGGGTCATGCCGAGAATCGGGCGCACTTCGGCAGCGGTGGTAAAATTCTGCGCGTTCGCGGGGCCGCTCAATGCGACACCACACAGCGCCAACGCGGCTAACTTGCTTATCTGTATCACCTTTTACCCCTGAACTTTCTCGCTATACTGCGCTCAAATCCTCCGACAGGCGGCAGTATGGCGGCGAACGACCGGACTTCACAACCCTACAACATCTTCTGTGTTGCACAGGCGGGACGGCTGGAATTCGAAGCGATTCTGTTCGTATTGAGTTTCCGCGCCGCCAATCCGGACTTCGCTGGGCGCTTGCTGATCGCCGAGCCGCAACCCGGCCCGCGCTGGTCCGAGGAGACGCGGATCTCCGGTCCGGTCCGGGCGCTGCTCGAAGAGGTCGGCGCCGAGATCGTGCCCTTCGAGTCGAAGGTCTTCGGCCAGTCCTACCCCCATGGCAACAAGATCGAGGCGCTCGCCGCCCTGCCCGCGGGGATGCCCTTCGTCTTCTTCGACACCGATACGGTTTTTACCGGGCCGCTGTCGCAGGTCGGTTTCGACTTCGACCACCCATCAGCCTCGATGCGCCGCACCGGAACCTGGCCCGAGCCGCCGCTTTACGGTCCGGGCTATACCGGCATCTGGAAGTCGCTCTACGACAAATTCGGGCTGGACGGGTTCGAGGAGACGCTCGATCTGAGCCAGCCGGACGAATACTGGCGGCGCTACATGTATTTCAACGCAGGCTGGTTCTTCGGTCCCGACCCGGCGGAGTTCGGCGACCGTTTCCTGCGCTACGCCCGCGACATCCGCGACGAGACGCCGGATGAGCTGGCCTGCCAATCGCTCGATCCGTGGCTCGATCAGGTTGCGCTGCCGCTGGTGATCCATTCCTTCGGCGGCGGGCGCCCGGGATCCGAGCTCGATGGGCTCGACGGCGATGTCAGCTGTCATTACCGCGCGCTGCCGTTGATGTACGCGCGCGAGAGCGACACCGTGATCGCGACTGTCGAAGAGCTGACGTCCCCGAACAGGGTCAAGAAAGTGCTGAAGGCTTACGAGCCTGCCAAGAAGCTGATTTATCAGGGTAAGGGCCGGAAGCTGCGCGGGATCATCGCGGAGGAAGGCATGCCACGGCAGGAGAAGGCGCTGCGTAACCGGATCAAGCGCGCGAAGCTCTGGATGCGCTGAGCCGCGCGGTCCTTCTCTGGCCTCTTATCACCGAAAACGAATGTGTTTGTCGGCCTCTCCCGGTGCCGCTAACGTCTCGGCAAGAAAAGAGGAGCCCCGATATGTCCGACTACGCATTCGACACCCTGCAAATCCACGCCGCGGCCGATCCCGATCCCGCGACGGGCGCGGTTCAGGTGCCGATCTACCAGACCACATCCTACGCCTTCAAAGACGCCGACCACGCGGCGCGCCTGTTCAATCTCGAGGAAGTCGGCTTCATCTATTCGCGCCTGACCAACCCGACGGTGATGAAGCTGGCCGAACGTGTCGCGGCGCTTGAAGGCGCGGCAGGCGGCGTGACCTGTTCCTCGGGTCATGCGGCGCAGATCATGGCGCTCTTCCCGCTGATGGGGCCGGGGCTGAACATCGTGGCCTCGACGCGGCTCTACGGTGGCTCGATCACCCAGTTCAGCCACACGATCAAGCGCTTCGGCTGGTCCTGCACCTTCGTCGATTTCGACGATCTCGACGCGTTGGAAGCGGCTGTGGACGAGAACACCCGCGCGATCTTCTGCGAGTCGATCTCGAATCCGGGCGGCTACATCACCGACCTTCCGGCGGTGGCGAAACTGGCCGACAAGGTCGGCCTGCCGCTGATCGTCGACAACACGCTGGCCACCCCCTACCTGTGCCGCCCGATCGAGCATGGCGCGACCCTCGTCGTCCACTCGCTGACGAAATACATGACCGGCAACGGCACCGTCACCGGCGGCTGCGTCGTCGATAGCGGCAAGTTCGACTGGTCCGCCTCGGGCAAGTTCCCGTCGCTGAGCGAACCCGAGCCCGCCTATCACGGGCTGAAATTCCACGAGGCGCTGGGGCCCATGGCCTTCACCTTTCACTCGATCGCGGTCGGCCTGCGTGATCTCGGCATGACGATGAACCCGCAAGGCGCGCATTACACGCTGATGGGGATCGAGACGCTGAGCCTGCGGATGGACAAGCACAACGCCAACGCCAAAGCGATTGCCGAATGGCTCGAAAAGGACCCGCGCATCGATTACGTCACCTATGCGGGGCTGGAGAGCTCGCCGTGGCATGAGCGTATGAAGACCGTCTCGCCGAAGGGCGCGGGCGGGCTGTTCACCGTCGCGGTCAAAGGCGGATACGACGCCTGCGTGAAGCTGGTGAACAATCTCAAGCTGTTCAGCCACGTCGCCAACCTTGGCGATGCGCGCTCGCTGATCATCCACTCGGCTTCAACCACGCACCGCCAGCTGACCGAAGCCCAGCAGATCGCCGCAGGGGCCGCGCCGAACGTGGTGCGCCTGTCGATCGGGATCGAGAATGCGGACGACCTTATCGCCGATCTCGATCAGGCGCTGAGCGCCGCAACCAGCTGATAACACAGATGGCGCGCCGCGATGTCGGCGCGCCATCCATGACCGCGGATTGCATTTCCGATATTTCTTGCGTCGCTTCCCGCGTCTGCGCCGTTGAAACGGTGGAAAACCGGCAAATGCCCGCTCCGTCCCCGTCGCGGCGCTTTTCAGAAGATCGAATCTCCTTTACCAAGATGTGAACACTTGGACCGGACCGCCCCGAGGCGCGCGCAGCACCCATGAAACCCGATTTTGCATTGATCCTCTCGCATGATGGCATCGCTCTGGTGCACCGCGCGAAAGAGGGCTGGACGCTTCTGGGCGAGGCCGCGCTCGAAGGGGACGACCCGATGGCCGAGGTCGCGGCCCTGCGCGACAAGGCCCGGGCGCAGGCTCCGCGCGGCTTCACTTCGAAGCTCGTGCTGCCGGATACGCAGATTCTATATACCGCGATCTACGCGCCCGGTCCCAGCCCGGCGCAGCGCAAGAAACAGATCGAAGCGGCGCTGGAAGGCATGACGCCCTACCCCGTCAGCGAGCTGGTCTATGATTTCGCGGGCCCCGGCCAGACCGTGCAGGTCGCCGTGATCGCACGCGAGACATTGAAGGAAGCCGAGAGCTTCGCGCAGGAGAACGGCTTCAACCCGGTCAGCTTCGTGGCCGCCCCCGAACCCGGCGACTTCCCCGGCGAGCCGCAATTCGGGCTGACCTCGTCGGTCGCGCAGTACATTCCCGAAGGTGCGCATGTCGAGCCCGACAAATCCGCGCTGATCGTGGCTGTCGATCTGTCCGAGGAGGCAAGCGAGACACCGGCGGAGGCCGTTCCGTCAGAAGCCCCGGAGACGGAGTCCGCCGAGGTGGGAACCGCCGCTGCGCAGAGCGACATGGCGGAGCTCTCCGACGACAGCGCAGTCTCGGAAACCGAACTGGCAGAATTGAGCGCGCTGGATCAGTCGGCGAGAGCGGAGGCCACGGCGGAAGAGGCTGATCTCACGCTGCCGGACGAGCCGGGCGAATTCTCCGAGTTGCTCGATGCGGCGGGCGCCGAGCCCGACGCGCAGCAAGGCGCGCCGAGCGAGGACACGCCCGCTGCGGCAAGCCCCGCCGCCAAGGCTGCCGAAGCGGTGGCGGCGGGCGAAATCGCACCCGAGGAAACCGAGGCTGCGGATGCGGTCGAATTTGCCGAGGGCGAGCCGGAGGGCGCGCTCTCCGACGACGCGGAGGCGGACAGTGCCGAGGAAACCTCGGACACAGCCCTCGCCGCTGCTGGCCTTGCGGCCGCACCGGCCTTGCCGACCGCCGCGGAGGCCGATGCCAAACCTGAGGAGGTGGCGCACGACGCGGAGAGCGACCAATCCGAGGCTCTCGAAAGCGACGAGGACGACGACGATCTGCCGAAATCCGACGCCAGCGTTATCGCCGCCGCCTTCGCTTCGCGCCGCGACCACGCGGCGACGGTGACCGTGAACGACACGCCACCGCGGCTCGGCGGGGCCACGCGGCTCAGCCCGATGCCCGATCGCAGCAAGATCGCATCGGGCGACGCCAAGATCACCGCGCCCACGCTCGATTTCGACGAGCCCGATCCGCGTTTCACGCCGAAAGAACCGCAGAAAACCGGGGCGAAAGCGGGCAAGGCTACAGCCCCCTCGGCGCGCACGGGGATCGGCGGGACGACCGCGCTCGGCGCGAAATCCGCGACCTCGTTGCTGCGCGAGGAGGCGAAGGACGGGCCGGATGCGAGCACCGCCACCCCGGCGCCGATCGTCGAGCGTACGAGCGACAAGACTGTTTTCGGCGGCACCAAGCGGCCGACGACTGGCGGCAAGCCGCGCCATCTCGGGCTGATGCTTACCGGCGCGCTGGTGCTGGTACTGGCGATCATCGCGCTCTGGACCACACTGCTGGACGATCCCGCACCGGTCGATGCGCCGGTGGACGCCATCGCCGAAGCGTCCGCCCCGGCTGCGGGTGACGCGCCAGAGCAGACCGCACTCGCGCCGGCCACTCCTGAAGTGGCGGCCCCCGAGGCAACGCAATCCGACGCTCAGGCTCAGGCCAACCAACCCGCTCCTCAAGACGAGCAAGTCGCGGCGCTCGCCCCGACTGATGCGCAACCCGCCCCGTCGGAACAAAGCGACGCGGTCACCACGGCCACGCCCGACACCGCCGCGCCAGCGCAGGATCAGGCGCCCACGCAGAGCGGCGCCGACGCACAGCCCTCTGACACGCAGCCTGCCGATACGGCGGCGGCAGAGCCGCCCGCCGACGCGCAGGCGACCGCTTCGGACATCACAGCGTCGGACACGGTGGACACCGCCCCCGACACCATGCTCAATTCGCAGGCAGAGACTCCGGACGCCACGGCTGAGACGCAAACGGACGTTGCGGCAAACGACGCGACCGCCAGCGAAACCGCACAAAGCGACGCGACCGAAGCTCCCGCAACCGAGGCGCAGACCGCGTCGCCTGCGACGCCGCCCGCAGAGCTTCCGGCCTTCACCGCGACGCCGCTCGCCCCGCCGAGCGCCGATACGCTGCAGAGCGACACGCAGCCCCCAGACACCCCGCCTGTCACGCCGACGGAGGACGGAGTGGAAATGCCGGGCGGCTTCACGCTTTACGCGGGCGCGCCCGCCGTCACTCCGGGCCCCCGCCCCGAAGCCGTCGCGAAGGCCTATGCCGCGACCCAGCCGATCACGCCGGAAGGTACGCTCGGCGCGATCCCGTCGCTGTCGGGATTCCGTCCCGCGGACAAGCCCGCCGACCTCACCGGCGCAACCGCAGCGCCAAATGAGACCGATCCCGCCACGCAGGCTGATCCGAACGATCAAGGCGCGCTCGACCCGGCACTTCAGCCCAATCCCGAACTCCAGACGACGCGCCCGACGGCTCGCCCCGACGCGGTGACCAAGCTCGCCACAACGCAGGCGCCCGCCTCGGAATCCGCAGCGGTCGCGAACCCTGAACTCGCGGCACTGCGGCCACCGCGCCGTCCGGCATCGATCCAGGAGTCGGTCGCCGCCGCCGTGCAGGCGCAAGATGAAGCCGTCGCCGAGAACGCCGATCCCTTCGCCGGCGCGACCGCTCTGGCGGTGGCGCGCTCCGCCGTCCCGCCGACGAAACCGCGTAACTTCTCGCGTTCCGTCGAGAACGCCCTTGCCGCTGCGATCGCCGCCGAGCCCGCGCAAACGGTCGCCGCCGCTGCCGCGCGCGCCCCGGTCGCCACGCCCGTGCCCGACCCGCGGCCCGCCGATCTCGACGAGCCGGAACCCACTGCCGCGCCGACGCGCCTGCCGACCTCTGCCTCCGTCGCCAGACAAGCGACCGAGAAGAACGTCATCAACCTGCGCAAGATCAACCTGATCGGGCTTTACGGCTCCTCGTCGAACCGCCGCGCCCTCGTGCGGCTCTCGAACGGGCGCTTCGTCAAAGTGGGGGTGGGCGACCGGCTGGATGGCGGGCGGGTGACGCAGATCGGCTCCAATGCGCTGACCTATAAGAAAGGGTCGCGCAGCCTGACGCTGAAGCTGCTGCAAGAGGGCTAAACGCGCGCGGCGTAATCATTCGCGACCTTGAACCCTTGCGCACGGTCTGCGCTGGATTACGCTGGGACGTAGACGCGTCGCGCCCCTCCCCCTCCCGCGCACCGCCCAAGGAAACAAGCCGCCGATGGAAAGCTTTCTCTTTCAAGCCACGTTGTACCTGCTCGCGATGGTGATCGCAGTGCCGCTGGCCACCCGTGCCGGCCTTGGCTCTGTGCTGGGCTACCTGATCGCGGGCATCCTGATCGGCCCGGTCACGGGGCTCTCCGGCGCCGAGATGACCGACCTGCAGCATTTCGCCGAGTTCGGCGTGGTGATGATGCTGTTCCTGATCGGACTGGAGCTGGAGCCGCGTGCGCTATGGGCGATGCGCGACAAGCTGATCGGTCTCGGCGGGTTGCAGGTGCTGGTCACGATGATCCTCGTCACCGCGATCGTGATGACGATGGGCGAGGATTTCCGTGTCTCGCTCGCGATCGGGATGACGCTGTCACTGTCCTCGACGGCGATCGTGTTGCAGACTCTCAACGAGAAGCGACTGATGCAGACGGCGGGCGGGCGGTCCTCCTTCGCGGTGCTGCTGACGCAGGATATCGCGGTAATCCCGATGCTGGCGCTGATGCCGCTTCTGGCCCTGCCCGGCGCGCGGGCGGTGGCGAAGGCTGGGCACGGCGATCACGTCGTGGCGCGCGTGATCGACTCGTTGCCCGCCTGGGGCGTCACGGTGATCACGCTGGCCGCGGTCGCCTTCACCGTGCTGATCGGGCATTACCTAGTGCGCCCGCTGTTCCGGTTCGTGCAAGGCGCAAGGCTGCGCGAGGTGAACACGGCGATGGCGCTGCTGATCGTGGTGGGCATCGCGAGCCTGATGAACCTCGTAGGTCTCTCGCCCGCGCTTGGGACTTTTCTCGCCGGGGTCGTGCTGGCCGACAGCGAGTTCAAACACGAGATGGAATCCGATATCGAGCCCTTCAAGGGCCTGCTGATGGGCCTGTTCTTCATCACCGTGGGCGCGGGCATCAATTTCGACGTCATCACCGCGCAGCCTGCGAATATCTTCGCGCTGGTCTTCCTGCTGGTCGCGCTGAAATCGGCGGTGCTTTACGGGCTGTCGGTGCTGTTCAAGATCCGCGGGCCGGATCGTTCGCTGTTCACGCTGAGTCTCGCGCAGGCTGGCGAATTCGGCTTCGTGCTGGTCTCCTTCGCGGTCGGCCAACGGATTTTGCCGAATGCCTTGGCCGAGAAGCTTCTGGTGGTGATCGCGCTGTCGATGCTCATCACGCCCTTGCTGTTCATCCTGCACGAGCAGATCGGCCTCAGGCTGCGCAAGCCGCCGGGCCCCGACCCGGACGCGATCGACGAGCAGCAGCCGATCATCATCGCAGGCGTGGGCCGTTTCGGGCAGGTGGTGAACCGTCTGGTGACGATGTCCGGCATGCGCACGACCGTTCTGGACGCCGATCTCAAGACGATCCAGCTGATGCGAACCTTCGGCTTCAAGGGCTATTTCGGGGATCCGACGCGCCCCGACCTGCTCGCCGCGGCCGGCATCAATCAGGCGCGGGTGCTGGTCGCAGCGCTCGACGGGCGCGAACAGACCACGAAGCTCGTGGCCTATGCGCGCCGCATCCGGCCCGACCTTCACATTGTCGCCCGCGCGCGCGACCGGACGCATGTGTTCGATCTGTATCGAGCCGGCGCGAATGACATCGTGCGCGAGATGTTCGACAGCTCCCTGCGCGCCGGGCGGTATGTGCTCGAGAACGCGGGATTGTCGGCCTTCGAAGCCTCGGAGCTGGAGAAACTGTTCTTCAAGCTCGACCGGGCCGCCGTGCGCGACCTGGCGCAGGTCTGGAAGCCGGGCGTGCCGGTCGAACAGAACGCCGAGTACATCGCGCGCACGAAGGAGCTCAACGCAGAGCTGGAAGCCGCAATGATGGAGCAGTTCCGCCGCCGCGGCGAGCGCGACGAAAGCGATCGCGAGGCCCCGGGCAACGAAAAGACCGGGCCGGAAGCGTGATCGCGGGCAACGGCTCCATTGCCCTTCGCCCATGAAAAAACGCGAGGCTCGCAAGCCTCGCGTTGGAAAAGTTCCGCGTGTGTCGGGATCAGGCGGCGCGGCCGACCAGAACCTCGTCAACGGTTTTCGCGGCACGCTCTTCGTCGGTGCCCGAAACGGCGGCCACTTCGCGGGTCAGACGCTCGAGCGCGGCTTCATAAAGCTGGCGCTCCGAGTAGGACTGCTCGCGCTGATCGTCGCTGCGGTGCAGGTCGCGCACCACTTCAGCGATCGCGAGCAGGTCGCCCGAATTGATTTTCTGTTCGTATTCCTGCGCACGGCGCGACCACATCGCCCGCTTGACCTTGGCCTTACCCTTGAGGGTCTCGAGGGCCTTGGTCACCATGTCGGGCGAGGAGAGGCTGCGCATCCCGACTTCGGTCGCCTTGTGCGTCGGCACGCGGAGGGTCATCTTGTCCTTCTCGAAGGAGATCACGAAAAGCTCGAGCTTGAGCCCGGCGATTTCCTGTTCTTCGATGGACATGATCTTCCCTACGCCATGCGCCGGGTAGACGACGAAATCGTTGGGGCGGAATTCGGTCTTCTTGGTTTTGGTCATGCGGTTCGTTTCCTTGCAGCCGGTCACGAACCCCGGTATCCAGCGAGCATACGACGCCCACGGGGCTCTCTAGCTCCGCGTTCGTCAGTCAGTCACGAGATCTCTTTTGCGGGCGAGCGGGCGACGCAAAAGGTGGGGTCGAACTCATTTGTGACAGTAATATAGCAAGAATCGCATGAATTTCAAAGCGCGTAACTGTCGCGCATATGTAATATGATGCGTTTTCAAAGAGTTACGCAGGGGATTTTGACAAAATGCCGCAGCGTAAACCGCCCCAATTCCCAGAGAATCGGGGAAAATTGGTCAGAATCACCGACCCGTCAGTCGCCTTCGCCAGGCGCCTCGGAGAAATACTTCTCCAGCTTGCCACTCTCGCCGTCGTATTTCTCGGCTTCCGGCATCGGATCTTTCTTCTGGGTGATCACCGGCCAGAGCTCGGAATACTTCCGGTTTAGTTCGACCCAGGATTCCATTCCCGGCTCGGTATCCGGACGGATCGCATCGGCGGGGCATTCGGGCTCGCAGACGCCACAATCGATGCATTCGTCGGGATGGATCACCAACGTATTCTCCCCCTCGTAGAAGCAATCCACCGGGCAGACCTCGACGCAGTCGGTATATTTGCAGTTGATGCAGTTATCGATGACGACGTAGGTCATTGGTGAAACCCCGATTGAACAGCTTCCTGCCCCGTCCTAGCGGGGGATGAACCCTCTTTCAAGAGAGAGGCCCGGCTTTTCGCTGCGGCATTGCGCACAGCCTATCCCTCCGGTTCGAGCAAGGTGTAAAGCGTCTGAGCCTCAACCGCGGGGCCGCGCCGTGTGCCACATTCCAGTACCCGCAGCACACAGATTCGTGCGTCTTCGCCCTTGCCGAGCCGCAAGGTCAGCACATCGCCCGGGCCGATCGCCCGACCGGGCTTGTCGATGCGCTGACCGTTGACGCGCGCCTTGCCACCCTGCACCAGCTCCTGCGCGAGCCCGCGGGACTTGCAGAACCGCGCCTGCCAGAGCCATTTGTCGATGCGGATGCGCTCGGGCGCGTCAGCCATGGCGGGACGTTACTTCTTGTCCTTGAGGGCTGCCAGAACCGCGAAGGGGTTGTCCGGATCAACCGGCTTGTCCTTCTTCGGCGGACGAGCCTCGAAGTTGCGCGCGCCTTGCGGTTTGCCACCCTTCTTGCCTTTGCCGTCGCGCTTGCCATGCGGCTTGCCGCCGCCCTTGCGTTCGCCACGTTCGCCACCGGGCTTGCCACCCTGCCCCTGATCGCGACGCGGCGGACGGTTGCCGCGCGGACGCGGTGCCCAGGTGAAGGTGTAGAAGACCTCGACCTCGTCGCTGGTCACGTCATCGGCTGCCACCATGTCGCCGCCGGCCTCGGCCGCAGCCTCCGCCTCGGGATGGGTCTCGGCAGGCTGCTCGCCGCCGCCGGCCTCGGCTTTCGCCTCGTCGGCCTGCTCGGTCTTGAGGGCCTCGGCACCGGCTTGCTCTTCGGCCTTCTCAAGATCGGCGGCTTTCACCTTCGCGCGCTCGCCTTTCTCGGCCTTGTAGCCCAGACCGCCCATCAGATCGGCGAACTGATCCAGCGTCATGCCGGTAATCGAGAGCATGTCCGGATTGGCTTCGAACCCGCCGCGGCTATCCTGCGTGCGCAGCAGATCGGCGAGACGTTCGAGCATGTCGATGCGGATCGCCCGCGCGCCCGAGGGGCGGTAGCCCGACAGGCGATAGGTCTCGGCATCGAACGCATCGATATTCGGGATCGTCACGAGGCCCGGAGGCGGGCTTTCGGGGAATTCATCCGCGCCCGACCAGAGCGAGGCCAGCACGAGGCGCAGACGCGTCGGCGCGGGCTTGAGAAGCGCGGGCATGAAGATCGTGTATTGGCCGAAGCGCACACCGTGCTTACGCAGAGAACCGCGCGCGTCCTGATCGAGATCCTTCACCTCGGCGGCGACCTGCTCGCGCGGGATGATACCCAGCGATTCCACCATGCGGAACGCGAAGCCACGGGCGAGACCCGTCAGCTCTTCGTCGCGGCTCATCGCCAGAAGCGGCTCGAACAGGGCGGCAACCTTGCGGTCGATGAAATGCTGTAGACGGCGCGTAACCTTCTCGGCCACATCCGCGCCTGCCTCGTCGTCGACGAAAGCCTGCACGGTCGGCTTCAGGACATCGGGCCCCTTCACCAGCTTGCCGACAGCGGTGTCGCCCCACATCAGGCCGCCCTGCTCGGTAAAATCCATCTCCGTATCGGGCGCATTGTAGAAGCGGTCCGCGCGCAGATTGAACTCGGGCGCGAGCGCCTCATACGCCGCGCGGGCAAGCATCTTCGCCTCGTCTGGCGAGCCGGTCTCGTCCTGTTTGAACCGGAATCCTTCCAGACGGCCCGCGAATTCGCCTTCCACCGTCACTTCGCCCTTGTCGTTCACCTCGGCCACGAGGGTCTCCTTCTGCTTGAGCCGGCGCATCAACACAGAGGTGCGCCGGTCCACAAATCTTTGCGTCAGCGCGCCATGAAGCGCGTCCGACAGGCGGTCTTCTACAGCGCGGGTCGCCTCGCGCCAATGGCTTTCATCATCGACCCACCCTTTGCGTTGCGCAACATAGGTCCATGTGCGGATGAAGGCGAGACGACGCGAGAGCGTGTCGATATCGCCGCCCGTCCTGTCGATACGCTCGATCTGGCGCGCGAGCCAGTCCGAGGGCACGCCCTTGCCCGATTGCAGGAACTCGAAGATGCGCGCCAGAAGCGTTGCATGTCCGGCCTCGGAAATCGAACGAAAATCGGGGATTCGACAGACATCCCAGAGAAGCTGCACGTCCTTTGGACTGGTGACGCGGTCGCGGATCGCCGGATCCTCGGCCAGCACCTTGAGCGCGCGCGCATCGTCGGCCTCGCGTCCCTTGGTCAGCCATTCGCCGCCATCGCGTTCGGCGGGCCGCGCGTCGAGCGATTGGATCAGCCGGTCCACGGTACCGAATTCGAGCCGCGCGTTGCGCCATTGCAGCCTCTGCAGCGGCGCGAAACGGTGGTTCTCGACCGCCTCGATCACCTCGGGCTGCAGCGGCCGCGCCTCGCCGGTCACCCCGAACGTGCCATCGGTGGTGTGGCGCCCGGCGCGACCTGCGATCTGCGCAAGTTCATGCGGGAAAAGCGGACGCATCCGCCGCCCGTCGAATTTCGACGTGGCCGAAAACGCGACATGGTCGATATCGAGGTTGAGCCCCATCCCGATCGCATCGGTGGCGACCAGATAGTCGACGTCGCCATTTTGATACATCGCGACCTGCGCGTTGCGGGTGCGGGGCGAGAGCGCCCCCATCACCACCGCGCAGCCGCCCTTCTGGCGGCGTATCAGCTCCGCGATCGCATAGGTGTTCTCGACCGAAAACCCCACGATGGCCGAGCGCGGCTTCATCCGGGAGATTTTCTTCGAACCGGAATAGGTCAGCTCGGAAAACCGCTCGCGCTTGGTGAACTGCACCTTTGGCACCAGCGCCGCGATCGCCCCGCGCATCGTCTCGGAGCCGAGGAACAGCGTCTCGTGCAGCCCGCGCGCATGCAGCAGCCGATCGGTGAAGACATGGCCCCGCTCGGGATCGCCACATAGCTGGATTTCGTCGATGGCAAGGAAATCAGCGCCGATCCCCGTCGGCATCGCCTCGACCGTGCAGACCCAATATTGCGTCCGCTCGGGCACGATACGTTCTTCGCCGGTGACCAGCGCCACGACCGAGGGGCCGCGCTGCGCGACGATCCGGTCATAGACCTCGCGCGCCAAGAGCCGCAGCGGCAGTCCGATGACGCCGGTCCGATGCGCCAGCATCCTCTCGATTGCGTAATGGGTTTTGCCGGTATTGGTCGGCCCCAGAACGGCCGTGATCCGCCCGCCTTGCATCGCAGCTCCGTTCCAGCTCTCAGAGAGCCGTGCCCTGATGCGCCTCGTCGAGGCGCGCAATGGCGTCTTTCACATCCTGTTGATGCGGATTCAAGGCAAAAGACTTCTTATAGGCCTCAAGCGCGCGCTTGTCGTCGCCCATCTCCTCGAGGATCGCCCCCAGACCTGCAAGCGCGCCCCAATGTCGCGGCTCCAGCTTCAGGGTACGCGCAATATCCGCCGCCGACGGGCCATAGAGCCCGGCCATGAAATAGGCGGTCGCCCGCCCGTTCCAGCCAGCGGCGAAATCGGGCGCGTGATCGGTGAGCGCCGTGAAATGCTCGATCGCGGCCTCGGTATCGCCGGCGTCCAGCGCCTCTTCGCCGCGCTTCAGGAGCAGGTCCATCGCTGCGGATCCAGACCGCGACCACGCCCTGCGGATGTCCGCCTCGGCGCGCGACCAGCCCGGATCGTTGGGATCGGCCAACTCTTTGAAATACGGGTCCAGACCTGCGGTTTCGGCGCTAGCGGGGAATGCCGCCATTGTTCCCAGCATCGCCGAAAAGCAAAATGCCGTGACGACACATTTGTATCTGTCAAATCGCTGCCACATAAATCATGACTGTAATGCAATTGCCGGAGAATGCGAGAGCCCGGCCATCAAAATTGGAGGACGCGATGAGCGAGGTTATCGACAAGGCCGTTGAGGCGCTGCGGGCGAAACTGCCCGATGGGTTTTCTTCGACTGCAAAATTCGTGATCGAAGGCGAAGGCTCGATCATTGCCGACGAGAACGGCGTGCGTGAAGGCGACGACGACGCGGAAGTCGTTCTGACCGCCGATCGCGAGACCTTCGAAGGCATGCTCAACGGCGACGTGAACCCGACCGCGGCCTTCATGTCCGGCAAACTTTCGGTCGACGGCTCGATGGGCCTCGCCATGCAGCTGGGTGCGGCTCTGGCCTGATGGAACGCGCCCCGATTTTCGAAGAGATCGCGCGCGCCCCCGAGGGCGGCGCTGCCTATTGGCTGACGGCGGAAGATGGGGTGCGGATACGCTTCGCACATTGGCCAGCACCGCCCCAACCACGCGGCACGGTCTTTCTGGGATGCGGGCGCACCGAATATGTCGAAAAATACGGCCCTGCGGCCGCGGAATTCGCGGCCCGGGGCTATGCCATGCTCGCCATCGACTGGCGCGGGCAAGGCTTGGCCGACCGGCTTTTGCCCGACGCACCCGAGAAGGGCCATGTCGGCGGCTTGCAGGATTACCAGTGGGATCTGCATGCGGTGATCGACGCTGCGGACGAGCTCGGTCTGCCGCAACCCTATTACATAGTGGGCCATTCGATGGGCGGCGCAATCGCGCTGCGCGCGGTGATGCATGAACACCATCGCTTCAGCGCGGTGGCTTTCTCCGCGCCGATGTGGGGGATCGCCACCTCGCCGCTGCTGCACCCGTTCCGCATCGTGCTGGCAAACCTTCTGGGCGACGGCTTCCTCGCGAACAACTATCCGCCCGGCATGAACGGCACCACCTATGTCTACCGCGACAGTTTCGAGGCGAACCGCCTGACCCGCGATCCCGGGATGTGGGCCTGGCTGCTCGAGCAGGCCGCGAAGCGCCCCGAACTGACGTTGGCCGGCCCGACGATCCACTGGGTCGCCGAGAGCCTGCTGGAATGCGAGGCGCTGGCAGCCCTGCCCTCCCCCGACCTGCCCTGCTATTGCGGCCTGGGCGGGGCGGAGAAGATCGTTCACACGCCCTCGGTCCATGACCGGATGGGGCGTTGGCCAAAAGGCACGCTGGACGTGATCCCCGACGCCGAGCACGAATTGATGATGGAAATCCCCGCAACGCGGAAACGCTTCTACGACGGCTGCACCGCGCTGTTCGACGCGGCGGGCGGGCTGGACGCCCGCGACCCGGTCAAAGCTGAATCTGCGTGAAGCTGTCGCGCAGCGCATTCGACCAGGCTTCCGACATTTCCGCGAAATCATTGTCGCCCGCCTCGATGCGGCGCTGGCTGGAGATCCGGCACTCGTCCTTCTTGATCACCGCCAGATCGAGCGGCATCCCCACCGAGAGGTTCGAGCGCAGCGTCGAATCCATCGAAAGGAGTACCGCCTTCTGCGCATCGATCAGGTTTGTGTCCGGACGGACCACGCGATCGAGGATCGGCTTGCCGTATTTATGCTCGCCGATCTGCAGGAAGGGCGTGTCCTCGGTGGCTTCGATGAAGTTGCCCTCCGGGTAGATCAGGAACATCCGCATCTCACCGCCCGCGCGCTGCCCCGCGACGATCATCGAGGCCGAGGTCGAAACCCGCTCGGCATCCATCCGGCTGGTGATGTCCTTGCGCACGCCCGCCATCGTGTTGCCGATGATCTCGGCCACTTTCAGCATCGTCGGCGCTTCCATGATCGAGCTGTCGCCCGTCGCGTCGCTCGCATCCGCTGCCTCGCGCAACCGCGCCAGCGTCGTTTGCGTGACCGAGAGCGAGCCCGCGGTCATGATCGCGATCACACGCTCGCCCGGCTCTTCGAAGGTGAACATCTTGCGATAGGTCGCGATGTTGTCGAGCCCGCCATTGGTCCGCGTGTCCGACAGCAGCACCATCCCCTCGTTCAGCAAGAGGCCTACGCAATAGGTCATGTTCGTTCCCTGATCCCTGACAAGCGCGCAATCTATTGCTGGACTTGGTCCAAGGCAACTGTGACGTGCAGTCGCTCCTCGCCCGAGCCTTGGGTGATGCCACGGATCGGCGCGGCTTCGCGCGCATCGAGCCCGGAGCCGAGGCGGATATAGCGCTCGTCCGGGCAGCATTTGTTCGCCGGGTCGAAGCCGATCCAGCCGATGCCCGCGATCCATATTTCGGCCCAGGCATGGGCGGCCTCGTGCGGGGTGCCATCATCGGCCGCGAACAGGTAGCCCGAAACATAGCGCGCAGGCAGATCGGCACAGCGGGCTACCGCGACCAGCGCATGGGCATGGTCCTGACAGACCCCCTCGCCCTGCGCCAGCGCCTCGGCGGCTGTGGTGTGCGAATGGGTGGCGCCCGGCTTGTAGGCGATCGCTTCGGAGATCGCGGCACTGAGGCGATGCGCCCGATCGAGATTTTCCGTGGCCCCTGCAACGGCCTCTTCGGCCAGCGCCGCCAGACTGTCGTCGATCCATGTCGCGACGGTCTCGCGCAGGTACGCCATCGGATGCACCAGCTCGCGGTGACCGCGCAGCACGCCCGAGGTATCGAAAGTTTCGACCTGCCCCGTCACGGTGATCGCGACCTCGTCGACCGGTGGGCGGATGGACCAGCCCTCGATACGGTCACCGGCGCCGTCGCGGAACGACCCGCCCCGGAGACCGCCTTCGACCGAGACGTCCCATTCGATGACACGCTGGCCCTCGAAGCGCGAGGGGAACATGCGCAGCGACTGCACCGCGGCCCCCATCGGCGCGTCGTAATCATAGGTGGTGACATGGTTGACGGTGAGGATCATCGCGCATCTCCCGACAGGTAGGTTTGCTGAACGAGCGCGGTAAGCTGCCCGATCTCGCCGATGAAACGGGTGAGGAACTCGTGCAGGCCTTCCTCGATAATTTCGGCGACTTGGGTCTGGTTCAGCTCGGTCATCAGCGCCTTGGCCCGCATCTGCGGCAGGCCGGTGCCCGGCTCGACCTCGTAGAAGCTTTCGAGATTGTCGAGGTGGTGCATCGCCTTGCGCGTCGCCGATATCAGCGAGCGCGGGCTGGCCGGGTTGAGGATCAGGAAATGCATGATCTTCGACGCCGTCAGCTCGCCGCCATAGGCCCAGTGGAAGGCGCGATAGGATTGCAGCGCGCGCAGCAGCACCTGCCACTGGTAATTGTCGAGGCCAGAGCCCACCATCTCCACCGAGGGCAGCAGCACGAAATATTTCACGTCGATCAGACGCGCGGTGTTGTCGGCCCGCTCCAGCGCATAACCGAGGTTCATGAAGAAGAACCCGTCATTGCGCAGCATCGTGCCGTCCATCGCTCCACGCAGCAGCGCCGATTGCCGGGCCACCCATTCGCACAGCTCTGTAATCTCCCATTCAGAGCGCGGCTGACGCTCGATCTGGCGGATCTCCTGGAACGCGGTGTTGAGCGTATCCCAGACCTGACCGGTGATCGCCGTACGCACGATGCGCGCGTTCTCCCGTGCACGCTCGACGCAGGATATCACCGAGGACGGGTTGTCGCGATCAAAGAACAGGTAGCTCTCGATGTTGCGCTGCACCGGGTCGCCGTATTTCTCGGAGAAGCCATCGGCAGTGCCCGAGGCTTGCAGCAGGCTCTCCCATTCGGAACGGTAGCCATGACCGGTCGACGGCGTCAGCGCGATCCGCGCGCCGACCTCCAGAAGCCGTGCCATCGTCTCTGCGCGCTCCATGTAGCGCGCGACCCAGAACAGGTTTTCAGCGGTTCTACTCAGCATTCGATCACTCCGCCAAAACCCAGGTGTCTTTCACGCCCCCGCCCTGCGACGAGTTCACGACGAGCGACCCTTCAGTCAGCGCGACGCGGGTCAGCCCGCCGGGGACAAGCTCGATCTTCTCGCCGACGAGACAATAGGGCCGCAGATCGACATGGCGCGGAGCCACGCCCTCTTCCACGAAAGTCGGCGTGGTCGACAGCGCGAGCGTCGGCTGGGCGATGTAGTTCTCGGGATTGTCCTCGATCTTGTGGCGGAAATTCTCGATCTGCTCCTTCGTCGATTTCGGCCCGACGAGCATGCCGTAACCGCCGGAACCGTGAACCTCTTTCACCACCAGCTCGTCGAGATGTTCGAGCACGTATTTGCAATCGTCGGCCTTGGCGCATTGCCACGTCGGCACGTTTTCCAGAAGTGGTTCTTCGCCAAGATAGAAGCGCACCATTTCCGGCACGAAGGTGTAGATCGCCTTGTCGTCGGCGACGCCCGCGCCCGGTGCCGAGCAGATCGTCACACCGCCAGAGCGGTAGACATCCATCAGGCCGGGAATGCCCAGCATCGAATCCGGGCGGAAGCAGAGCGGATCGAGGAAAGCGTCGTCGATCCGGCGATAGATCACGTCGAGCTTCTTCGGACCTTCGGTCGTGCGCATCCAGCAAAAGCCGCCCTCGCAGAACAGGTCCGGCCCCTCCACCAGCTCGACGCCCATCAGGTCGGCGAGGAAGGAATGCTCGTAATAGGCCGAGTTGAAATGGCCCGGCGTCAGGATCGCGACCGTCGGCTCGCCCTCGCATTTCGCCGGTGCGACCGAGGCCAAGGTGCGGCGCAGCGCGTCCGAATATCCATCCACCGGTTCGATCCGGTTCTCGCGGAACAGCTGCGGGAACATCCGCATCATGATCTCGCGGTTCTCCAGCATATATGAGACGCCCGAGGGCGTGCGGCAGTTGTCCTCGAGCACGTAGAACTGATCCGGCCCCGTGCGCACCAGATCGACGCCGACGATATGGCTGTAGATGCCGCGCGGCGGGATGAAGCCCGAAACCGCGCGCTCGAACGCATCGTTCTGATAGACCAGCCGCGCCGGGATACGCCCCGCCCGCACGATCTCGCCACGCCCGTAGACATCGAGCAGGAAGGCGTTCAGCGCCCGGGTGCGCTGCTTGATCCCGCGCTCCAACTTACGCCATTCAGCCTGCGTGAAGACGCGTGGAAACATGTCGAAGGGAATCAGGCGGTCCGGGTCGCCGCCCTCGCCGTAGACCGCGAAGGTGATCCCGATCCGGCGAAACAGCGCCTCCGCCTCGGCCTGTTTCATTGCGCGCAGCTCGGAGGGCATTTCGCGCATCCAGCCATCGAGCCCGCTATAGGGCTGACGCACTTTGCCGCCGTCGAACATCTCGTTGAAATACTCTGTCATCGCGCCGGATATGCCCCCCTAGTCTTTTATTTAAGTCTAGGCCGTGTGCCTCAGGAGTAAAAGGCGATGCCCAAAGTTAAGCAACGCGGCGCGCCCGGGGATCGCTCATTTCGCGGCATCTGCCGAAAAATTGTGCAACACCCAGCGAGCCCGCGCCCTTGTCACGACGGCGCCCCTGCCCCTATCTGGAAAACAACCAAACATACATGAGCCAGACATACATGAGGATGCCCATGACGCTGACACACCGCCGCCCCGTCTTCGACGCGAATGCCAATGCAGGGGCGTTCGGCGATCTGCCCGAATGGGATCTCAGCGATCTCTACCCCGCCCCCGACGCGCCGGAACTGAGCAAGGACATGGCGTGGCTGGAAAAAGCCTGCGCCGAGTTCGCCGCCGATTACGAAGGCAGGCTGGCCGATCTCGACGCGGCGGGCATGGCAGACTGCATCAAGCGCTACGAGGAAATCGACGAGAAAGCGGGCCGCGTGATGTCCTATGTCGGCCTGCGCTATTACCAGAACACGACCGACCCGGCACGGGTGAAGCTGCTGTCCGATGCGCAGGACAAGATCACCTCCTACACCACGCCGCTCGTCTTCTTCAGCCTTGAGTTCAACCGCATCCCGGACGCGACCTACGAGGCCGTCTTCGCCGATGAGCGCGTCGCCCGCTACAAGCCGGTGTTTGACCGCATGCGCGCGATGAAACCCTACCAGCTCTCCGACGAGCTGGAGAAATTCCTCCACGACCAATCGGTCGTCGGCGCTGCCGCGTGGAACCGCCTCTTCGACGAGACCACCGCGGCGCTGGAATTCGAGGTGCAGGGCGAGAAACTGTCGCTCGAGGCCACCACGACGCTCCTCTCCGACCACAATCGCGAAAAACGCGAAGCGGCGGCGAAGGAGCTGGCGCACGTGTTCGGCGAGAACATCCGCACCTTCTCGCGCATCCACAACACGCTGGCCAAGGAAAAGGAAATCGAGGACCGCTGGCGCAAGATGCCGACGCCGCAGACCGGTCGCCACCTGTCGAACGACGTGGAGCCGGAAGTGGTGCAGGCGCTGCGCGACGCCGTGGTCGCGGCCTACCCGCGTCTGTCGCATCGCTACTACAAGCTGAAGGCGAAATGGCTCGGCCTCGAGAAGCTGCAGATCTGGGACCGCAACGCGCCGCTGCCGACCGAAGCCCCGCGCGACATCATGTGGGACGAGGCGAAGGACACCGTGCTCGACGCCTATTCCGGCTTCGATCCGCGCATGGCCGATATCGCGCAGCCCTTCTTCGAGAAAGGCTGGATCGATGCGGGCGTGAAGCCGGGCAAGGCACCGGGCGCCTTCGCGCATCCGACCGTGACGACCGTCCACCCTTACGTTATGCTCAACTACCTCGGCAAACCGCGCGACGTGATGACGCTGGCGCATGAGTTGGGCCACGGCGTTCACCAGGTGCTGGCCGCGAAACAGGGCGAGATGCTGGCCAACACGCCGCTGACGCTGGCCGAGACGGCCTCCGTCTTCGGCGAGATGCTGACCTTCCGCAAACTCCTCGCTGCGGCGAAGACCCGCGAAGAGCGCAAGACGCTTCTGGCCGGCAAGGTCGAGGACATGATCAACACGGTCGTCCGCCAGATCGCCTTCTATGATTTCGAGTGCAAGCTGCATGCGGCGCGCGCCGAAGGGGAGTTGACGCCTGAGGACATCAACGCGCTATGGATGTCTGTGCAGGGCGAAAGCCTCGGCCCGGCATTCGAATTCATGGACGGCTACGAGACCTTCTGGTCCTACATCCCGCACTTCGTCCACTCGCCCTTCTACGTCTACGCCTATGCGTTCGGCGACGGGCTGGTGAACGCGCTCTACGCCGCCTACGAGGCCGCGCCCGAGGGCTTCCAGGACAAGTATTTCGCGATGCTGGAAGCGGGCGGCTCGATGCACCACAAAGAACTGCTCGCGCCCTTCGGCCTCGACGCCTCCGACCCGGCCTTCTGGGACAAGGGCCTGTCGATGATCGAAAGCTTCATCGACGAGCTGGAGGCGATGGAGAAGGCCTGAACTTCTCCTTGATTGAAATATCCCGGGGGCGCGCAAGCGCGGGGGCAGAGCCCCCTCCCCGGCCCGCAACAAAAAACGCCGCGCGAGGTTCTCAACGCGCGGCGTTTTCCGTGACCGGCTCCCCACGAGCGCCGTCAACTCCGACCGGAGCCTTTACCCCTTGCAGGCTCTCGCTCAGATCAGCATGTCTTCCACCTCGAACCGGGTCAGCCGCGGTGCGGCGAGCGGGCCGAACTCGCGCAGCCTGTCCATCTGCGGAAACAGCGCGAGGAACAGTTCCGCCATCCGAGGATCGATCGTCCGCTCGAAGCCTTCGCCTGGGTGGAAGCTCTCGACCTCCATGCCGCCAACCTTGAGCGAGCCGTGATGCTCCAGCACCAGATGATAGGCGGAGACCGGCGAGATCGGCGCGACCTCGATCACGCTCACCCCGTCGACGAAAGCCGCAATCGGCGCATAGGCCGCCTCGATCCCCAGACGCGCGCGCAGCCGCGCGTCGCGCAGGCAAATCCGCGCATGGGGGCCCAACACCAGATCCTGCGACGGACGACCATGCCCGAATGCCTCGGCGGTGACGCGGATCATCCCCGCGGCCTTGTCCTTCGCGGCGGGGAACATCGTCATCGACCCTTTCCAGGTGACGGTCTCAACCCGCTCGTCGGCGGTCAGGACGCGCATCCCGGGCACCACATCCTCAATCGAGACGGGGCCCTCCTCGGTCGCGATCACAGCGCCGCGCGCCAAGGCAGAGAACGCCTCCTCGAACAACGGAATCGCCGGGGCGACGCGGGAGGTTTCCTCGATAAACCCATCTGCCTCCAGCCACCACGCGGCATAACGGCGCGTCATCGCGGAGGCGCGCAGGGCGCGTTTCGGCGCATTCGGGCTCGCACGCAAAGGGCGCGGCAGAGGCGGTTCGGAACTGTCGGGACGGAGCGCGGCCGCTGCCGTCCGGTGGGGTAGATTCATGCGATAGGCCTTTCGGTCTTCTCACGGCTGCATCGGCCCCCACCGGTTGCAGAGAGACGCTCACAACATGGCTAAAACCGGTGACCCCGTCAAATTTTTGATGCGATTGTCTCACGATCCCCGAGCAGTCGAGACCTGCCCTAACGGCAGGTTTCCCGGGCGCGCACAAACCGCCACAGTCTCACCACATTCAAAGCGAATCACCCGCCTCCAGAGGCACTGGAAGCGGGTGATGAAAATGGCCGGGCGTGGCAGCGCCCGGCCAAGTTTCGCATTGCGATCCGCATGACCAATTGCGATCGCGTTGCGAGAAGGGAGATCATTGTGCGGCGCCGACCCTCCGCGGCGCGGCCGCCGCCGTGCGACGCGTCTGTGCGCTGCGCGCATTGCGCGCCCACGGCATCGGCGTGTCGCATTTACGTGCGGAGTCCAGCGCGGTTTTCATCCAGCGGCGGGTCGGTTGTTGCTTGTTCACGTTGTTGTCCCCTCGTCTCAGGATCGTCTTCGATCCGGTTCAGGACTGTTGTGACCGCGCAATGGGGCCAGCATGGGGCGAGAGTGGGAATTTTTCGCGCAAGGAAACGAACGAATGCGGCAAGGCCGATTGTTTCAGAGCTATCTCATGTGCGGGCGGCGCGCCGCCCGCGCCCCCAGATCGATCAGAGGCGGATCGCCGAGAGCAGGCGCCCGTAATCGGCCTCCCCCGCATGGGTCGCGCGGCGGTAGGAATAGAAGCGCTCGGGCTCCCGGTAGGTGCAGCGACGCATCCATTCCGCCTCACCGACGCCCGCCTCGCGCAGCCGGTGCAGCGAGAAGCTCGGCAGGTCGAAATGCGGCTTGCCCGAGGGTCCGGGCGAGAAGAACCGGCTGTAATCCATGTCTTCCATCAGGAACTGCTCCATGAAGTCCTCGCCGACCTCGTAGGAATGAACCGAGATGCACGGCCCGATCACCGCGGTGATGTCCTCGCGATGCGCGCCCAGACGCTCCATCGCGTCGAGCGTGTTCTCCAGCACCCCCTCCATCGCGCCGCGCCAGCCTGCATGGGCCGCGCCGATAACGCCCGCTTTCGGGTCCGAGAACAGCACCGGCTGGCAGTCGGCGGTCAGGATCGAGATTGCGATGCCCGGCACCTTGGTCACCGCCGCATCGGCGCGCGGCGGCGGATCGGTGATTTCTTCGATCACTGCGACATCGGGCGAATGCACCTGATTGACGCCCTGCAGCGCGTTCAGCTCAACCCCCAACGCGTCTGCGGCACGGGCCCGATTGGTGCGCACCGCCTCGCTTTGGTCCGACGAACCGGGGCCGCAGTTGAGCCCGGCGAAAATGCCCGAGGACGCCCCGCCCTTGCGGGTGAAGAAGCCGTGCTTCACCGCCCCCAAGGCGGGTGAGGTCAGAATTTCGAGCATCGTCGACATCGTGCCCCCCAATGGCTCAGTCGGTGTTTGGGTCGAAGCCCGGCGGCAGCGGCGCATTCGGCGCCACCAGTGCGAGAGCTTGGAACAGGTGACCCATTTCCTCGGGATGGGTCAAGCGGCGATGCGCGGCGATATGGGTCTCGCGCGCGGCCCCGGATAACGCCTGCGCGAGGCGCTGCGCCCGCGCCGTGATGCCCAGCCGCTCCAGCAGAAGGCCCTGCGCGGTCATCGCCGACACCTTGGCCCCGACCCTTTGCGCCGCCTGCGCCAGAGGTTCGAAATCGACATGGGCGGTCAGGTCCGCCTCACCCGGTGTCGCGAAGGGATCGACGGGTTCATGCGCCTTGAGGGCCTGAAACGTGTCGCCCTTGGAATGCCAGTTGCCATAGTCGATCAGCAACGCCGCGCCGCCGTGGCGCGCGATCCGCGCTGCGAGCCTTTCAGTGAAACTCACCGCAGCGGCACAGGTCTCGACCACATTGCCCGGCACGGTGTCAGCCATGCGCGGCTCCAGAGCCTCGAAACGCGTGGGCGGGGCGAGGCCGGGGGTCAGCGCGCCCTCGTCGGACAATCCGATCTGCCGCTCGGCCCAGCCCTGCTCGACCCGTTGGAACTGCCGGATCGGCAGCGCGTCGAGAAACTCGTTCGCTACGAGGAACAGGGGGGAGTCTGGCAGGGCGTCGATGGTCTCATGCCACACCACCCGATGCGGCGCGAGCTTCTGCTTCTGAATCTCGCGCAGGGTCGGTGAGGCTTCGATCAGATGCACCTCTGCCGCGTCCACCATCCCGCGCACCGCCTTCATCGCGCGCAGCATATCGGCCATCAGCGTGCCGCGCCCCGGCCCAGCCTCGGCCAAGATGAACGGCGCAGGCCGCCCTTGATCGAGCCATGCTTGCGCCAGACACAGGCCCAGCATCTCGCCGAACATCTGGGAAATCTCCGGCGCGGTGATGAAATCGCCCGCGCGCCCGAACGGATCGCGGGTCGCGTAATAGCCATGTTCGGGATGCAGCAGGCAGACGCTCATATAGCGGTCGAGCCGCATAGGCCCCTCCGCCGCGATCTGCGCGGCAAGGATGTCGCCCAGCGGGGTCACGATGCTTTCGGCGCGCGCAGCGCGCGGATCACGAAATACAACCCCACCGCGATCATCGGCAGCGACAGCACCTGCCCCATCGTCAGCCCCCAACCGTCCGTGAAGCGGATCACGTGGCCATAGGGATTGCCGAGGGTCACGAACTGCGGATCGCCCTGCCGGAACAGCTCCACGAAGGCGCGCGCGGCTCCGTAGCCCATCAGGAAGACGCCGAGGCTCAGCCCGGGACGCTTCAGCGAACGACCGAACTTCACCAGCCCCCAGAGGATCAGTCCCAGCAGCAGCCCTTCGAGCCCCGCCTCGTAGAGCTGCGAGGGATGGCGCGCGCAAGACCCGTCCACCTGCCCCGCGATCCCGAGGCAGGTCTGCGCCAGTTCACCGGGGAAGATCACGCCCCACGGCACGTCCGTCGGACGCCCCCAAAGCTCCGGCTTGATGAAGTTGGCGATCCGTCCGAGAAACAGCCCGATCGGCGCCACCAACGCCATCGCGTCGGCGAGTTGCAGCTTCGGCACGTGGTGACGGCGCGCGAACCACCAGCCTGCGACCAGGGTGCCCAGGAAACCGCCATGGAAAGACATGCCGCCCTGCCAGACTTTCACGATGTCGAGCGGATGCGCCAGATACCATGCAGGCTCGTAGAACAGGATGAAACCGAGCCGCCCGCCCAGCACCACACCCACGATCACCGCCGTCAGCAGGTCCTCGACCTTGCCCGGCGCCATCGGCGCGCTGTTCGTCGGCCAGAGCGTATCGCGCTTCATCAGCGCCACGATGATCCGCCATCCCGCGATCAGCCCCGCGATATAGGCCAGCGCATACCAGCGGATCGGCAGGCCCAGACCGGGGATCGTAAGGGCGACCGGATCGAATTGCGGGAAGGGAATGGCCAGAGGCAGCAAGGCGGTCTCCTGTCAGAAATCGCCGCGAGAAAGCCCTGCGCGGGCCGGGAAGTCAACCTTGCCAGCGGCACCGACGCGGCCCATATAGTCAGGGAAGCAGAAATTGACCGCAAGGGGATGCCAATGCAGCCGCCCAACAAGATGTTCGACGAGATGTCCAAGCTTATGACCAACGCGATGGGCGTGGCCCAAGGCGCGAAGGACGAGGCCGAGACGGCGATGAAAAGCTGGATGGACCGGTGGCTCGCCGACCGCGACCTCGTGACCCGCGAGGAGTTCGACGCGGTCCGCACGATGGCGCAGAAAGCCCGCGAAGAGAACGCCGCGCTGAAGGCCCGCATCGAGGCGCTGGAAGGCAAGAAGGAAGGCTGAGGTCTTCGCGATGGAATTTGAAAACGCCCGGTCCGAATGGCCGGGCGTTTTTCGTTGGCCCCGTGCGGGGACGACCGGCCCCCGGGGACGGCGCATTGGCGATATCATCGCGCGTTCGGATATCATGCGGCATTGCAAGACAAAGCGCCACGCCCCCCGCGACAAAGCGCCCTCTCGAGGGGCAGGCGCGGCCCTTTGTCAGATTTCCAGACACGTCACCACACAGCGAAATGCCCGCGCCGAGGCGCGGGCAAATCACTAATTCTTCGCTAAAGCCTCCCGGCTTCAGGTACCTTCCGCCTGATCGTAGGCGTCGATGATCTTCGCGACCATCGGGTGACGCACCACGTCTTTCGCTGTGAAGTAGTTGAAGCTTATCCCCTCGACATGGCCGAGGATACGCTCGGCATCCTGCAGTCCCGAAGGCATCCCGCGCGGCAGGTCCACCTGCGATCGGTCGCCTGTAATCACCATCCGCGACCCTTGGCCCAGGCGGGTCAGAAACATCTTCATCTGCATGGTCGAGGCGTTCTGCGCCTCGTCGAGCACCACGAAGGCGTTTGACAGCGTGCGCCCGCGCATGAAGGCGAGCGGCGCGATCTCGATCCGCTTCTCTTCCAGCAGCTTCGCGAGCTGCTTGGCGGGCAGGAAGTCGTTCAGCGCGTCGTAGAGCGGCTGCATGTAGGGATCGACCTTGTCCTTCATGTCGCCGGGCAGGAAGCCCAGACGCTCGCCCGCCTCGACGGCCGGACGCGACAAGATGATCTTGTCGACATGCCCGCCGATCAGCATGGTCACGCCCACAGCCACGGCGAGATAGGTCTTGCCGGTGCCCGCCGGCCCGATCCCGAAGGCCAGCTCGTGCTCGAAGAGGTGCTTCACATAGGCCTTCTGCGCCTCGGTGCGCGGCTCGACCTGCTTCTTGCGGGTGCGAATCTCGAACTTGCCCGCCTCGAACATCTCGAGCTGCTCGTCCACCGTGGTCCCGGTGCCACCCAGATCGGCCATGCGCAGCGCGGCATCCACCTCTTCGGCGTCGATCTGCTTGTTCTGTTCCAAGCGCTGATACAGCTGATGCAGCACGGCGGCGGCCTGCGATTGCGCCTCCGGCTCGCCCACCACGGCCAGCTGATTGCCGCGCCGGAGGATGTGAACCTGCAGCTTGTGCTCTATCTGGGCCAGATTGCGGTCGAATTCACCGCAAAGATCGATCAGCAGCCGGTTGTTGGGGAACTCAAGAAGCGTCTCGTGAGCATCCTGAGAGCGAGGCGGGGGTGTGATCGCGCTGAAGCCCAAATACAGAGTCTCCCTAGCTGGTTTGGTAAAGATATGGTGCCTGCCTTGGGGGATTCACGCAAGCACTGGTTTCCCGCCCTCCTAGGCGAGGTATCGAATTTCATCAAACTGAAACGAAAAAACCCAAGCGCGGTTCCGTCTGGTCACTTCGCCTGTTTTTTAGGCAAAGACGGGTCGATCTGGTGTGCAAGTCGCTGAGCGGGTCGAGCATCCGTGGCACGGTTGCCCCGCGCGACAACCCCGAATCGCCAAGCCGCCGAGGGCCCGTCAAAGACGCAGAATCGCGTGGGGAAAAGGCAAGCTTTACACAACCTTAGCGGGAAAACTGTCGCGGAAGGCTAAACATCCTCCATGTTTTTCCTGCCATTGTTTTCACATGCCCGGCAAATATCGACAAACTCTCGCCAATTTGGGTTCAATCTGGGCAAACTGCGGGCAGATGGTGCTCGGGTCGGAAGGATCACGAGCACCTATGTTATTCCGCTGCCCGATCAGGAGAGTCTCTGAAGATGAAGACCATTGCAATCACCGCCGCCGCGCTGCTCACCGGTATGGCATTCGCTGGCGCCGCCCAGGCCGGTACGAGCTGCTACACCGGCCCGGTGGGGCGCGATCACGTCAACAACAAGACCGTCTGCGGCCCGACCCGCAAGCAACAGATTCATATCGATTGCTTCCGTGGCCCTTGGCGCGAGACGATCTGGGATCACCCGCAGGGCAGCTTCGTCGATGACCTTGTGGCGTTCGGCTACGATTACGGCGATGCGAACGGCCTCGCGACGCAAATCTGCAGAAACGAGAGCCTCGTGGGCAACCCGGAAGGTCTGCGCAAAGAGCTTCTGAAAGCGATCGCGAACGATCCGCCCGGCCCGAACTGATCGGCGAAGGCTTCCAAAAAGAAAGGGCCGCGGATGACGCGGCCTTTTCAATTGATGCAGTGACGCGTTGCGCGCTCAGATCAACTCGCCCGCCAGCGAATTTGGCGCCGTACCGGTGATCCGCACCTTCGCCAGGACGCCGGGACCGAGCCCCTCGCCCGAGACATGGACCGCCTGCAGGTAATCGGATTTGCCGACCCACTGGCCGTCCAGACGACCGGGCTTCTCGAAGAGCACGTTCACTTCGCGCCCGATCATGCTCTCCTGACAGGCCCGCTGTTGCGAGGTCAGAAGCGCCTGAAGCTCTTGCAGCCGCGCGTCCGCGACCTCGGCAGGCACCGCGCCTTTCGCGCCAGCCGCGGGCGTGCCCGGGCGCGGCGAGTATTTGAACGAATAGGCCATGCCGTAATTGACCTCCCGGATCAGCGACATCGTGTCCTCGAAATCCTGATCGGTCTCGCCGGGGAAGCCCACGATGAAATCGCCCGAGATCACGATGTCGGGGCGCGCGGCGCGGATACGCTCGATCAGGCGGATATAGCTCTCCGCCGTATGCTTGCGGTTCATCGCCTTGAGGATCTTGTCCGATCCAGATTGCACCGGCAGATGAAGATAGGGCATCAGCTTCGGCTCGTCGCCATGGGCCGCGATGAGATCGTCTTCCATGTCATTCGGGTGCGAAGTGGTGTAGCGGATACGCTCCAGCCCGTCGATCTTGGCGAGCGACCGGGCGAGCCGCGCGAGCGACCAGTCACCGCCCTCTCCCTCGCCGTGATAGGCATTGACGTTCTGACCCAAGAGCGTGATCTCGCGCACGCCTTTCTCGACCAGCGCCTGCGCTTCCCGCAGGATTTTCTCTGCAGGGCGCGAAACTTCGGCCCCCCGCGTATAGGGCACCACGCAGAAGGCGCAGAATTTGTCGCAACCTTCCTGCACGGTCAGAAACGCAGTCGGGCGCGCCTGCACGGGGCGCGCGGGCAGATGGTCGAACTTGTCTTCCAGCGGAAACTCGGTCTCGACGGGGCGCGCGCCATTGTCGGTGCGGGCGACCAGTTCGGGCAGCTTGTGATAGCTTTGCGAGCCCACGACCAGATCCACCAGATCCGAGCGCCGCAAAATCTCGTCGCCCTCGGCCTGCGCGACGCAGCCCGCGACACCGATCTTCAGGTCGGGCTTGGCCTCCTTGAACGGACGCAGGCGCCCCAGATCGGAATAGACCTTCTCGGCCGCTTTCTCGCGGATATGGCAGGTGTTGAGCAGCACCATATCCGCTGCGCCCACATCGTCGGTCAGCTCATAGCCCTTGGCGCCCATCGCCTCGGCCATTCGCTCGCTGTCATAGACGTTCATCTGACAGCCATAGGTTTTGATATGCAGCTTTTTCGGAGCGTCGCTCATGCCAATCCTCGCGCGTCTTTCCAGCGGGCCTGATACAGCCAAACCGCCCTTTCCCGCAAGGTCGCGCATGGCGCGGGACGTAAAGGCTTGATTTCATGCGGGCCTTCCCCGATCCTGCGCCCGAAGACCCCGCGAAAGGGCTAAATCGGGCATGAAATATTCCTCGCTGATCGATTTCCTCACCCGTCAGAGCGCAGCGCTATCCAAAGGTCCGGTCGGCGTGATCCTAGCCGAGGACGGGGTCGAGTTGGAGAGCACGATCCGCCACCATATCGACCTCGGCTTCCCGGTGTTGCTGGTTCTGGGCCATGCCGCGATGGATCTGCCGGACGATCTGGCCGCCGACAGCCCGACGAAAATCCACCGCATCGATTTCGAGTTGAACCGCCGCGACGCAGCCCCTCTCGCGATCAACCCGATCATCGCTGCAGTACCCGGGGGCACCTGGCTCTATTACTGCTTCAACGCGGAATACCTGTTCTTCCCCTTCTGCGAGAGCCGCACGATCGGCGAGGTGCTGAGCTTCCACACCGAAGAACGCCGCGCCTCGATGCTGAGCTATGTGATCGACCTCTATACCGGCGATCTGGAGGCGCATCCGAACGGCGTCGATACCGAGAACGCGATGTTCGACAAGGCGGGCTATTACGCGCTCGCCCGGCTCGATCCCGAAAACCACGACCACCCGAAGGAGCGGCAGCTCGATTTCTTCGGGGGGCTGCGCTGGCGTTTTGAGGAGCACGTCCCCGCCGAGCGCCGCAAGATCGACCGGATCGCCCTGTTCCGCGCCAAACCCGGCCTGAAGCTGCGCCCCGATCACACGTTCAACGACGAGGAATACAACACCTATTCCTGCCCATGGCACCATAACCTGACCTGTGCGACCGCCTCGTTCCGGGTGGCGAAGGCGCTGAAGTTCAATCCCGGCTCGACCTATGACGTGCACAGCTTCACTTGGGTCAATTCCGAGCGCTTCAACTGGTCGAGTCAGCAACTCATGGATCTGGGTCTGATCGAACCAGGCCAGTGGTTCTGATCCGCCCCTCAAACTGATTCCGAACGGTTCCCCCGTTATCTCTGCGCGGGCGCAGAGCACCCTGCGCAATTCCCTAGTAAAAGAATCATCTTTACAATTCTGATAATTTCACTCAGGTTATTTCCATCAGCCAGTCGATCCCCGACGAGCCGCATATCGCGAGATGGAGACCGGAGATGAAACGCCCCTCTTCCCCCGGCCCCCGATACCGGGCCGACACGCATGTTGATACCGACCCGCCGCTGAGCCTGCGCGACATCGTCGAGGCGCTGTGCAGCGGTTTCCCCCCGGGCCAAAGCGCGCTCGAAGCGACGCTCGACCGGATCGAGGGAGGCCAGAGATGAGCATCAATGAAAGCTTCGCCAACGCCCTGCCCGTCCATGACGCGGAGGTGCTGACCGGCAAGGGCAACCTCGCCCATATCGTGCTGGACGGTCAGGTCTATACGCTGCGCATCACCAAGGCGGGCAAGCTGATCCTGACCAAATGAGCGCAACACTGCGCGCCCCGCACATCCCGAACGTCTGAAGCCGCCCGATCGTCCGTCGGGCGGTTTTTTTCGTCTCGAAGACGCGTATCACAGTGATCTTGGGGAAAATGGAGCGGGTGATGGGAATCGAACCCACGTCTTCAGCTTGGAAGGCTGCGGCTCTACCATTGAGCTACACCCGCACTCTGGCCTCTCCTTAGCGGTCCACGCCGCGCCATTCAAGCGGGATTGGCAAACGGTTCGCGTAAACCCGCCCCGGAGGCGCGGTTCGAGTTCACCTCTTGGCCCACGCGCCACGCCTGCAGGATGCCCTCGGGCCTGGGCTGCATCAGTGTCGCCGCGCCATGGCCCTCCTCGCCCAGCCATTTCGCCCAGTCGGCTTCTTCGAGGACCAGCGGCTCGCGGTGATGGATCGGGGCGAGCGTCGGGCCTGCCGGCACCGTCACGATGGCGCAGGTCGTCAGCAACTCGCCGCCCTTCTCCCAGTCCTGCCAGAGCCCGCCGAACACCATCGGCGCCCCGTCCCTGCGCGAAACGTAGAAAGGCAGCTTCGCCTCCCCCTCGCGATGCCATTCATAGAAGCCATCCGCCGGGATCAGGCAGCGCCGCGACCGGATCGCCGCCCGGAAGGCGGGCTTCTCCGCCACCGTCTCCGAGCGCGCATTGATCAGCAATGGCCCGTCGGTCGGCGTCTTGTACCAATGCGGGATGAAGCCCCAGCGCATCGCCCGCAACTGCCGCTGCTCCTCACCGGAGACGCAGACCGGCAGGCTCTGGGTCGGGCAGATGTTGAACCGCTCGCCATCGGGCACGTCATTGCCGGGCACCGCCTTGAACAGACGCGCCATCGCATCGACAGGAAGAGTGTTGGCCATACGTCCGCACATGGCACAAAGCTATGCCGCCACGCGCGCGGCACAAGCCCCACGCTTGACCGGACGGCGCGTTTTCGGGCAAGGGAAAGCCATGTTGATTTACAAAATCCTCCGTCGCCCCGAATGGGATGCATTTCGCGAAGCCGGGCACACGCTCGGCGCTCCGATCGACCTCGCGGACGGCTATATCCATTTCTCCACCGCCGATCAGGTCGTCGAAACGGCTGCGAAACATTTCGCGGGCGAATCCGATCTGGTGCTGGTCGCCTTCGACTCCACCGCGATGGGCGCCGATCTGAAGTGGGAACCTTCGCGCCGCGATCAGCTCTTCCCGCATCTTTACCGCCCGCTGAATCTCAGCGAAGTCGTCTGGGACCACGCCCTGCCCCTGGGCGCTGCGGGCCATATCTTCCCGAAGGAAATGTCGTGACCACCCTGATCGAGCGTGCGGGCCTCGCGGTTTTTCACAAGATCGACCCGGAAAAGGCGCATTGGCTGTCGCTGCGCGCGCTGCGAATGGGACTCGCACCCCTGCCCGGCCCAATCACTTCGCCCCGGCTGAAGACCGATCTGGCGGGGATGTCGCTTCTGAACCCGGTGGGCCTTGCGGCCGGCTTCGACAAGAACGCCGAGGCCGTGCCGCAGCTGATGCGCGCGGGCTTCGGCTTCATCGAAGTCGGCGCCGCGACGCCGCGCGCGCAGGAAGGCAACCTGCCTCCGCGCCTCTGGCGGCTGCCCGCCGACCGCGCCGCGATCAATCGCTTCGGCTTCAACAATCAGGGCATGGAGCCGATCACAGAGCGGCTGGCAAAGCGCCCGCAGGGCATTCCGGTAGGCCTCAATCTCGGCGCCAACAAGGACGCCGCCGACCGCGCGAAAGATTTTGCGACCGTTCTGGCCCATGCCGGCCCGCATATCGATTTCGCAACGGTCAACGTCTCCTCGCCCAACACCGAGAAGCTGCGCGACCTGCAGGGCAAAGCCGCGCTGGCGGCTCTGCTGGCAGGCGTGATCGAGACCCGCGACGGCCTCGCGCGGCGTATCCCGGTATTCCTGAAAATCGCCCCCGATCTGAGCGCCGAGGAACTGGCCGAGATCGCCGAGGTCGCGCTGGAAAGCGGGATCGACGGGATCATCGCGACCAATACGACGCTTTCGCGCGAGGGGCTGACCTCGCCCAACCCCTCCGATCAGGGCGGCATGTCCGGCGCACCGTTGTTTGAGAAATCGACCCGCGTTCTGGCCCAGCTCTCGCGGCATACTGCGGGCGCCCTGCCGCTGATCGGTGTTGGCGGCGTGGGCTCTGCCGAGCAGGCCTACGAGAAAATCCGCGCGGGCGCCTCGGCGGTGCAGCTCTACACCGCGATGGTGTTCTCCGGCCTCTCGCTCGCTGCAGATATCGCACGCGGCCTCGACGCCCTTCTGGAACGCGACGGCTTCGCCAGCGTTTCCGAGGCGATCGGCACCGGGAGAGACAAATGGCTGTAACGATCTGGCACAATCCGCGCTGCTCGAAATCGCGCGAGACGCTGAAACTTCTCGAAGCGCGCGGGATCGCGCCTGAGGTGCGCGACTACCAGAAAGAGCCGCCGACCATGGTCGAACTGCAGGACGCGCTGATGAAACTCGGCCAGCCCGCCTCCGCCCTGATCCGCTGGAAGGATACCGACCTCTCCAAGGAGGCCGGCGAAAACGAAATCCTCTCGGCGCTCACCGCCAACCCGAAGCTGATCGAGCGCCCCTTGGTGCTGACCGAGACTGCGGCCCGCATCGGCCGCCCGCCGGAAACCGTTCTCGAGATTCTCTGACATCAGGGGCGCGGCCGCACTTCGCCTTGGCCCAAATATCCCGGGGGATCTCCGGAGGAGATGGGGGCAGAGCCCCCTACCCGTTCAGATCCTTGAGCAGCCGCCCGTGCTTGCGCAGCTCCGCCACCAATTCGCCGAACGTCCGCAACCCCCGCGCCTGCAGCGCCGGCAGCATCTTCAGGAAAGCATCCGCCGTCGCGACCGTATCGCCGATCGCGGTGTGGCGTGCCTCCTCGGGGATGGTGATGCCAAGCCTGTGGGTCAGCGCGTCGAGCGTGTGGCTCTCCGACTGCCCGAACACCACCGCCGACAGCAGCACCGTGTCGAGGATCGGATGATCGAACCGCTCTCCGATCGCGCCTTCCTTGCGATGCAGGAATTCCATGTCGAAGGGCGCGTTATGCGCGATCAGCACCGCGCCCTCGGCGAAACGATGGAAGTCGCGCCCCACCTTGGCAATGTCGGGCGCGCCTTCGACCATCGCATTCGAGATGCCATGCACCTCGGTCGAGCCGGGCGGAATCGGGCGTTTGGGATCGACGAGCGTGTCGAAGACCTCGGTATCGATCCGCCGCCCGTTGACGATGCGCACAGCGGCGATCTGGACGATCTCATCGCCCTCGGTGGGCAGCAGGCCGGTCGTCTCGGTGTCGAACACGACATATGTCAGATCGGTCAGTGGCGTGTCGGCGATCTCGGCGACGCGCTCGCGCGCAAGCAGGTCGAAATCGTAGACCACCGCGCGCGGCACCGGCTTCGGGCGTTTGGTGACATGGCGCGCCTCGCGGAGCGGGATACACAGGCGCGCACGCGTGTCGCCCAGCTTCTCGGGCCAGATTTCGGCGGCATGGGTGGTGAGCACCCGGTGCCCGGTCACATCTTCCAGCCCGGTGTCGAGCGGTTCGGCAAGCCAGCGCTCCAGCTCTCCGATCGGAAGCGGAGCGCCTTCCCATTCCAGCGCGATCAGCGCGCCGGGACCGTCCTCTGTAATCTCCAGCCGGAAGTCGCGCCGGTCGGTCAGGCGACGCACCAGACCCGCCAGAAGCGCGACCATCTCGAACCCCTCGCAGCGCAGCATCAGTGCGGCCGTGACCGGGAGGATCGCTCCCCCTTCGGCGGCTACCCGCGCGGCCACCGCCTGCCCCAGATCGGAGGCGCGGATCATCGCGAGCGGCCACCAATCGGCGCGGTTCGCCTCGTGGCGCTCGAAAAATTCGTGGATCGCGGCGGAGAGGTGATGCGCCTCGGAATTGGCGGCCTCGCGAACCCGGTCCCGCTCCGAACCCGGAGCGGGCCCGTCGTCGGCGGTCAGGACCCCGATCAGCGATTGCAGCGCGGCGGCCGGGCGGCGGATGCGGTCGAACAGCTCATCCATCAACTGCTCGCGCTGCGCATGAGCGGCCATGTCGCCCGAGACGTCGCGCAGCGTCAGCACGTAGCCCGGGCGCTTCGAGACGTAGTGATCCTCACCCTCCGACAGCAGCCGCATCCGGGCGGCGAGCACGCGCCCCTCCGCCTTGGTCGAACACAGCAGATCCGAGGCCGCATCGGGGTCTTCCGTCGCAAGAAGACGCTCATAGGCATGGGCGATGGGCGGCTGGTTGAGGTAATCGAAAACGCGCCGATCGAGCCCCGGCGCATGGGCCGAGCCCAAGAGCTCCACCGCCTGCCCGTTATAGAAGGCCAGCTGATGATCGGCGGTGCAGAGCAAAACGCCCACCGGCACATCCGACAGGAGCGCCTCGAGCCGCTCCTTCTCCTGCGCGAGCCGCGTCGTCTCGCGCTGAACGGCTTCGGTCAGGGCGTTGCGGGTCTCCGACAGGTGACGCGTGACGGAGGCCGCGGCGGGAGCCAGATCGCCCAGATGGCGCGCGATATCGACATCCATCTCGCCCTCGATCTCGGCGGTGGTGCGGGCGCGCAGCATCCCCGAGAGCCGCTCGATCGGTTTGGCCACGTTCTCGTCGAACAGAAACCAGATCCAGGCGATCAGCCCAAGGATCGCGAAGCCCGCGACCGTGCCGCCGATCACCATAGCGTTCAGCAAATCGGGATCGCCAAGCCGGGTGAAGCCGAACCACAACCCCGCCACCAGCGCCGCGAGATTGCCGAGCGCGAGCGCGGCGAAGAACAGGAACACCCGGGTGCGCAGGGAGAGCCGGGTGAGATCCATCAGGCCGTCTCCCCGTCGAGAATGCGGTGGACCTCCTCGCGCAATTCGCGCAGTTCGAAGGGTTTGGCGATGAACCCGTCAGCTCCGAGCGCGAGCCCCTTGCGGCGCTCCATCGCGGAGCCGCGCGCGGTCATCATCAGGATTTTCACATCGCCGAGGCCCTTGTCGGCGCGCACGCCTTCACAGATCTCGTAGCCCGACACTTCGGGCAGCATCACGTCGAGAAGGACCAGATCGGGGCGGGTCTCGCGGATCTTCTCCAGCGCGCCGCGCCCGGTGTCGATCCGGTCATGCTCGTAGCCCTCGCGACTCATCAGGTAGTCGAGCGCGATCGCGATATTGTCCTCGTCCTCCACGATCAGGACGCGATGTTTCCTCCCCCCCGGCATGGTTTCATCCTCCTGCGCATACCGCTTTCAGCCCCGGGTCGTCGGGCGTGAGCTTCAGCCAACCGCCGCCCGAAAGCTCTCCGTCTTTCGACAGCGTGGCTCCGTTCACCAGATCGGCGCGGCTGTCGGTCTTGCAGTCATAGACCGTCGGCACGGTCTGCAAATTCTGCCAGCGTCCGATCAGCAGCAGATCGGTCTCGACCAGTTCCGGCTTGCCCACGACAGGATGTTCCACCTTGCCGCCATCAACCGCCATGAAACGCGTGACCATCGGCACAAGGTAGGTCCAGGGCCGCCACGGCACGCTTTCGTCGATCTTCTGCAGCACGACGACCGTGTCGGGCATCTCGGAGCGCATTTCGGGAAACCACGAATATTCGCTCCAGATCGTATAGCCGATCAGCGCCGCGCCAATTGCTGCCGGCATCACCCATTTCGGCAGCTTCTCGCCGCGGATCCGCTTGCTCAGATGCGACAGCAGAAAGACCACGAGGGCGGCCAGCAGGCCCGCGGCGATGGTCGAGATGAAATCGTTCGTCATAAGCTCTCCTCAGCTCATCGCGCCTTTGCCGTGACCGGCGGCCGATTGCATGGTGCGCACCACCACGAAGGCATCGCGCAGATGCGAGCGTTCGAAATCGGACAGGTCCGACGGCGCAAGATAATTGTCGGGCTTGCGCCCCGAGCGCGCGAGATGCGCCTGGTTCTCCAGTCGCATCGATGCGATCAGGTCATAGGCCTCGACCAGATCGCGCGCACCGGAATGGCTCAGCACGCCTGCATGTTCCGCCTCGATCAGGCGCGCGCGGGTGTTCACCTCCGGCAGGCGGCCCTGCAGCGCGTAGATGCGCGCCAGATCGGTCACTGGCACCACGCCGTTATGCTTCATGTCGATATGATTGCGATGCTCGCCCGAGCGGATCGTGGCGAAACCCCGGATCAGGCCCAGCGGCGGGTGATGCTTGAGGCTGTTGGCGATCATATGCGCCACGAAGATCGAGTTCTTCGCCGCCTTCGCCAAGGTTTCTTCCTGCAACTGCTGGAACAGCCCCGCCCCGTTGCCGCCGATCGCGCGCAGGTCGAACATCACCGAGGCCAGCATCTGCGCCTCGGGGTTCGGCTTGGCGATCCAGCCGTTGAAATAGTCCCGCCAGACCCGGACCGGCTGACACCAGCGCGGGTTCGTCGCCATCATGTCGCCCGGGCAATAGACGTAACCGCAGGCGTCCAGACCATCCGAGACGATCTTCGCGAACTGGCGGAAATACTCCATATCAGCCTGGGTCACCGCATCGTCGAGGATCAGGCAGTTGTCCTGATCGGAGACGCCTGTCTGCTCCTGTCGGCCCTGCGAGCCGCAGGCCATCCAGAGATAGGGCACAGGCGGCGGCCCCAGCGTCTCTTCGGCCATCTTCAGCAGCCGGCGCGTGACTGCATCGGCGATATCGGTGATCAGCCGCGTGATGACCTCATGGGCGTGATGCCCGCCCACGAGCTGCACCAGAAGCTGCGGAATGCGCGCAGTGACGGCGGCCATTTCCGGGACGGTCTCGGCGCCCGCCACATCGCGGATCAGCACGGCCGAACTTACGGCCTGAAAGCGGGTCAGATCGGTCTGGGTGATCATGCCCACGAAGCGCCCGCGATCGGTGATCGGCAGGTGCCCGACGCGCTTTTCCAGCATGACATGCAGAAGGTCCGTCCCCAGCCCGTCGGGCGTCAGCGTCACCGGATCGGGCGTCATCACCTCGCCTACCGGCGTGTCGGGTGCGCGGCCCTCGGCCAGAACCTTGTTCGACAGGTCGCGCACGGTGACGATCCCAAGCAGCGAGCCATTCGCATCGGTCACGCCCAGAGAGGAGATATGTGCGTCGCGCATCTGCCGCGCGGCCTCGGTCACGGTGGTCTCGGGCGCGCAGCCCATCGGCTCCTGCGCCAGCAGATCAGCGATCTTCATCGTCGCGATGGAGTTGGTGCGGCTCTCGCCGCCGCGCACCCGGTTGAAGAACCGCGCGAAGGCGGGGGTGTTCTGCGACAGCTCCCGGAATTCGTCGACTGGCAGTTCCAGCAGCACGGTCTCGGCGGTCGTGCGCGCGGTGGTCGCGGCGAGCCCGTCGCGCATCAGTCCGCGCTCACCGAATGTGTTGCGCGCACCGAGGATCGAGACCAGTGCCCCGTTCTGGTCGGTCACTTCGACCGATCCGCGCTTGATCAGATAGATGCCCTTGAGCGGCTCGCGATAGGAATAGACGGTCTGCCCGGCGGGCAACTCCCTGCGACGGAAGGAACTGGCGACACGCTCCAGCTCGTTGCGCGGCAGATTGTCGTAAGGGTGGACGCCTTCGAGAAATGCGAGGATCGGGGTCAGATCGGCGGCCATGATCTTTTCCTTCGGGAAGTGGCGGCGCCCCCCCGGGGCGCCTGCCGGATTTTCGAGGGGCGGGACGAGGGCTCCCCCGTCCCGCGCCGCTGTCTCAGTGGTCGACTGCCGCACCGGCGCCTTTCGGCACACGGATCGACTCGACGAGCTCCTGGATATCTTCCGGGGTCTCTTTCGTCGCGTTCGAGACGAAGTAGGCGACGATGAAGTTCAGGACCGCACCGATCACGCCGAAGGACGTCGACTTGATCGAGAGGATCATCGGGTTCGCATCCGAGAACATGTTGGTGTCCGGGATGAAGAACCAGCCCTTGTGCAGGAAGATGTAGACCAGCGTGGTAATCAGGCCGGTCAGCATGCCCGCGACGGCACCGGTGTTGTTGATGCGCTTCGTGAAGATGCCCATCATCAGTGCCGGGAAGATCGACGACGCCGCCAGGCCGAAGGCCAGAGCCACCGTCTGCGCAGCGAAGCCGGGCGGGTTCAGACCCAGATAGGTCGCGATCGCGATCGCAACGGCCATCGAGATACGGGCGGCCAGAAGCTCGCCTTTTTCCGAGATGCCCGGGTTGATCTGCGACTTGATCAGGTCATGCGAGACCGCCGACGAGATCGCCATCAGAAGGCCCGCAGCGGTCGACAGAGCCGCAGCCAGACCACCGGCCGCCACCAGCGCGATCACCCAACCCGGCAGGTTGGCGATCTCGGGGTTGGCGAGGGTGATGATGTCGCGGTTCACGGTCAGTTCGTTGGTGTCGCCCGCATTGTACTCGATGCGACCGTCGCCGTTCTTGTCGTCGAAGGACAGAAGACCGGTCGCGGCCCAGTTGCGCACCCACGACAGGTTCTGATCGTTCTCGATCGCGGTCATCTCCACCGCCGGCTCGTTCACGCCATTGGGGTAGAAGGTCGAGATCAGGTTCAGACGCGCCATCGCACCCACAGCCGGAGCGGTGAGATAGAGCAGCGCGATGAACACCAGCGCCCAACCCGCCGAGGAGCGCGCGTCGGCGACCTTCGGAACGGTGAAGAAGCGCACGATGACGTGGGGCAGACCGGCGGTGCCGACCATCAGCGTCATGGTGAACAGGAACATGTTGAGCATCGTGTCATGCTGGCCGGTATAGGACGCGAAGCCCAGATCGGAGACCAGACCGTTCAGCGTCGACAGGATCGGCTCGCCGGTGTTCACGTCGTTCGAGAACAGGCCCAGGCCCGGGATCGGGTTGCCGGTCAGCTGCAGCGAGATGAAGATCGCCGGGATCGTGTAGGCGATGATCAGCACGACGTACTGAGCCACCTGCGTGTAGGTGATGCCCTTCATGCCGCCCAGAACCGCGTAGAGGAACACGATCGCCGCGCCGATGAAGAGGCCGGTGGTGTTGTCGACTTCGAGGAAGCGCGAGAACGCGACGCCCACGCCGGTCATCTGACCGATAACGTAGGTGATCGACGCCACGATAAGGCAGACCACGGCCACGGTGCGCGCGGTTTGCGAGTAGAAACGGTCGCCGATGAATTCCGGCACTGTGAACTTGCCGAACTTGCGCAGGTAAGGCGCAAGCAGCATGGCCAGCAGCACGTAGCCGCCAGTCCAGCCCATCAGGTAGGCCGAGGTGTCGTAGCCGCCAAAGGCGATGATGCCCGCCATCGAGATGAACGACGCGGCCGACATCCAGTCAGCGCCCGTAGCCATGCCGTTGACGACCGGGTGAACGCCGCGACCGGCGGCGTAGAATTCCGACGTGGAACCCGCACGGGCCCAGATCGCGATGCCGATGTAGAGCACGAACGTCGCGCCAACCACCAGCAGGTTGAGGGTAAACTGATCCATATCCCTCTCTCCTCCCTGAGATTACTCTTCGACGCCGTGCTCGCGGTCCAGTTTGTTCATCCGCCACGCATAGGTGAAGATGAGCACCAGGAACACGAGGATCGAGCCTTGCTGGGCGAACCAGAAGCCGAGATCAGTGCCGCCAATCTTGATGCCTGCCAGCATCGGGCGCAGCAGGATGCCGAAGCCGAAGGACACGATGAACCAGATCACCAGAGAGATCTGGATGGTCCGGATATTCGCCTTCCAATAGGCGTTGGACGAGGATTTGTCCGCCATGAGACTAACTCCCTTTAGTTTCTCTCCAGACGGGCCCCTCATGGGCCCGCCCCTCCCCAAAAATCAGGCCGAGACGCGCTCTACGATCGACCCAAGGCCCGAGGCGATCTCGTCGATGGAGCCCATCGCGTCGATTTCCTCGAGAACACCGAGCGCCTTGTAATGGGCGATCAGCGGTGCCGTTTGCGCGTGATAGGCCTCCAACCTGGCGCGCGCCGTCTCGGCATTGTCGTCGGCCCGGCGCTTGAATTCCGTGCCGCCGCATTTGTCGCAAACGCCCGCGACCGCGGGCTGTTTGAACTCGTCGTGATACCCCTCGCCGCATTTGGCGCAGGTGTAGCGGCCGGCGACGCGGGCGATCATCGCCTCGTCGTCGACCTCCAGGCTGATCGCCGCGGTCACCGACTGGCCGTTCTCCTCCAGAAGCCTGTCGAGCGCCGCAGCCTGCCCGGCGGTGCGCGGGAACCCGTCGAGGATCACCCCTTTAGCAACGTCCGGTTCCGCCATGCGATCTTGCAGGATCGCCAGAACGATCTCGTCCGAGACGAGACCGCCCTCCTCCATCACCGCTTTCGCGGCGAGGCCCGCCTCGGTGCCCTGCGACACCGCGGCCCGCAGAAGATCGCCCGTCGAGAGCTGCACGAGGCCGAACCTCTCTTCGAGCATCCGCGCCTGCGTGCCCTTGCCCGCGCCCGGCGGGCCGAGAAGGATCAGAACCGCAGGCTTGGTCCGCGTCATGGTCGTGCTGTCGGCCATCACTTGTTCCCGCGATTTTCGATCAACTCATCGACGACCGACGGGTCGGCCAGCGTCGAGGTGTCACCCAGGCTGCCGAAATCGTTCTCGGCGATCTTGCGCAGGATGCGGCGCATGATCTTGCCCGAACGGGTCTTCGGGAGGCCCGGCGCCCATTGGATGATGTCCGGTTTCGCGATCGGACCGATCTCGGTGCGGACCCACTTCTCGAGCTCCTTGCGCAGCTCGTCGGAAGGTTCGACATCGTTCATCAGCGTGACATAGGCGTAGATGCCCTGCCCTTTCAGCTCGTGCGGGTAGCCCACCACGGCAGCCTCGGCCACGGCCTGGTGCGCGACCAGCGCGGACTCGACTTCCGCCGTGCCCATGCGGTGGCCCGAGACGTTGATCACGTCGTCGACGCGGCCGGTGATCCAGTAGTAACCGTCGCTGTCGCGGCGGCAACCGTCACCGGTGAAGTAATAGCCTTTGTACTGGCTGAAATAGGTTTCCTGGAAGCGCTCGTGATCGCCCCAGATGGTGCGCATCTGGCCCGGCCAGCTGTCCGAGATGCAGAGCACGCCTTCGGTCTCGGTTTCGTCCTGCTTCACCGCAGTCTGCGGGTCGAGCACGACCGGCTTCACGCCGAAGAACGGACGGGTCGCCGAGCCGGGCTTGGTGGGCGTCGCGCCCGGAAGCGGGGTCAGCATGTGACCGCCGGTCTCGGTCTGCCAGAACGTGTCGACGATCGGGCATTTGCCCTTTCCGACATACTTGTCGTACCAGGCCCAGGCCTCGGGGTTGATCGGCTCGCCGACCGAGCCCAGCACCTTGAGAGCGGACAGATCGTATTTCTCGACCCATTCCGGCCCCTGCCCCATCAGCGAGCGGATCGCGGTGGGCGCGGTGTAGAACTGGTTGACCTTGTGTTTCTCGCACACGGCCCAGAAACGGCCCGCGTCCGGATAGGTCGGCACGCCTTCGAACATGACGGTCGTCGCACCATTCGCGAGCGGCCCGTAGACAATGTAGCTGTGACCGGTGACCCAGCCGACATCCGCGGTGCACCAGAACACGTCGCCGTCGTGATAGTCGAACGTGTATTGATGCGTCATCGCGGCATAGACCATGTAGCCGCCGGTCGTGTGCACGACGCCCTTCGGCTTGCCGGTCGAGCCCGAGGTGTAGAGGATGAAAAGCGGATCTTCCGCGTTCATCGGACGCGCCGGACAATCGGGCGAGACGTTCTCCATCATCGCCTTCACGTCGACATCGCGCCCGTCGATCCAGGTGGTCTGGTCGCCGGTATGCTTCACCACGAGGCAGCGCACCTTGTCCGAGCAGTGCAGCAGCGCGGCGTCGGCATTGGCCTTGAGCGGCGTGCGGCGACCACCGCGCGGCGCGGTGTCGGCGGTGATCACGACTTTCGCGCCCGAGTCATTGATGCGGTTCGCCAGCGCGTCGGGCGAGAAGCCCGCGAAGACGATCGAGTGGATCGCGCCGATGCGCGCGCAGGCGAGCATCGCGTAAGCCGCTTCGGGGATCATCGGCAGGTAGATCACGACGCGGTCGCCGCGCATCACGCCCTGGCTCGAAAGCACATTGGCGAAGCGGTTCACCTTCTCGGAAAGCTCCTTGTAGGTGATGTGCTGCGCCGGGGTTTCCGGATCGTCAGGCTCGAAGATGATCGCGGTCTGGTCGCCGCGCGTCGCAAGGTGGCGGTCGATGCAGTTCACGCTGGCGTTCAACACGCCGTCCTCGAACCACTTGATATCGACATGGCCGAAGGTGAAATCGGTGTTCTTCACCTTGGTATACGGCGTGATCCAGTCGAGGCGCTTGCCCTCGCGGCCCCAGAACTTCTCCGGGTCGGTGATCGATTCCTTGTACATCTCGCGATATTTCGCAGCGTCGGCATGGGCGTTCTCGAAGCCCGGCGGGACCTCTTTGACCTCTGGAACCTGAGTCACCTTGTCTTGCGCAGTCATGAGTTTCCTCCCAGCAATTTCGCCTTGCGGCACGGCGTGTCCGCATGTCGCCCGCGTCATGGTGCAGGCCCTCTACCCCGCGCCACTGTAACTCAAAGGTTAAGATTCATGTAACCCCCTTTATACGCTGAATTTTTTTGTAAACTTTTTGACACCGATTGCGCTAACGCTGTAAATGCACGGAAATGAGGCAGAAAATAGTCACGCTTAATCAAGCGCTTGCCTGTAGCGTTTCATGCGCGCGGAGCCCGCATCTGAAAATCGACCTCATGGTTAAAAGCGGGCGGCAACCAAGAAGAGGGAACATGGCACCCACGGGGTGATTCGGTACGCAATCTGTCGTCACGTCACCCTAAGGCCGACGACGTCGATTGCGGACGGCGCGGCTGAGTCCTAGCATTAGGACGTCCGCGAGGAGTCGCCCATGCCGCAACCAACTCCAACGACCGACCCAATTCGCCCGACGGATGACGAGGCCCGCGCCTTGGCGCAACGCCTGATCCGCGAGGCCCGGTTCGGGGCGCTCGGCACGCTCGACCCGGATACGGGCGCGCCGGTCGTGACCCGCGTCGCCCTCGGGCCCGGCCCTCAGGGGGAACTGTTAATCTTCGTATCCAGCCTCGCGGCGCATACGACAGCCCTTCTGCGGGATCGCCGCGCGGGTCTGCTGTTGGGAGAGCCCGGCCCGAAAGGCGATCCGCTCACCCATCCGCGCCTCTCGCTGCAGGTCGAAGCCCATGCCGTCGAACGCGACAACCCCGCCTTCCCGACGATGCGCGACCGCTGGCTCGCCGATCATCCGAAATCGAAGCTTTATATCGACCTGCCCGATTTCTTTTTCTTCGATCTCCGCCCGACCTCGGCCAGCCTCAATGGCGGCTTCGGCCGCGCTTTTCGCCTGATGCCTGCGGACCTGACATGAAAACGGCGCGCAAGACTTTCATCCCACGCGCCGCATCGCCAATCCGTCCGCCCCGGCCCGGATCGGCACAGCCCAAGCACCCCGTCAGATCGGGTTATCCATCCGCAGCGTGACTTGCAGCCGCCCCTTCGCCGCCTCCGGCCAGTTCACCGTGATCTGGTTCTTGGCCGCGCCCTGCTCCACCGCGACATAGGGCATTGCGTCGATCCGCGCGCCCGAGCTATCTCGCACCATCCCCTCGGCGATCAGGCCTTGAACATTGCGCGCCCAGCCCGCGAAGGGCAGGTACTCGCTCGCATCCGCCGTCCAGACCGTTTGCGCAGCCGACTGGTTCACCTCGACCATCACCGGGTTCTGCGATATCTCTTTGATCCCGTTGAACATATTCCCTTCGAACACCACATTACGCACCCGCGAGCGGTCGATATCGGCAAAGCTCGTATCGATTTTCTCGATCCGGTCGACACTGCCGTTGAGCGACTTGAACACGTTGTTCGTCACGCTCAGCCCTTGGATGAAATGCCCCGGCCCATAGGGCTTTATCGAGAGCCACGTGAACCAAGGCGCGACGTTGATGCACACGCAGGTATTGCCCGTCACGGTCAGCCCGCCAAAGCTGTACTCGCTCGCGAAATCCGGCTCGGCATCGTGTTCATTCGTCCATTCGATGACCGAGTTATCGATGTAATTTCCGGTCACCGCCGATTGCACATTGGTCTGCGTGAAAACGAGCCCCGCAACGCGCACGCCGCTGGTTTCCTCGTCGCCCTGAAACCAGTGATTACCGACGATCAGATGCCCAGAGCCATTCAGCACGAAGGCCGTTCCGAAGCGCACGAAGCGTGAGTCGCGGATCTTGCTGTCATTGGCGTTGACGTTCAGCACCATCGACTTGCGATCCTGCGCGGGCACCAGCATCTCGTCCGACAGGAACTGACAGCCATCGATCAGCAGGTCCTGGCACCCGCGCCCGATTGAGGTGATCGCGCGATCCTTGGGCCGCACCACATAGCTGTCGCGGATCTGGAACATCTGCCCGTCGGGCGCCAGCATGATGCAGCTCGCCGCGCCATTGCAGAGGAATTCCACATTGGCGATGTTGAACCGGTCCAGCTTCTCCATCCCGGAGAAATCCAGCACATATTGGTGACGTGTGAAGGTATAGGTCCGCGTCCCAGATCCGCCATAAAGCGGCTGCGAGAGATACAGCGTCTGCGCGCCGTTATTCTTCGACCTCACATAGACTTCGCGCCCGACGCCGGTGCCGGTGATCCGCGCGCCAACGGGAATATTGGCGATATTGGCGACCGAGGTCAGCTGCATCGACTGGCTCACCGAATAGGTCGCCTGCGACGTCACCACATCATCGTCCCAACCAGATCCCGCGATCACGTTGATCTGCCCATTCTGCAGAACCCGGCGGTTCGAAAAGCTCGACAGGTCCGGCGCGATCTCCTCGATGCGGATCGGTTCGGTCACCTCGACGCGACGCCCTTTCAGATCCAGCACGTTATGATCGGTATATCCGAACAGCGCCTGCAGCGCCTTCTTGAACCCAGCCAGCTCATCGCCGAACGCCGCCGCATAGGTCGGGAAGTCGAAAGACGACATCAGCGCCAGCTTCGCCGCCACCGGCATTACCAGCGTGCCCACGAACTCTACCGGCGACGAGATCGAGATCGAGCTGCCCAGATAATAATTCCCCTCCGAGACGAGGACCTTGCGCCCGTTCGCCGCCTGATCGGCCGCATTGAAGGCCGCGACGTTGTCCGTGACGCCATCCCCGACCGCGCCGTAATCCTTCACATCGACCCAGCCCATCAGCTCGCGCAGGAAGGCCTCGGTCACATCCTCGATCTCGATATCGTCGATGCGCACGACCCCGCCAGTCGCGCCCGTCAGGTCCAGCCCGAAATGCCCGTAAATCGCATCCAGCCCCCACGACATATCGACACCGTCGCGCGAGCCGGTGCCCACGATCGCAGAAACCTCGACCACCTCACCATAGCTTTGCAGCGCCACCGTCGGCCCCACCTCGACCACGCCGCTCACGTGGCTACCCGATCCCGTCACCGCATAGCCTGCAATCCTCACCTCAGGCAGGTTGCCGCTCACCGCCTTCACCCGCGCCCGGATGCGCAGATAGGCGCCCGGCAGGATCGGCGTGTCGCCCATGTAGCGCAGTTTCTGCACCGTCTGCATCTTGAGCATTTCCAGACAACCGCCGAAATCCGCATCCGCCGGAACCAGCACGGCATTGCCCGAGCTCTCATAGGTCGTGGAGCCCGGCGTGCCATCTTCACTCGACCATTGATCCAGCCCTTCGGCGAATGCGGGCGGGGTCAGCACCAGCCCTTCGGTAATCGCGACGTTCATCTGCAATCCTCTCGTCCATTTTCCACCCGCGCGCGCCCCGCGCATCGCTCCATGCGCCTTGGAACCCGCCGAAAGCGCCCGCGCTTCGGCCCGAAAAGAGCTAGAAGGAAAGATTAAAGAAGACCTGATACCTCCGCGCGCCGCGCCGCCTCTCCCGCTTCGCAGATGACAGCGTCATGCGCCTGTCATATCCTCGCGCCACATCGGGAGTGCAGCCGAGAGGAGCGCAGATGGTCTACGCCATATCCCCCGACGACAAGACCCCAACGAAAGCCCTTCGCCGCATCGCGCGCAGCGAGCTTGGAACGGCCATCAAACTGGCTGGGAAACCCGATCCTTCGGTTCACGCCCTGCGCAAGGCGATCAAGAAGACCCGCGGCCTGATCCGTCTCTTCGCGCCGCAATTCGCGGATTTTCACAATGAAAACGAGACCTTGTCCGAGGCTGCCCGCGGCATATCCGGCCTGCGAGACGACGAGGTGATGCGCGCCTCGTTGATCCGGCTGGGGCGCGAAGGGCCCGATCTTGATGGCGCCTCGGCGGCCCGCACCATGCTCGAAGCACTCCCCGCAACCCCGCCCCCGAAGGAAGGCGATATTTCGACATTCGTCAAACGCGTCACGGAAATCCGCAAACGCGCAAAGGATTGGGAGGTCAGCGCAAAGGGCTGGCCCGCCTATGAGACCGGATTGCACGAGACCCTGAAAGATTGCCGCAAGCGTCTGAAAACCGCCCAGAAATCACACGCTGGCGCAGACCTCCACCATTGGCGGACGCGGGTGAAGCAGCACTGGTATCACACCCGCCTGCTCGCCCCAATCTGGCCCGAGATGCTGCACCCACGCGAAGACGCGCTCGACACTCTGGGCGAGTTGATCGGAGATCATCACGACCTGCATGTGCTCGAGATGCGGGTGCCCGAGCATCTCGATCCCGAAAGGGCCGAGGCGTTGCTTGCATTGATCCGCACCGAATCTGCCCGGCTCGAGGCCGAAGCCTTCACTCTCGGCGCCAAGATATTCGCCGAGCCCCCCGAGCCGCTCTGCGACCGCTGGGGGGCTTGGTTCGAACTCTGGAAAGCCTAGGCGACCAGTTCGCCCGCCAGCGCCCGCTCGATCAGCGCGACGGTCTCATCGACACCGTAAAGCGCGATGAACCCGCCGAAGCGGGGACCTTGGCTCTGACCCAGGAGTACCTCGTAGAGCGCCTTGAACCAATCGCGCAGGTTGGCGAATTCGTGGTTCTTGCCGACCGCGAAGACGACCGATTGCAGGAACTCGTCACTGTGGAAATCGGCCTCCGGCAGCGGCTCGTCGTTGCCTGCCGCCGCGTTCTTGCGCGCGATCTGATCGAGCGCCGCCTCTTCCGATTTCAGCGCCTTGGCCAGATCTTCCAGCGCCGCCCGCTCTTGCTCGGAGGGCGCGCGGAAGACCAGCGTGGGCTTCACGAAGTCCTCGAAATACTTCAGCGCGAAGCCTGCCGCCTGATCGAGGTCCGGATTGCCTTCCGGGCTCGCCTCGGGCGCATAGCGCTTGATGAAACCCCACAGCCCTTCCTTCTCGGTCGCGCCTGCGACGCTTGCGAGATTGAGCAACATCGCGAAAGGCACCACCATCCGGCTCTCGGGCGGATTGCCGCCATGGATGTGCCAGACCGGGTTGTTCACCTGCTGCTCGATCGGCTGATCGGGATAGGCCCGCAGCTGCTGGTGATATTCGTCCACCGCCTTCGGGATCACGTCGAAATGCATCCGCTTCGCGGTCTTCGGCTTGAGATACATGAAGTAGCTCAAGGACTCCGTCGCGGCATAGGTCAGCCACTCGTCGATCGAAAGGCCGTTGCCCTTCGACTTCGAGATTTTCTCGCCATTCGCGTCGAGGAACAGCTCGTAGGTGAAGTGTTCCGGCGCACTCCCGCCGAGGACGCGGCAGATACCATCATAGATCGGCGTGTTGGTCGAGTGATCCTTGCCATACATCTCGAAATCGACGCCGAGCGCGGCCCAACGCATCCCGAAATCGGGTTTCCACTGCAGCTTCACGTTGCCACCGGTGACCGGCAGCGTCCATTCGCGCCCTTCCTCGTCGTCGAAGGTCACGGTGCCGTCGCGCGCGTTGACCTCCTTCATCGGAACATACAGCACGCGGCCCGTCTCGGGATGGATCGGCAGGAAGCACGAATAGGTCTGCTGACGCTCTTCGCGCAGCGACTTCAGCATGATTTCCATGATCTGATCATATTCCTGGGCCGATTTCATCAGCATCTCGTCGAACCGGCCCGACTTGTAGTAGTCGGTCGCGCTCGCGAATTCGTACTCGAAGCCGAACGTATCGAGGAAACGGCGCAGCATCGCGTTGTTGTGGTTGCCGAAGCTGTCGAAATCGCCGAACGGATCGGGCACCGAGGTCAGCGGCTTCTGCTCGTGCTGGCGCAGCATGTCCTGATTAGGCACGTTGCTCGGCACCTTGCGCATCCCGTCCATATCGTCCGAGAAGCACAGAAGCTTCGTCGGGATATCCGAGATCACCTCGAAAGCGCGACGGATCATCGTCGTGCGCGCAACCTCCCCGAACGTGCCGATATGCGGCAGCCCCGACGGCCCGTAGCCCGTTTCGAACAGGACGTAGCCCTTCTCCGGATCGCGTTTCTCGTAACGCTTCAGCACCCGGCGGGCTTCCTCGAAGGGCCAGGCCTTGGATTTCATCGCAGCGTCACGCAAGCTCGTCATTGCATACCTCATGAAGGCGCCCCGTGCGCCCGGTCGCGCCTGACCTATTGAAGCGAAGGGGGACAGTCAATAATTAGCACTCGAACACCATCAAGGAGCTCCGACTTGCCAGACGTTCTCTCCTCGCTTTCGCCCCAAGACGCGCTCGTCGCCGTGATGGTCGCTGTGTCCGCCGCCGATGAGGACGTGCCGACCTCGGAACTCGTCGCCATCGAGCGGATCGTGAACCACATGCCGATCTTCGCGGGCTACGATTTCGACCGCGTCTCCCGGGTCTCGCGCTCTGTGTTCACACTGTTCGAAGAGGAAGACGGGCTCGAAGCGCTGTTCGGCCTGGTCCGCGATGCGCTGCCCGAGCATATCTTCGAGACCGCCTATGCGCTGGCCTGCGACGTAGCTGCGGCCGATGGCACGATCCGACAGGCCGAGTTGCGTCTGCTGGAGGAGATCCGCGGCGAGCTGGCGATCGACCGGCTGCACGCCGTCGCCATCGAATGGGGCGCGAAAGTGCGTCACGTCACGCTCTGATCCTCGGCGGCACTTCGGGCGGGAACGCGGCATGTTCACCGCCCGGATCGCGCCTCACCCGTAAATCCCGGCCCAACGTTCCAGTAGCTGGCTCTGCAGGATTTTCGACGCACGCACCCATTGCACCTGCCCCGGCGGGCGCGGTGCGGAGCCCGCGCGCCGGCGACGGTCGAGATCGGCGGTGAAGATCGCAAACACAAGCTCGGTGCCATCCGGCGCGGTCATGTAGCCCGCCAAGGTCGAGACGAAATTGAGCGTCCCGGTCTTGGCATCGACGCTGAACGGCTGCGATTTCGAGGCCCTACCCGTCGCATCGCGCAGCTTGAAAGGTTTCATCAAGCTGCGCAGCCCCATCGGTGCGCCAAGATTGCGCAGCGCCGCGACCATGTCCTGCGGCGAAATCTCGGCATCGGCGCGCAACCCGGAATGGTCGGTGAACCGGGCCGAGCGTGCGCCCGTGCGCTGCTGCAGCCATTGGGTCATGGCCTGCCCCGATTGCATCAGGGAACTACCCGCGCCCAGCCGTTTGCTGACCGTCATGCCCACCGCCTCGGCGGTGATATTGGTCGAGTATTTCATCATCGCGCGCAGCACTGGCACAAGCGGATCGCTGTCATGGCTTACCAGAACCGTGCCGCCGGGCGGGTTGCGGGCCTCTTCCGGCGCGGGCAGCGGCGTGCCCTGTGCGCGGGCCAGCGTCTGGAACACGTCGCCCGCATAGGCCGCGGGATGGCGCACCGGCAACCAACGGCTTCCGCCACGCCCCAAAGCCGCCGAGGCGACCGTCCAATGCTCTACCCCGCCGCGATCCGAATAGGTGAACGTGGGTGAGGACCGCTTCGCGATCGAGGCTTTCGCTGTATAGGCCTGAGGCTGCACGTCGCGCCCACGCGCGTCCATGCTCAGCGCCCAGCCGCCCCCGGAGCGACGCCATTGGAAATGCACGCGATTGAAATTCAGCATCAGCCCGGAGATCGACGGGTTGTAGCCTGCGAAAATCGGCTGATCATTTGCGATCTCGCTCTTGTACGGAAGCGCGCCGGCCCAGGTCAGGAACCGCCCCGTGACGCCCTGCACCCCCTTGGCTGCGAGCGACTTCGCCATCGCATTGAGATCGTCGGTCGTCAGCGTGGGATCGCCACCGCCCGCGAGGATCAGATCACCCTGAATCCGCCCGCCAGAGATTGGCCCCGTCGCGATCAACTGCGTACCGAAGCGGAAATCCCCGCCCAGTTGCTCCATCGCGTAAATCGAAGTGATCGATTTGAGCGCGGAGGCGGGCGGCATCGCTTGGCCGGGATTGCGCTGTTCAAGGATCTGGCCCGTTTTCAGATCTGCCACGACATAGCCGACATCGCCGCTCAGCCCCGCCATCCGAACCAGTTCGGCGGCTGCGGGCGCCTGACCCAAAACCGTTTTCGGAGTGACGAAAAGCGCGGCGCCACCCAGCAATGCAAAGCGACGCGATATCGTTAGCGGCATGGCGATTCCCCCTCGGCGTTAGCCCGAGCGTAGCGCGCCCTGCGCCGTCTTCAAGCAGGCGTCGATGCCCCCCAGCCGCCTTTCTCGCGAATTTCCGTGGAGGAAATCGACGACATCGGGATGTTTACGAAACACCAGCGTGGCGCTGGCCCGTCGAGCAGGCGCTGCGAGGCAACCGCGGGCAATTCGGCCTGCGCATAGATGCGCGCCGCGCGCGCCCAACGGCCCGGCATCCGCCAGCCCGGACGCGCCAGAACGCCGATCGACACGCTTTCTATGATCGTCCGCCAATGGTCCCAGCGATCGAGCTGTACGAGGTTATCCGCTCCCATCAGCCATGCGAAATTCACACCGGGATAGAGCGCACGCAGCGCGGTGATCGTGTCGGCGGTGTAGCGGGTACCGAGCCGCGCTTCGATATCTGTCACCACGACCCGAGGGTTTCCCCCGAGGATGGCCCGTGCACTCGCGATCCGCTGATCGAGCGGTGCAGGCCCATGCGCCTTGAGCGGGTTGCCGGGGCTCACGACCCACCAGACCCGGTCGAGGTTGAAACGGCGCAGCGCCTCGCGCGTGATCAGCACGTGACCTTCATGCGCAGGATCGAACGACCCGCCCAGAAGACCGATGCGCTGTCCGGCGCGGGCAAATGGGAAACCTTGTCTCATGCGCTGCCCTTACCCGAAGGCGACCGGTCAGGAAAAGAGCGTTTTATGCGTATCAGACGCCGAGTTAGGCGGTCGCGGGCGCCTGCGATCAACCTTTTCGGACGATCTCGACCCGAAACGAAGGCATCCGCGCCCTGCTGCCTTCGCCGCATAGGTTGCCCGGTCGACATCGCTCTGCAGCGCCCCGATCACAAGCTTCTCGTAGTCGCGTGACGAAACCGCGCCGACCGATCCGGACACCAGGCACTCCTGGCCCTGATACCATTTCGGTGTCTCGATCTGTTCGATAATCCGCGCCGCAAGAGCTCTGACCTCCGCGTAACTCGGAGCGCCCCGCAGCAGCACGAGAAATTCGTCGCCGCCCATGCGCGCAACAAGATCGTCCTCGCGAACGCTTCCGCACAGGTTGCGGGCCACAAGTTGCAACACGTAATCCCCTGCCGCGTGGCCCCGACTGTCGTTGATCGCCTTGAAGTGGTCGAGGTCGATCTGCAGCAAAGCGAAATGCGCCGCGTCATTCGTCGCGTGATCGACTGCCTGCGCAAGCGCCTGCGCCATTGCGCGGCGGTTGGCGAGTTTCGTCAGCGGATCGGTCAGCGCCTGTTTCTCTGCCGCTTTGCGGGCCTGATCGAGCCGCCCGGTCAAGGCTCGCAATTCTTCCATCACGAGCGATTTGGCTTCTTCCAGGTAAAGCATTTCCATCGCGAGATCCGCGGCGGAGAAGTCGCGTTCTGTCAGGTCGAACTCCGCCACGAGTTCACGCAGGTGAATACCGAAGCTGAAATTGAGGAGCATATCGCCCGCAGTCGCGCCTGCAGATGTCTGCGCAGATAGCCCCACATGGCTGACGAGCGCGCCACGCAGGCTCACCTTAGGATGCATGCGCAGGGTGACATGCAGTACCTCCTCCGCCATCAGCGCACCAAGCGAACGCCCGCAGCGACCGGCCTGACCATCGCAATCGCTTGTCTCGCAATTCCTGCACAAGGTGTCCGTGCAAAGACGACCTGTCGCCCCTCGTCGCGCGACCGCGAAAAATCGTGTGAACGGCGCGCCGAGGATCTGCGCCTCGGGCACACCGAGCACTTTGCGCAACGTGCGGCCGACGCCAAGGATGCGCGCCCGCTCATCTATCCAGAGAAACATCGGCAAAAGCCCGGTCAGGAGGGGCAGCCAATAGGCCTGGCCGCCCCGGTCAGGCGGCGGCACAGTCGGTGCAGCCCTCGGGGCAACAGTGGTTTTGGCCGGTGCGCCCATCACACCTCTCCAGTCATGTGCGCTAGGGCGAATTGACGCGCCTCGGCATGGGCGGCGTCGAGCAGTTGGATTCTCACCACCTCTTCCGCCGGCTCGAATATCCGCGGGTCGCGGCCTGCCCTGCGTTGCGGCATTTCAATAAGCGCGAGGCTGCCATAGTCATCTGCCATCGCACGCAGAATACCCGCCAGCACCGCCCCCCAGCCCGGCACGTCCCCGATGACGCGAAGACGAAACTGGCCCGACTCGGTGGCAACAAGATGAAGATGCGGCAGCTCGAGATCGGGCAACGCCATTCGCGCGCGGTCGTGCAACTCGTTCAGCGAATTCAGGAACCCGCGGTAATCGCACCCGCCATAGCGCAACAGGCGCCGCACGGCTTCGCGCGTGCACAGATGCGCACCAAGGTCCTCGAGCAACTCGGACCGTTCACGCCCCAACGCGTCGCAAGCGGTATCAATCAGCCGCAAGGTTTGCGCATCGGCATATTGCAGCAGCGGTTCATAGCCTTCACTCGGCAGCTCCGCGCACCGCCTAACACGCGCGCAGAGCGCCGCCCCGTGGGTGTCGGTCAGGAAGTTTTCGATAGAGCGGTTGATCAAGCCGAGCATGTGCCCTCCTTCCCGCCACGCTAGCGACGAGAAGTTAACAAAGCTCCAAAATCGCTCGGCTCAGCGCGAGAGCGGCAACAGGCGCAGCCCACCGGCCTCGAGCGACATGATCCCGCTTGGGACGACTTTCATCTCGCCGCGCTTGATGGCGGCGATGACAGGTGCCAGATCGACGCGGAAGCGCGGTTCGCCCTGCGCGTCGACCACGCTACCCCACCCGATCGAATCCCAAGCGCCATCCGACTGGCGCAGAACGTAGATCGCATCGCGATCGGGCAGATGCAGCAGGACCATCGCCTCGTCGCCGGGTACATCTTTCAGGAAATCGGCCTCGATCAGAGCGCAGTTCGCCGCCGCGCCCTCGCCAGAGGCGCAAAGCCCCGACGCGACTTCCGGAGCCCGCGCGCGGATCGCATCGAGCAACGCATCCTCGGGCGGCGTTGCTCCGGGCGGCAGCACGAGATCCCGGCGCAACTGGGCGCGCGCAGCACTATCCCCTTCGCCCCCATCCGCCGACGGGCGCAGACGCGCCAAGGCGGTCGCGAGCGCTCGATCATCACCGGCTTGGGCCTCCAGCTCCGAGTAGGCCGACTGCCCGGCAAGCCCCCATTGGTTTTTCAAGGCGTAGAGCGGCAGGGCCCCCGCAGTGATCCGCCCGTCGCGATAGAGCGCCAGTTGCGAGCGCGCGGCGATGGCATTCGCATCCAGCACTGGCGTCAGCCACGCCAGAGCCGCGAGAAACAGCACGCCCGCCATCGCGATATTGATCCGCCGCAGGCGCGCCATCCAGCCGCGCCCCAGCAGGACAGAGCCGGCATATCCCAGTGCATATCCCGCGAGCAGCACGATCAGCACTGCCTGCGCCACGCGCCCTGGCGTCCAGCCCTGCGCCGTGACGCTTTGCCAGCCGGTCCAGGCCGCTGCGCCGACCAGCACGGGCAGCGCCAGCGCCAGCCCCTGAGCCGACAGCCGCAAAACCCGGGCCCGCACTGCGCTGTGATCGTCGCGCTCCACGCCGATCGAGATCAGCGTCACAGCGGCCACGGCCATCGCCAGCAGCGTCTCGATTTGCGAGAACCCGATCAGCGAGACCTGCCCGCGGCGCGCAATGAACCCGGCCACGAAGATCACGGCGACCAGCAGGACGGGCGGCAACAACAGCCTGAGAAGCCGCAGTATGAGGGTAGGAGAGATCATCTCCTCCAACTCGGTCACCACCGCCAGCCCGAGCCCGAGAATGCCGCCCGACACGGAGAAGGCGAATAGTTTCTGGCGCAGAAGCTGACGCAGGAAATCGAGGTCTACGCTTTCGAGCAGGCGCGCCGAGAGATAGAGGACGAGCCAGACCATCCCGAGGAAAATACACGCGGCGGCATAGCGCACGACGATATTCCATGCATGAAGAAACAGCGCTGGATAGTCGTTCCACGCGAGACCGCCACCCCGCGCCACGGCCATCGCGAAGGGCATCGGCAGCGTCGCCAGAACCGCGAGCGCGAGCATCTCGAACGGCATGAATCCCGCCAGCGACTCGGTCGGAGAATAGCCGAGCGATGCCCACCAGCCGAGCAGCGCGACCGGAATCGCAATCAGCGCCGCCGCACCGAAGGCCTTGCGCCAGCCGATCTCGCCCAGCATCGCCAGCGCGGTCGCGAAGAACACCGTTCCCAGAACCGAGACGCCGAATTGCCCGTGGGCGTCGAGCGGCAGCGCCGTCTGCAACTCGCTATCGAGAGCCCAGAAGAACACGCCCGCCAGTAGCCCGAGCAGAATATGTTGCAAACGTAGTTGCATGCGTCCCTCTCCTGTCCTTGCGCGAGGCTCTCGCGCGCATCCGACGCGTCTCGTCAGCCCGCGCGCTGAGCGAGCCAGTCGGGAAGCCCCCCGATATGATCGAGCACGGCATCGGCCAGCGGAGCAAGATCGTCCCGCATCGCTGGCCCGCTCAATACGCCGATCGCGATCATCCCCGCCGCGCGCGCCGCGTGCAGATCATGCTGGCTGTCTCCGACCATCACCACCTCCGCCGGGTCCAGACCGAGCGAGTCCGCAAAGGCCAGAAGCGGGCTCGGCGTGGGTTTCGCGCCATGCCCGCTGTCATAGCCGATGATCAGGTCGAAAAGATCGGTGATGCCCGCCTGCGCCGCATGCGCGCGCGCCGAGGACTCGGCGTCGTTCGTGCAAATACCCAAATGCAACCCGCGCGCGCGCAGATCAGACAGAAGCTTGCTCAGCGGCACCGGCTCCACCAGCGGCACATCATGCGCTGCGCGCTCCAGCTCGATTACCAGGTCGTCGAGCGTGCGCCCCGGCAGATGCGGCAGCAACAATTCTGCCGCCTCCCGGACCGTGCCCGCGATCACCGGCGAGTGCGGCTCGAACTCCACCCGCTCGAGGTCGAACCCGATCGCCTCGGCAAGCCGCGCGGCCTGACTGGTGTCTTCGGCCAACGCCTCGATCTGCAGCTTCGCCCAAGCGCCCCATGTCGCGTCGAAATCGAAAAGCGTGCCATCCTTGTCGAACAGCACCGCCCGTATCTTGCCGCCTGCCATCTGCGATCCGCCCTCCCTTTGCGGGCAGATTGCCCAAAGCGGGGCGTCAGGTCCAGTGGCGCAGATCGCCGCGCCCGAGAACCGCGCGGGCCTGCATCAGCGCCTCGGGCTGCACCCCGAGGTCCTGCGCGCAATCCAGAACCACCTGATCGTCCTGCAGGACATGGTCGAGAACCCCTGCGAGGAAGTCCGGATCGCTCGCCTGCGCACGCAAATCATCCGCGCTCGCCCCGGAATTGGCGAGGAATGCACCGATCAACTCTTCACGGCTGACGAGCCAACCGAGGGTCTGCAATGCGAGCGTGTGAGCGTTTTCTTGCCGCATGGCGGATCCTTCTCTGTCAGGGGAAACGCTTTGTTAACCTATAGATCGCTAAGGTCAAGAAAAGGCGCGTCCAGAAGCTCGCGCATTCGCGATCGCCCTGCCGCAAACCGGAGGACGCAAGAGGTTGTAAGGAGTAGCCTGGAATGCCGGGAACTATCCTCATCGTTGATGACGTGGCGACCAATCGCATCGTGCTGAAGGCGAAGCTGACCGGTGCGCGCTACAACACGCTGCAAGCTGCGAGCGCAGCAGAGGCGCTCGCCCTCGCCACAACGGAACGGCCTCGCCTGATCCTGCTCGACATCACCCTGCCCGACATGACAGGGGAGGCTGTCATCAAACGGCTGCGGAACGATCCACAGACACGGCGCATCCCGATCATCGCGATGACGCAGCGCGACATTCCGGAGCTGCGCGTGGCGCTGCTGGCGGCCGGGGCGAACGATGTCCTCGTCAAACCTTTCGACGAACTCGTGCTGCTCGCACGTCTGCGCAGCCTGATCCGCGCCCATGCCGGCGACGAGGATTCGGCCCTGCGCGAACAAACCTGCCGGGCACTCGGTTTCGCCGAGGCCGCGAATGAATTCGCACCTCCCGCCCGGATCGCGATGATCGCCCCCGACCCGACCGAGGGGATGCGCTGGAAAGCCGCGCTCGCACCGCGGCTCGAGGCCAGTCGGATCCTGTTGACCAGTTACGAACAGCCCTGCGGCGGCGACCCCGCGCGCCGCCCCCCCGATCTCTTCGTGATCGGCGCGGATCTCGTGCATCGCGGGGACGGGCTGCGGCTGATGTCGGAATTGCGCTCGCATCCAGAAACGCGCCACGCAGCGATCCTGATCGCGTGCATGCCCGAAGCCTCGGAGACGCAAGCGAGCGCGCTCGATCTAGGGGCGGACGACCTTCTGCCCTCGGATATCTCCACGCCACTCGCAGCACAGGAAACGGCACTCCGGATCGGCGCGCAGCTGCGCCGCAAGCAGCTCTCCGATCAACTTCGCCTCTCGGTCGATGAAGGCTTGCGTCTCGCGCTGGTCGATCCGCTGACCGGGCTCCACAATCGCCGCTACGTCAATGCGCATCTGGCTCGCATGTCCGAACGCGCGCGCAGCACCGGCCGCGGCTACGCGGTGATGCTGCTCGATCTCGATCGCTTCAAATCGGTGAACGACACCTATGGCCACGGCGCGGGGGACGAGGTGCTGACCAATATCGCCCGCCATCTGCGCCGCAGCCTCCGCGACGTCGCCCTGATCGGGCGCATCGGCGGCGAGGAGTTTCTCGTGGCGCTGCCGGACAGCTCGCTCGATGAGAGCTATCGGATCGCGGAACGGCTCCGACGTGATATCGAGGAGACGACAATCACGCTTCCGGACGGAAGCAAAATGCAGGCCACGATCTCGATCGGCCTCGCATTCGGCGGCACCCGTCGCGACGACCCACAGCATCTTATCGACGAGGCCGATGCAGCCCTTCTCTGCGCCAAGGGAAGCGGCCGGAACCAGGTCTCGCTCGCCCCTCACACGAACGCAGCGTGACGCCTGCAAACAGCATCACGCCACGCATGATGATGAGACGAGCCGAAACTCTTCACCATTTCAGCTAGCGGCCAACTCCGACGCGCCGGCCATCGCACCGGCCTCAAGGCTTGTCCTGACGATCCCTGTCGCGGTCTTTCTTGTGCCGGTCGAACCGCGCCGCGCCCTCGCGCAGACGCTCGGCGAAGCTGTGGCGGGCCGCCGGGCTCATTGCGTCGAGCCTGTCGAGGATCAGCCGCTCGCCGATATCGACCCGCTGCACGGTCCGCGCCTTGTGCCGCTCGAGCAGCTTGGCCACCTGATCGCGATCCCACGGCTCCGCGTCGATCGCGCTGATCAGCGCCGCCATATCGCTGCGCGCCTGCCGCCGCATGTCGCGGAATTCGGAGCCACGCGCCTGCGCCGCCTTGCGCAGCGCGTCGCGGTCTTCGGGGCTCAGAGCTCCGGTGAAGGCGCCAAGGCTGACATCGCCCACGACCGGGCGCGGCGGATGCCGCTCATGGCCAAGCCAGCCGCCGATGAAAAATCCCAGCAGCAGCAGGTTCAGCACCGCGGACGCTATCAGCGCCCAACGCAACCCCCGGCCGTTTCGCGTCTCGGCAATCGCCATCAGAACCCTCCTTCATCGACGAAGGCGAAGGTATCGCCTTCGGGTAGCAGGTTGACCGTGCCGAGGCTTTCGGTCGTGCTGCTGGCGTAAAACGGGCTGAGCGCGCCGATCTCGTCTGCGCCCACAAAGCCGATCCAGACCCCGGCCAGCGCCGCCGTGACGAGGCCGCCCATCGGGGCCCAGCCGCCGAACGCGCCGCGAAGCGCGTCCCAGATACCGGCTAGGACATCGGGTGCTTCGGACCCATCCGCCGGGGCCTGGCGCGCAAAGGCTGCTTGCTCCGCCTCGGCATCGGCCAAAACCCGGGCAAGGAAGCCCTCGCCTGGCTCGGCCCCGCCTGCCGCGCGCGCTTCGCTGAAAAGCTGCTCCAGCGCCGCGTCGTCGAATGCGTCCGGCTCGCGATCCATGCGTTTGTCAGTCATCGCCAAACCCCAATTTCTCTCGCTGCCCCCGAAGCAGCTTGCTCAAAGCGCGCTTTCCCCGCGCTGTCAGACTTTCTACGGCTTCGACGCCGGTTTCCATCGCGGCAGCGATCTCGGGATTGGACAAACCGTCGATATGTCGCAGTGTCACCGCGATCCGCTGTCGTTCCGGCAATTGCTCCAGCGCGGCTTCCAGCGCCGCCACGCGGTCGCGCGCGATCAACTCGTCCAGAGCGCTCGCCCGGTCATCGGCCACCTCGGGCGCCTCGTCCAACCCCACGCCGCGGCGCTTGCGCAGCCGGTCCGTCGCGAGATTGGCAACCACCCGGTAAAGCCATGTCGAGACCTTGGCCTCGCCGGCCCGCCATTCCGGCGCGATCTTCCAGAGCCGCAAAAGCCCCTCTTGCGCGACATCCTCGGCCTCGGCCGCGTCGCGAAGATAGCGATAAGCGAGCCGGTAGGCCAACGGCCCGAAGCGCAACGTCAAAGCCCGCGCTGCCGCCGGGTCGCCCTGCGCGTATAGCTCCAGCAGAGCCTCGTCCGAAGCCTCGTTCATCGCATCCAGTGCCATCGTCATTCCGTCAAAGGCCTAGCCTGCTTTCCCTACGCATGCAATTTGACATGCGACCGGGGCGCACTGCTGCGCCCCGGCTCTTTGTACTGCTCGAAACTCAGTTCGCGGATCGGCCCGAGCCGTCGGCCGGACCGTTGCCCGGCCCCTGACCTTGCCCTTGGCCAGCACCGCTGCCCGGTTGCATCGGCGGCGTGCCCTGAGGGCCTTGACCGTTCGGGCCCTGCCCCATCGGACCATCCCCTAGCATCATCCGGCCATAGCCGGGGCCATATTCGTCGCGGTCGTCGTCCCAGCCCATGCGGTCATGGCCGTAGCGATCCCCTTTGCCCATGCGGTCGTACCCATGGTGATCGCCCTTGCCCTTCCGGCCATGCTCGTAGCGGTCGTGCATCCGCTGCATGAACCTCTTGGCCATCTGCATCTCGTCGGCGCTGACCGCCCCGTCGCCGTTACGGTCCATCCTCTCGAACATGCGCGTCGGCATCGGGTGGGCCATCAGTTCGGCGGCCGACAACTCGCCATCGCCATTGCTGTCCTGCGCAGCGAAACGCGCCTTCACGCGGGCCTCGATGCGGGTCTTGACCTTCGCCATCTCGAAATTGACGAGTTCTTCTTGCGAGACCATGCCGTCGCCATTCGCGTCGAGCGCCTGCGCGTCGGCGGTGCGCTTGGCTTGAATCTCGTCCATCGTCACCTGACCGTCGCCATTGCTGTCGAAACGGCTGATGTCGAAGCCGAAGCCGCGTCCGCCCCGACCGTCCATCGCACCGGGCTGCATGGTCTGCCCCATACCGTTGACCGGGCCATTACCTTGGCCAGCGCCGGGACCGTTACCCGGTCCGTTAGCTGGCCCCTTCCCCGGCATCGCCTGTTGCCCCTGCATCTGGTTGCCGGTCTGGTTCTGCGCCACCACCGGCATTGCGAGGGTGATCGCGCTCCCTGCGAGGATCGCCGCGACGAGGGTCTGCCTGTTCATGACTTTCATAAGAAACTCCTGTTCTCGCTCCCACGGCACGTCTCGCGCCGTCGATGTCTGTCCCAACGCGGCACGCGCAGCATTCCGTCGCGAATCTCACACACCCGTGATAGACCCGCCGGACTTTCCATCCGCTCCGGCTGCCGCCATACTGCCCGGCAAACGGGCGGAGAGAGACCGCCACAAGGGAGAGCGCAATGCAGTCGCATGACGAATATCACGATGACCGCCCGCTGGGCCGCTCGATCGGGCGAGGCCTGCGCTGTCTCTGTCCGGCCTGCGGCAAGGGGCGGATCTTGCACAGCTATCTCAAGGTGCGCGACACTTGCCCGTCCTGCGGCGAGGACCTCTCGCACCAGCGCGCCGATGACGGCCCGGCCTATCTGACGATCCTGATCGTGGGCCATCTCGCGATCCCGATGATGGCGGCCTATTTCATCGCTTTCCGTCCCGGCCCGTGGGAGATGATCTGGATTTTCGGCATCGGGTCGATGGTGCTCTCGGCGATCCTGTTGCCGCTGATGAAAGGGATGCTGGTAGGCATCCAATGGTCGCGCCGGATGCATGGTTTCGGCGAGGGCGAGATCGTTCATGACTGACACCAAGCCCTCGGAGGACAAAACTGCGCTGCGCGATGCGGCGAGCGTGATCGTCCTGCGCCGTGACGGGACGACAGCTCCTCGTGTGCTAATGGGTCAGCGCGGCGCTGGGGCCGCGTTCATGCCTTCGAAATACGTCTTTCCGGGCGGTGCGCTCGACGCTACCGATTGGGAGGTGCCCTTCGCGTCTCCGCTGCCCGCGCCCGATCATGCGCGGCTCGAGGCCGATGCGCCCGAAGGGATCGGTGCGGCCCTCGCCGCCGCCGCCCTCCGCGAGTTGTGGGAAGAGACCGGGCTCGTGCTGGGCGAGAAAAACGCCTGGCCCGGCGCGGTGCCCGCCGATTGGCAGGGCTTTGCCGATCTGGGCTTTCTGCCCTCGGCGGCCGATCTGCGTTTCGTGTTCCGCGCGATCACGCCGCCAGGCCGTCCGCGCCGCTTCGATGCACGGTTTTTCCTCATCGACGCGGACGCAATCCAAGGCGATCTCGACGATTTCTCGCGGGCCTGCGACGAGCTCTCGCATCTGCATTGGGTGCCCCTGCCGGAGGCGCGCGCGCTGAACCTACCGTTCATCACCGAAGTCGTGCTGGCCGAGATCGCGGCGCTGATCACCACCGATCACGCGCTTGGCGCGCCGCATTCGGTGCCGTTCTTCGATAATCGTGGATCGCGATCGGAGTTCCGGCGGATCGGGCTCTAACGCCCCGCCAGCACAATCACGATCAGCGACACCACGACGAGCGCGATGCCCACCCCTTCGCGCTTGTGCAGCCGCTCGTGGAAGACCAGCGCCGAGGCAAGCAGCGTGAAGACGATCTCCACCTGTCCCAGCGCGCGCACGAAAGCCGCGTTTTGCAGCGAGAAGGCAGTGAACCAGCCCGCCGAGCCCAGAACGCCGGTGATCCCCACGAGCACCGTGCGCCGCCACGCGCCGAACACGCGGGTCAATTCGCCCGGCTCGCGCAACCGCAGATACAGCCCCATGCCGAGCGATTGCGCGAAGGTCGCGCAGGCCAGCGCGACGATGGCGCGAGCGAAGAAGTCGAGCGGCTCAAGCTCCAGCGTCGCGCCGCGATAGAAGATCGAGGACAGGCCGAACAGCGCCCCTGCCCCCACGCCGTAAAGCGCCGCACGCGGGTTGAAGCCGCCTTCGGGCGGCTTGGTCAGGAACAGCACCCCCGCCAACCCGATCGCAATTCCGATCCAGCCGATGGGTCCGACGAACTCGCCAAGGATGATCGCGGAGAACAGGGCGACCTGCACCGTTTCGGTCTTGGTGAAGGCCACGCCCACCGCGAAGTTGCGCAAGCCGAACAGCGCGACCGTCAGGAAGGTCGCCGCCACCTGCGCCGCGCCGCCCGCTATGACGAAACCCCAGAAAGGGCCACTTAGATGCGGCCATGGCGTGGCGGTCGCCGCCAGAAAGCCCAGCGCCGTCACCGCCGCGAGCGGGAAGCCGAACAGGAAGCGTGAAAACGTCGCGCCACCGACCGAGAGTTGCGCTCCCGCCAACAGCTTTTGCAGCATGAATCGGATGGTCTGCACGGCGGCCGCGAACAGCGTCACCCAAACCCAGAGATGCGCCGGCGCGTCGGTCACTTGCCGACCCGCGTCATGTCATAGCCGTTGAAGTCCATGACGTCGCGCGCCGCCTTGATCAGATCGGGCCGGGGCGGGGTCTGCCGCGACAGGATCATCCCCCAACGGCCCGACGGCGTGCCGAGCACAGCCACCCGATAATCGAAATCGACCCAGAGCACCCAGATCGGCTCACCGCCGAACGCGTCCTTCGCCAGAAGCCGCCCGCCCGGTCCGGTGAGCGTGACCGTCTCGTCGACGGCAGCCGGTGTAATTGCGCAATTCGTGCCGCGCAGGCGATAGGCACTCTTGCCGTCCCAAGCCCAGTTCTGCGTGCCAGTGCAACCCGGAACCCCGCTTTCGACCACATGCCATTCGCCGCCGAACCGCTCCGGATCGAACAGCGAGGCCGAAGAGATCAGCGCCCCCCGCTTGCGGAGCGAGGCGGTCTCCGGCTGAGGCCCACAGCCCGCGAGGGTCAGCGCGAGCATGCCGCCCAGTGCGGCGATCTTCGCCCAGCTCATTGCACGCATAGTTGCATCGGGTAGCCCGCCTCGCTCATCACGTCGTTACAGCCCAGAAGCGGTGTTACCGGAGCGCAGGTCTTGGAGCGCGCGAGGCATTCGCCCTCGCATTCGCTGCCCGCCTGGCAGCTCTTGCCGCTATCGGAGGTCATCTTCACGCAGATGAACGCCCCGTCGCGCGCGACCCAGTTGCCGCCGCGCGCGACGCATTCGAATTTACCGGCATCGATCTTTTCCTGCCCGACCAGCGGCAGCTGCTCTGCCGTATCGCCCCCGTCCGTGGTGCCGAAAGGCTTGCAGGCCGCGAGGGCGAGTGCGGCACCCAGAAGGATCGACGCCGCCCGCATCAATAGGGCATCGGGTAGTGCTTATGGAGCTCCGCGATCTTGTCGAGCAGCTCCTTCGGCAGTTCCACCCCTTCCGCGTCGAGGTTAGGTTTGAGCTGGTCGACCGAAGTCGCGCCGACGATCGGGATCACCGGGAAGGGACGGCTCATCACCCAGGCGATCGCCATCGTGACCGGGTGCAGGTCGAACTCCTTGGCGAGCGCCACATAGCGGTCCGCGATCTCGAAAGCGCGCGGATTGGCCCGCCCGCCGAGATTGTTGACCAGCGACCGACGGGTATTCTCGGGGATCACGTCGCCGGAATATTTGCCCGTCAGGATACCGGCCGCGAGCGGCGAATAGGCCAGCAGCGTCACCTTCTCCTGTTGGCCGAGCTCGCCGAGATCGAGATCATAATAGCGGCACATCAGCGAATACTCGTTCTGGATCGACTCGACGCGCGGCCCCTTACCCGCCGCAGCCAGTGCCAGCCATTGCGCGGTGCCCCAGGCGCTCTCGTTCGACAGACCGAATTCGCGGATCTTGCCTTCCTGGCGCAGCGCCTCGAGCGTCTCCAGACAGGCGCTCATATCGTCGAGCACCTCCTGCTTCGAGGGCTGCTTCGACGGATCGAAGCGCCACGTCTTGCGGAAGTGATAGGAGCCGCGATTGGGCCAGTGGAACTGGTAGAGGTCGATGTAATCCGTCTGCAGCCGGGTCAGCGAGTCCGTCACAGCCTGCCGGATCCGGGTCGGGCTGATTACCGGGCCTCCCTCGATCGCGTGCGAGCCTTCGCCGGTGATCTTCGTCGCCACCACGAGATCGTCGCGCTTGCCGCGCTTGGCCAGATAAGTGCCCACGATCTGCTCGGTCCGGCCCAAAGTCTCGGCCTTGACCGGGTTCACCGGATACATTTCCGCGGTGTCGAGGAAATTGATCCCGCGGTCGAGCGCGAAGTCGATCTGATCGTGGCCCTCGGCCTCGGTGTTCTGGCTGCCCCAAGTCATCGTTCCGAGGCATATCTCGGACACCATGATCCCGCTTTGACCAAGTTCCAGCTTGCGCATTCCCGCGCCCCCTCTGTCATTTGATGTTGCGCGGACCCTGCCACCGGGCCGCGGGAAGGTAAAGGCCCCTGACCCGCTCGTTACTCGACCCGATCCAGGTAGTCGGCGTAGCCCTCGGCCTCCATGTCTTCATAGGGCACGAAGCGCAGCGAGGCGGAGTTGATGCAGTAGCGCAGACCGCCCTGATCGCGCGGCCCGTCGGGGAACACATGGCCCAGATGGCTGTCGCCATGTTTCGAGCGCACCTCGACGCGCGTCATCCCGTGGCTGGTATCGGTCAGCTCCACGACATGATCGTCGATCAAGGGCTTGGTGAAGGACGGCCAGCCGCAGCCCGCGTTGTATTTGGTCGAGGAGGCGAAAAGCGGCTCGCCCGAGACCACGTCGACATAGATGCCCTTGGCGGAGTGGTCGTCATATTCGCCCGTGAAGGGGCGCTCGGTGCCGTTTTGTTGCGTGACGCGGTATTGCTCGGGGGTGAGTTTCGCGATCGCGTCGTCGGATTTCTGCCATTTGCTCATGATGGGTCTCCCTTTCGCGCCTGATCTAGGCGGCGGCGGCCGCGAGAAAAGCCCTGCCGCCGCGTTTCACTCGCATGTTTTACGGCGCGCGCCTACCATCCGGATCAGGAGGAGTTTGCCATGACCACGCCCGATCCCCGCGCCGATCTGCCCACCCATCACGTCGAGAACCAGCCGCCCGCGCGCGGCGACGTCGATTTGTTCGGCGCGGATGCGCCTCTGCGCGAGGCCGTCGCGCGGGCGGGCGGTCAGACAGATACGCTCTCGGATTACGGCCGGACCCTCGGCACGACCGAGATGCGCGAAGCCGGGCGCGACGCGAACCGCTACCTGCCGGAGCTGCGGCTGTTCGACATGGGTGGACGACGGCTTGACGAAGTGCGCTTTCACCCCGCCTATCATCGCTTCATGGAGGCTGGAATCGGCGCGGGCTACGCCGCGCTGCCGTGGGAAGGCGCGAAGGGCGGCCACCCCACCCACGCCGCGATGGTCTATCTCGCGAGCCAGGTCGAGCCCGGCAGCTGCTGTCCGATGACGATGACCTATGCCGCGGTGCCCGCGCTCGAGGCCACGCCCGAGATCGCCGCGATCTGGCGCCCGAAACTGACCGCGCGCAGCTACGATCCGCGCGTGCTGCCGGTGGGCGAGAAGACCGGCGCGACGCTCGGCATGGCGATGACCGAGAAGCAGGGCGGCTCGGACGTGCGCGCGAACACCACCCGCGCCGAGCCGGCGGACGGGCATTGGCGGCTGACCGGCCACAAGTGGTTCTGCTCCGCGCCGATGTCGGACGGGTTCCTGACGCTGGCGCAGACCGACAAGGGACTGAGTTGTTTCCTCGTCCCGCGCTGGCTGGAAGGCGAGCGCAACGCGATCCGAATCCAGCGGCTGAAGGACAAGCTGGGCAATCGCTCCAACGCGTCCTCCGAGATCGAATATGAGGGCGCGTTGGCCCATCTTCTGGGCGAGGAAGGCAGGGGCGTCGCCACGATCATCGAGATGGTGCATCACACCCGACTCGACACCGCGCTCGCGCCTGCGGGGCTGATGCGCGCGGCGATCTCCGAGGCGCATCACTGGGCGACGCATCGCGCCGCCTTCCAACGGCGCCTGATCGACCAGCCGCTGATGCGCGCGGTGCTGGCCGACCTGACGCTGGATTGGGAAGGCGCGCTGACGCTGGGGATGCGCGTCGCGCAGGCCTTCGACAGCGCCCGCCCCGAGGATCGCGCCTTCGCCCGGATCGGCGTGGCGCTGGCGAAATATTACGGCAACAAACGCTGCCCCGTGGTGACCTACGAGGCGATGGAGGTGCTGGGCGGCATCGGCTACGTCGAGGACACGCCGATGCCGATGCTCTACCGCGAGGCCCCGCTGAACGGCATCTGGGAAGGCTCGGGCAACGTGATCTGTCTCGACATCCTGCGGACCCTCGCGAAAGAGCCGCTGGCGGCGGAGATGCTGAGCGCGGAGCTGGACGCGGCGCGCGGCACCGATCCGCGCTATGACGCGGCGCTGGCCGATCACCTCGCCCGCTGGCCTGCGCTCCCACCCGAGGCCGAGGTGCGCTGGTTCGCGGAACGGCTCGCGCTGCTCCTGACCGCGTCGCTGCTGATCCGAAATGCACCTGCTGCGGTGAATGACGCCTTCGTCGCGACGCGGCTTGCGGGCGAGGGGGGCCGGACCACCGGCGCGATGGCGGGCAGCGATGTCTCTGCTATCCTGGACCGGATCGCTGGCTGAGACTGCGGAAGCCTCCGGCGGGGATATTTGGATCAAGGAGAAGGAGGGGCGCGATGAGCGAAGACCGATATCTGATCCGGGCCGATGAGATCGCGGCGATGGAGGGGCTGGCCAAGACGCATTTCCTCAACCCGAATGCTCGGCGGATCAACAAGAGCCTTGGCGATGCGACGGGGCTGACCGGGATCGGGGTGCATATCATCGAAGTGGAGCCCGGCTGCGAGACCACCGAGTTTCACCGCCACCACCACGAGGACGAGGCGATCTTCGTGCTCAGCGGCGAGGCGACCGCGCGGATCGGCGAAGAGCGTCACGCGATCGGGCCGGGCGATTTCATCGGCTACCGCGCGGGCGGCGCGGCCCATACGATCGAGAATACCGGATCGGAGATGTTGCGGCTGCTCGTGGTGGGCCAGCGCCTACCCCATGACGTGGGCGACTATCCTGACAAGGCCAAGCGGCTCTACCGCAATGCGGGGATGCCGTGGCAGATCGTGGATGTCGACGCGATCACGGAGGTCAAGGCGGGGGCGAAGAAGTGACGCCCCCAGCCGAGGTTCACGCGTTGAACAGGAAGTGCAGCACGTCGCCGTCTTTGACTTCGTAGGTCTTGCCCTCGACGCGGAACTTGCCGGCCTCTTTCGCGCCCGCTTCGCCCTTGTTGGCGACGTAGTCGTCGTAGGAGACCGTCTCGGCGCGGATGAAGCCGCGTTCGAAATCGCCGTGGATGACGCCCGCCGCCGCCGGGGCCAGCGTGCCCTTGCGGATCGTCCAGGCGCGGGCTTCTTTCGGGCCGACGGTGAAATAGGTCTGCAGGCCCAGCAGGTCGTAGCCCGCGCGGATCAGGCGGTCGAGACCGGCCTCTTCCAGCCCCATCTCTTCGAGGAACATCTCGGCTTCCTCGGCGTCGAGCTGCGAGATTTCCTCTTCGATCTTGGCCGAGATCACCACGGTGCCCGCGCCCTGCTCGGCGGCCATCTTGGCGACCGCTTCCGATTTCGAGTTGCCGGTCGCGGCGGAGCCTTCCTCGACATTGCAGACATAGAGAACCGGCTTGGCGGTCAGCAGCTGCAGCATGTTCCACGCCTTGCGGTCGTCCTCGGACACCTCGACGGTTCGCGCGGGGCGACCGGCTTCCAGCGCCTCTTTCGCCTGCTCCAGAAGGCGCATCGCTTCCTTGGCTTCCTTGTCGCCGGATTTCACCTTGCGGGCGAGGTTCGCGATACGCTTCTCGAGGCTTTCGAGATCGGCGATCATCAGTTCGGTCTCGATGGTTTCGGCATCGGCCACCGGATCGACGCGGCCCTCCACATGGGTCACGTCGCCGTCTTCAAAGCAGCGCAGCACATGGGCGATCGCATCGACTTCGCGGATATTGGCGAGGAACTGGTTGCCCAGCCCCTCCCCTTTCGAGGCGCCTTTCACGAGGCCGGCGATATCGACGAAGGTCATACGGGTCGGGATGATCTCTTTCGAGCCTGCAATCTGGGCCAGCGTGTCGATCCGCTCATCGGGAACGGCCACTTCGCCGACATTCGGTTCGATCGTGCAGAAGGGAAAATTCGCCGCCTGCGCGGCCGCCGTCTTGGTCAGCGCGTTGAAGAGGGTGGATTTACCCACGTTCGGCAGACCCACGATACCCATCTTGAAACCCATTTCGCCCTCCTGTTTGTGGCTGCGCGCTTCTTATTCATTGGCCGCCCCCGGTGCAAGCGCGCGCGAGGGCCGGAATCGTGATAGGCTGGCCTTCGTGTTCAGGGAGGTGACCGCGATGAGTTTCGAACCCTACATCCACTTTCAAGGAAACTGCGAAGAGGCGATGCGTTTCTATGCCGACCTCTTCGGCACCGAGCCCCCCTTGCTCATGCGTTATGGCGACATGCCCGAGGCCAGCGAAGGCATGAGCGATAGCGGCAAGGCGCGGATCATGCATGCGCTGATCAAGCTCGGAGATGGCGCGCTGATGGCATCGGATTGGCCCGAGGGTCGCGATCGTCCGCAAAGCTCGGTTTCGATCTCGCATGTCTCGGACAGCCGGGAGGCCGCGAAGGCGATCTTCGAGCGGCTGATGGATGGGGCCGAGGAGGTCATGATGCCTTTCGACGACACGTTCTGGGCCGACGGGTTCGGAATGCTGCGTGACCGTTTCGGAACGGCGTGGATGATCAACGGCCCCTCGAAGATGTAGGCGCGGTCCGTCGCCGCAGTATGCGCGGGCCGTCGTGGCATTCGATCACGCGCGCGAGGCATTGATTTTCCCGCCCTCTTCGCGCAAACCGCTTCGGGACCAGCCGGAGGGACGCCATGACTCGCATCGACGCCAAATTCGCCAGCCTCAAGGAAGAGGGCAAGAAAGCCTTCGTCTCTTATATCATGGCGGGCGACCCGGATCTGGAAACCTCGCTCGAGGTGATGAAAGGCCTGCCGGCGGCAGGCGTCGACATCATCGAGCTGGGCGTACCCTTCACCGATCCGATGGCCGACGGTCCGACGATCCAGCTGGCGGGGCAGCGCGCGCTCGACGGCGGGCAAACGCTGCAGAAGACGCTCGACATGGCGGCGGAATTCCGCAAGACCGACGACACCACGCCGATCGTGCTGATGGGCTATTACAACCCGATCTATTCGCGCGGCGTGGATCGCTTCCTCGAAGATGCGAAGGCCGCGGGCATCGACGGGCTGATCGTGGTCGACCTGCCGCCGGAAGAGGATGAGGAGCTTTGCATCCCCGCGCAGGCTGCCGGGATCAACTTCATCCGCCTAGCGACGCCGACGACCGACGACAAGCGCCTGCCCAAGGTTCTGCAGAACACGTCCGGTTTTGTCTATTACGTCTCGGTGACGGGGATTACCGGCTCTCAGGCCGCGCAGGCGACCGAGGTCGGCCCGGAAGTCGCACGGATCAAGGCCAAGACCGATCTGCCGGTGATCGTTGGTTTCGGCATCACGACGCCCGAGGCGGCCGAGACCATCGCGGGCGTGGCCGATGGCTGCGTCGTGGGCTCGGCCATCGTGAAAGAGATCGCCGAGGGCAAGCCGGTGGCCGAGGTTCTGGACTTCGTGAAAGGCCTCGCGGGCGGCGCGCACTCGGCGTAAGTCGCCGCGCCGCGACTGGCTCAGGGCTTCATGCGATAGCCAATGCGCAGCCAGTACCAGCCGAGTCCCAGAACCACGATCAGCGCCACGCCGATCACCGCCAGACCGTGCCACGGTGACGCATCGGACACGCCCAAAAATCCGAAGCGGGCCATGTCGATCAGGTAGAAGACCGGATTGTAATGGGTCAGGATCTGGAAGGCCGGCGGCAACGCCTTGGCCGAGTAGAAGGTTCCCGACAGGAACGACAGCGGCGTGATGATGAAGTTGGTTATCGCCGCCATCTGGTCGAACTTGTCGGCAAACACCGCCGCCAGAATGCCCAGCCCGCCAAGGAAGGCAGCGCCGAAGACGACTGCGGCCAGCGCCCAGAGCGGATGTGCGACACCCTGCCCCAGCACGACAAACAGCCCGATCCAGATCACGACCGCCACGATCAGCGCGCGCGCTACCGCGCCGGTCAGATACCCCACGAGGATTTCCCACGGCGCAAGCGGCGGCATCAGCGTGTCGACGATATTGCCCTGCACCTTCGCGATCACGATCGAGCTGGACGTATTGGCAAAGGCGTTTTGGATCACCGTCATCATCAGGATGCCCGGCGCAATGAAATGCAGAAAATCGACGCCGAGCACGTCGGCCCGATTGCGCCCGAAGGCCAGCGCGAAGACGGTCAGGAACAGCCCGGCGGTGATCAGCGGCGCCAACACCGTCTGCTGCCAGACCGCGAGAAAGCGGCGAATCTCGCGCCAGCCCAACATCCGCAGGCCCATCCAGTTTACCGCGCCAAAACGGCGCACACCGATCTCGTACATCCTGATACTCCCGTTGTTGACCGCTCCCTACACGCTCGCGGCCCGCAGCTCAACGCAGCGAGCGCACAGCCGGTTTCCCGCTTGCGCACGCGCCCGAACCGCCTCGTAGCCCTTGAAAAGCGGGCCCCGCGATTGTATCTCTGCGCTCTCCCGCTAAAATAGGGATTGAAACTGGAATGGCCTGCAAGACGGACTTGCAGGAAACCAAGGAAGGATGCCCATGTCCTGGACCGATGAACGCGTCGAATTGCTCAAGAAGATGTGGACCGAAGGCCAATCGGCCAGCCAGATCGCGAAAGAGCTGGGCGGTGTGACGCGCAACGCGGTGATCGGCAAGGTGCATCGCCTCGGCCTGTCGAACCGCACCGGCGGCGCAGCAGAGCCCGCGAAACCCGAGCCGAAAGCCAAGCCCGAGAAGGTCGAGGCGAAACCCGAGAAGCCCGCCGCGCAGCCCGCGGCCGAGGCGCCGGACCCCAAACCTGCCGCGAAACCGGCGAGCCCCGCGCCCGCTCAGGCCGCAGCCCCTTCGGCCGCGCCCGCACGCAAGGCGATCATCCCCGCCGGCCAGCCGCTGCCGCCGCAGCCGTCGGCCAACGAGATCGACCCGGCCGCGCTGGCCAAGGTCGGCGAGGTCGAGAAACACGCCAAGAAGCTTGGCCTGATGGAGCTGACCGAGCGCACTTGCAAATGGCCGATCGGCGACCCTGCGACCGAGGAATTCTGGTTCTGCGGCCTGCCGAGCCAATCCGGTAAGCCTTATTGCGAGGCCCATGTCGGCGTCGCCTTCCAGCCGATGAGCTCGCGCCGCGACCGTCGCCGCTGAGGCCGCTTCCCCCGTGATATCGAAGGGCGCCCCGCGAGGCGCCCTTTTCTTTTGAACCGGTCACACACGCCGCAATCCCGCCGCCCCAACCGACGCTGCCTCGATGCGAGGGGCTTTTCGGGGCGCCCTGCAAAGGCTATATCGCGCGCCATGAGCACGAACCCTCCGAACCTGCGTCCCGATCTCGCGCCCCGCGCGCGCATCACGGATGCCCCCCGCCCCGGTCAGCCGCTGATCGGGATGGTCTCGCTTGGCTGTCCGAAAGCGCTGGTCGACAGCGAACGCATCCTGACGCGACTGCGCGCCGAGGGCTACGCGATCTCGCCCGATTACGCGGGCGCGGATGCTGTCATCGTGAACACCTGCGGTTTTCTCGACAGCGCCAAGGCGGAAAGCCTCGAGGCGATCGGCGAGGCGCTGAACGAGAACGGTCGGGTCATCGTAACTGGCTGCCTCGGTGCCGAGCCCGAATATATCACCGGCACGCACCCGTCCGTGCTCGCAGTGACCGGGCCGCATCAATACGAGCAGGTTCTCGACGCGGTCCATGCGGCCGTGCCGCCCGATCCCGATCCCTTCGTCGACCTTCTGCCCGCCGCGGGCGTGAAGCTGACGCCGCGCCATTACAGCTATCTCAAGATTTCCGAGGGCTGTAACCACAAGTGCAAGTTCTGCATCATCCCTGACATGCGCGGCCGCCTCGTCAGTCGTCCGGCCCATGCGATCGTCCGCGAGGCCGAGAAGCTGGTCGGTGCGGGCGTGCGCGAATTGCTGGTGATCTCGCAGGACACCTCCGCTTACGGCGTCGATATCAAACATGCCGAAGAGCGGGGCCACCGCGCGCATATCACCGATCTCGCCCGCGATCTGGGGTCGCTCGGCGCATGGGTGCGGCTGCATTACGTCTATCCCTACCCGCATGTGCGCAATCTGATCCCGCTGATGGCGGAAGCACAGGAGAACGGTGGCGGCGTGCTGCCTTACCTCGACATCCCGTTCCAGCACGCCCATCCGGACGTGCTCAAGCGGATGGCACGGCCCGCGGCCTCGGCCAAGACGCTCGACGAGATCGCGGCATGGCGCGCGGCTTGCCCGGATATCACGCTGCGCTCGACCTTCATCGTCGGCTATCCCGGCGAGACCGAGGACGAGTTCCAGTACCTGCTCGACTGGATGGACGAGGCGAAGCTCGATCGCGTCGGCTGCTTCCAGTACGAGAATGTCGAGGGCGCGCGCTCCAACACCCTCCCCGATCATGTGCCCGACGAGGTCAAGCAGGACCGCTGGAACCGCTTCATGGAGAAGGCGCAGGCGATTTCCGATGCGAAGCTGCAGGCAAAGGTGGGCTCCGTGCAGCAGGTGATCGTGGATGCTGTCGATGCCGAAGGCGCCACTTGCCGTACCAAGGCAGATGCTCCCGAGATCGACGGCAACCTCTTCATCGATGAGGATTTCGAGAATCTCAACCCCGGTGATATCGTGACGGTCGAGGTCGACGAGGCCTCGGAATACGATCTCTGGGGACGACTCGTTTGATCCGCATTTTCGCCCTGTCCGCCTTGCTTTTCGGCCTGCTCCCGCTCGCGGCGCAGGCTGGCGAGTGCGCCATCGATGCCGCGCAGGGGCGAGAGATCGCGCAGGCAACCTCGCAACAGCGACAGGCGCAGGGCCTCAACGCGCTCGCGATGGACCCGCAATTGACACAGGCAGCCGCGGCACAGGGCTGCGACATGGCCCGGCGCGGCTTCTTTGCCCACACGGGCTCCGACGGGTCGACCCCACTCACGCGCGCGGAGCGCGCGGGCTTTCACGCCTGCCTGATCGCCGAGAATGTTGCGATGGGCCAACGCGATCCGGGCGAGACCTTCGACGCCTGGATGAAGTCGTCCGGCCATCGCCGCAACATCCTGCTACGCGGCGTGACGCGGATCGGCGTGGCGGTCGTCCCCAAGCGCGACGGCAAGGGCTCGTGGTACGTGATGGTGCTCGCCAAGCCCTGCTGAGACGCTCAGGTTATCCCTTCGGTGTCGATATGGATGACCTCGCCGCAATGCTTGCAATGGACCGCATCGGCATCGTGCAGTTTCAGCCCGCAGGTCGGGCATTCGTGACGCACCTTCGTTGGCCGGAACAGAACCTGAGCGAGCCGCAGGAACAGCGTCACCCCGAAGATCATGATCGCGACCGAGATCATCCGCCCCCATTCGCCCTTGGGGGTGATGTCGCCGAAGCCCGTCGTCGTCAGCGTGGTGACGGTGAAATAGAGCGCGTCGGCGTAATTTTTGATCTCCGGGTTGATCCGCACCTGCGTCGAATAGATCAGCCCGGTCATGACGAAGAGGAAAACCAGAAGGTTGATCGCCGCGACGATAATCTCTTCGTGGTGCCGGAATAGAGAGAAATCCGCCCGCAGCCGGGCGAGCAATTGGTAGGTGTGCAACAGCCGCAGCGTCCGCAGGATTCGCAGAAAGCCCAACCCCTGCCCCGCGATCGGCGCAAGGAAGGAGCCGATCGCGATCAGGTCCGCCCAGGTCGGCGCGCGGGTCCAGAACCGCACCTTCTCGCCCGAGATCGCGTAACGGGCGAGGAAATCCGCTACGATCACGACGCCGATCACGGCATCGATCGCGCCTATGGTGCTGGAATGCGGAAAGAACGAGGTCACGATGACGAAGACGATCGTCAAGAGGTCGAAAATCAGAAGCCCGTAGCGGAAGACATGCGCCCGGTGGCTCTCGCCCTCGTAATAATGCCTTAGCGTTTCGAGCATGTTCTCTCCCATAGGTCCCGCTCAGGGATACAGGCTTTGACCGCCCTGTCAAAGCGCATGAAAAAGGCGGCCCTGAAGGACCGCCCCTTTCGTCAAGTCAGGCGATGTCAGGTCAGGAAGCCTTCGGCGCGAAGTGCATCGTCGTGGGTTGCGACGAAGCGCCTTGGGTCACGATGAAATGGGCGTCGCCATAGTTGCCGCGCTGCACGTCATGCTGGATGCGCTGAAGCTGGGCAACGGTGTAGTTGTCGGGGTTGAGCCCAAGCTGCGAAGCCATCTGGGTCTTGCCCGGCGTGGTCTTGCCGAGGCCGGGACCGCCCGGATGCCGGTCCGCGTGGCTGCGGTAGTAGGCCAGCTTGGCAGTATCGCCCTTGCGCGCTGCGTGGAGCATTTTCTGCAACTCTCCCACCGAATATTGCGTGGGATCGACATTGTTGAGACCGGCGAAGGTTTGCAACTCTGCGGCAACTTGCGCTCTGCCCTGATTGGTCGCGTTGACGACCATCGATGACCCTTGGGTTTGCGGCGTCATCGAAGGCGCGATGACACCCAGGTCCGAATTATTGTCAGGCCCGTTATAGGTCGTGGCGGCCGAAGCGAGTCCGGCGGAGCCTGCCGTGAGGGCGAGCGCTGCGATAGCAGTAGTCAGAAGATTGCGGGTCATGATGAAATCCTTTCATCAGCAGGTTGATTTTCCGCGGCACCGTCTGGCGCCGATGACCCCGACTTATGAACCCAATCATCGCACAAAAGGCCGTTTCGGCCCGCTCCCATGTTTACTCAAACACATATACACAGGGAACTCTCGCCCGTTCCAGACGCCGTGAAGTATTTGGAATACATGTGAAAACCAATTTTATCGAAAGAAAATGACAGGTTCGCACAAATAGAAACGGCCCCCGCGAGGGAGCCGTTTTCGGTCAGAACACTGCGTCGACCTTACGCGTCACGGCCCATCACGGGCTGCGGCGCCACGTCGACCGGCTGACGGTTGGTGTGGTTGATGACGTATTTCGCCTCGTCGCGATTGCCGTTGCGCAGCGCGTTCTGGATGCGGAACAGCTCGGCGGTGGTGTATTCGGCCGGGTTCAGACCGAGTTGGGCCGCGATCTGGGCCTTGCCGGGGGTCACTTCGCCAACAGCCGAGCCTTTGCTGGCCGACGAGCTTTGCGACATCGAGGGCGCGATGGAGCCGTAGCCGTCACCGCCGGCAGCAGCCAGCGACGTGCTCAGGGCGAGGGCGAGGACGGAAGTCGTGATAAGCGTTTTCATGGTTACTCTCCTATACGAATACGCATGTTGTTCTTCTCACCGAGAGCGAAGCGACAGGGGGAAGCGTCTGTGCCCTCGGCGATGACGCTGATCTAGGATCGTTCGCATTCGCAGTAAACTGGCGATTTCAAACACAGTTCTGCGCATCTGCGCACCTTGAAAATTGACAGTTCCGCGACAGAAGCGGCAGGCTCGCCCGTAGGCTCCCGCCACGCCCCCTTTCCCTATCCCGGCTTTCCGCATAGAAGGCGCCCAAACCCCTTATTCCATACGAGGTCGACTATGGCGTCCTATCAATATGTCTATCACATGGATGGTGTCTCGAAGACCTATCCGGGTGGCAAGAAATGCTTCGAAAACATCCGCCTGAATTTCCTTCCCGGCGTGAAGATCGGCGTCGTGGGCGTAAACGGCGCGGGTAAGTCCACGCTGCTGCGCATCATGGCCGGCATCGACAAGGATTTCTCGGGCGAGGCCTGGGCCGCGAAAGGCGCGAAAGTCGGTTACCTCCCGCAGGAGCCCGATCTGGACCCGGCGCTGAACGTGCGCGGCAACGTCATGGAAGGCGTGGCCGCCAAGAAGGCCAAGCTGGAGCGTTTCAACGAGCTGGCGATGAACTACTCGGACGAGACCGCCGAGGAGATGGCCCAGCTGCAGGACGAGATCGACTCGGAGAACCTGTGGGATCTCGACAGCCAGGTCGACGTCGCGATGGAGGCCCTGCGCTGCCCGCCGGACGACGCCGATGTCGAAACCCTCTCAGGCGGTGAGCGCCGCCGGGTCGCGCTGTGCAAGCTGCTGCTCGAAGCGCCCGACATGCTCCTGCTCGACGAACCGACCAACCACCTGGACGCGGAAACCATCGCGTGGCTGCAAAAGCACCTGATCGAATACAAGGGCACGATCCTCTGCGTCACGCACGACCGTTACTTCCTCGACGACATCACCTCGTGGATCCTCGAACTCGAGCGCGGCCGCGGCATCCCTTACGAGGGCAACTACTCCGCATGGCTGGAGCAGAAAGCCAAGCGCCTCGAGCAGGAAGCCCGCGAAGACAAGGCCAAGCAGAAGGTCCTCGAGAAGGAACTTCAGTGGATCCGCGCCGGCGCGAAAGCCCGTCAGGCGAAGTCCAAAGCGCGTATCTCGGCCTATGAAAAGATGGCGGACCAGTCCGAGCGCGAGCGCGTCGGCAAGGCCCAGATCATCATCCCGAACGGCCCGCGTCTGGGCGGCAAGGTGATCGAGGTCGAGGGCATCTCGAAACACTACGGCGACAAGCAACTGATCGAGGATCTCTCCTTCTCGATCCCGCCGGGCGCCATCGTCGGCGTGATCGGCCCGAACGGCGCCGGTAAATCCACGCTGTTCCGCATGATCACCGGTCAGGACAAGCCCGACACCGGCGAGATCACCCTCGGCGAGACCGTCAAGCTCGCCTATGTCGACCAGTCGCGCGACGCGCTGGATGCGAACAAGACCGTCTGGGAGGAAATCTCCGGCGGGGCCGAACTCATCGAACTGGGCGACGCGCAGGTCAACAGCCGTGCCTATTGCGGCGCGTTCAACTTCAAGGGCGGCGACCAGCAGAAGAAGGTGGGTCTCCTCTCGGGTGGTGAGCGCAACCGCGTCCACATGGCCAAGCTGCTGAAAGAGGGCGGCAACGTGCTGCTGCTCGACGAACCGACCAACGATCTGGACGTCGAAACCCTGCAGGCGCTGGAAGCCGCGATCGAAGACTTCGCCGGCAACGCGATCATCATCTCGCACGACCGCTTCTTCCTCGACCGCCTCTGCACCCATATCCTCGCCTTCGAGGGCGACGCCCATGTGGAATTCTTCGAGGGCAACTTCGAGGATTACGAAGAAGACAAGATCCGTCGCCTCGGCCCCGATGCCGTCGAGCCGAAGCGGGTGAAGTATAAGAAGTTCAGCCGGTAAGTTCCGACACACACTTCGAACGAAAAGCGAAAGCGCAGAGCATAACCATGCTCTGCGCTTTTCTCTGTTGCTTAAACGCAGTGTTTCTAGGCCACGGCACCTCGCCCCTCGCGCGCCACCTTCCCCAGTTCCCTATTGCCATCTATAGTGTCTGGTAAGGGACAAGACACAAGACAAAGCGGGGATGGGACTTGGCGCATATCATCGTGATGGGCAACGAAAAGGGTGGGTCGGGGAAGTCCACCACCTCGATGCATGTGGCGACCGCCTTGGCGCGGATGGGATGGAAAGTCGGGGCGCTCGATCTCGATCTGCGGCAGCGCAGCTTCGGGCGCTATATCGAGAACCGGCTGGCCTATATGGATCGCGAGGGGCTCGATCTGCCCTGCCCCGATTATCGCGAACTGCCCGAGGTGGACGCCTCGACGCTGGGTCCGGGCGAGAACCCCTATGACCACCGTCTGTCTACCGCCGTGGCCGAGATGGAGCCGTCCTGCGATTTCATCCTGATCGACTGCCCCGGCTCGCATACGCGGCTGTCTCAGGTCGCCCATTCGCTGGCCGATACGCTGGTCACGCCGCTCAATGACAGTTTCATCGATTTCGACCTGCTGGCGCGGATCGATCCGGTGACGTCGAAGGTGATCGGCCCCTCGATCTATTCCGAGATGGTCTGGTCGGCGCGGCAGCTGCGCGCGAAGGCGGGTCTGAAGCCGATCGACTGGATCGTGCTGCGCAACCGCGTGGGCGCCCAGCAGATGCACAACAAGCGCAAGGTGGGCGCGGCGCTCGAACAGCTCTCGAAGCGCATCGGGTTCCGCGTCTCGCCCGGCTTCTCCGAACGGGTGATCTTCCGCGAGCTGTTCCCGCGCGGGCTGACGCTTCTGGACCTGAAGGACCTCGGCGTCGAGAGCCTCAACATCTCCAACGTGGCGGCCCGTCAGGAAGTGCGCGACCTGATGAAGGAGCTGGACCTGCCCGGCGTCGCGGTCGACTTCTGAGGCCCTCTCCCGGCGCGAAAAGCGGAAAAAACAAACGCCCGCTGGGAATGACCCTCGGGCGTTTTGTCACTGGCACTGGTCTTGCACTAAGGCGCGCGGCTCTTACTGAGGCTTCGGCATCTCGGCGAAGGGCGAGACGCGGCTGCGGCGGGGCGCGGGCATCGCGCCAAGGGCCTTCATCCTCACTTCGATCCGGTCCTCCCGACGCTTGAAGAAGCTGAAAAGGGCAATCAGGCGGCTCATTCCGTGTCTCCTTTGCATCGACGCCGTTCTGGCGTCACCCTTTCAGATTTCCGCTCAATTGAGGCGCTTACGTGGCGGGCTGTGGATATGTCGGTGGCGTTGTCGGGACGCTTTCACGGCCTGTTACGCGGCGGCAAAGCTGTCGCAATTTGCGACCGGGTCGCGGGCGCGCCGGCGACCGAGCCAGCCAAGCCCCACGAAAAGCCCCAGCCCAGCCAGCATCATCCAGACCGAGGCGGGCAGCGGCACCGTCGCGGGCGTCTCGACCATCATCGCGATCTCGTCCAGCGAGGCGTTCATATAGTAGTAATTCGTCTCGACATCGAACTGGATTCCCAGCGTCGAGCCCACCCCGGCCTGCAGGTAGCTGGTCAGGTCGTAGCTCAGCGCCGTCGCACCCTGTGTCGTCGCATCGCCCGGCTGCGTCGCGAAAATCTGCGAGATCACCGCCCCCGCGTTGTCGATCAGGCTCACGCGGAACTGCTGGTTCGGGTCATCGTATCCCAAGAGGTAATGGTTCACGATCTGATAGGTGAAGTTGAAGCTGGCGCTGATCACCTGATCGGGCACCGCGAAGAATTGCGTCAACGTCGATACACCGTAGCCGGTCTGCTCGTTCATCACGTCGTAATTGCCCGAAATCGGATCGACGCGCCGCGTCGGCCCGCGCGGGTTGAACCGCCCGTTATTGATCTGGAAGTCATCGGCGAAGGCGGTGCTCGATGTGCTCCAGCCCGAGAGGTTACCGGTCTCGAAATCACCGTTCGTGATCAGGTCCACGGTCACCGCCTGCGCGGCGGAACTGTACAGAACGCTCGCCACAAAGAGGGCAAGGGCGCGTTTCACGAAACGGGCAATGGTAATCCGGAACATCGTTACACTCGATCTCAATGGTGCCGATCCGTCCTTGCGAATGCGGCTTCTTTGACTTTCTTTAACCATTGAAATCGGAACCTACTTGGGCCGGTCGGGGGCAATTTCGCGATGCACCGCCACGATGTCTCCATAATCGAAGCGCCGCCCCTGAGGGCGGCGCAATGGGTGGCAGCGATCTGAAGGGGCACTTACTGTGCCCAGTCCCACGGCACGGTAAACTCGCCCAGCTTATGGGCCAGCGCGTCCTGATCGCAGTCGCCAGTGGTCGCGACATGCGCCACCAGACCGCGTTTCTTGTCCTCTGTGACCGAAATCACATGCGCGTTGATGCCGGCGTTTTCCAGCTCGCCATTGAGCACCCGCATGATCGCCTTCTTGCGTAGGTCGGGCTTGAAGATCTTGCCCACCGCCGTCTTCGGCAACTCGTCCATCACCTCCAGGTATTTGGGGATCGCGGCGCGCTCGTGTATATTCGCTTTCGCGTGCTCCATCAGCTCCTCGTTGGTCACTTCGGCATCCGCCACCAACTCGACATAGGCGCAGGGCAGCTCTCCCGCGAAACTGTCCGGCTGGCCGATCGCGCCCGCGAAAGCGACGGCCGGGTGGCTCAGCAGCGCGTCCTCGATCTCTGCCGGGTCGAGATTGTGCCCGCCCCGGATGATCAGATCCTTCGCGCGGCCCGTGATCCAGAGATAGCCGTCCTCGTCGATGCGGCCCAGATCGCCAGTACGCAGGAAACGCTCCTCGGCGAACAGATCGTGGTTCTTGTCCGGCTCGGTATAGGTCGAGCCCTCGAAGACGCCCGGATTGGCGACGCAGATCTCGCCGACCTCGTCACGTCCGCATTCGTCGAACGTGCCGTTGCGCTTCTTGAGGATGCGCACATGGGTGTAGGGCATCGGAATCCCGACGGAGCCCACCTTCTTCATCCCGTCCACCGGATTGACCGACACCAGGCAAGTCGCTTCGGTCAGGCCGTAGCCTTCCGCGATCTCGACCCCGGTCGCCGCCTTGAAGCGGTTGTAGAGCTCGATCGGCAGCGGCGCAGAGCCCGAGAGCGCGGTCCGCAGCGAGGAGATATCGGCATCGACCTTGCGCTGCACCATCGCCGAGACCGCAGTGGGCACGGTGATGAGGAAGGTCACCTGCCAGCGCTCGATCAGCTTCCAGAAATTGTCGAACACCCCCTCCCCACGATAGCCCGCAGGGGTCGGGAAAATGACATGCGCGCCCGAGGCGATGGCCGACATCAGGATCGGATAGGCCGCGAAGACATGGAACAGCGGCAGCGGGCACATCATCACGTCGTCCTGCTTGAACAGGAGCCGACCACCGAGCCAGCCATTGTAGATCATGCCGGAATATTTGTGCTGCGCGACCTTGGGCATGCCGGTGGTGCCGCCAGTGTGGAAATAGGCCGCGACGCGATCCTCGTTGGGATCGTCGAACATCAGCCTGTCACCGGGCATCTTCGCGGCTTCGCCGTTGAAGCTCATCACCTTCGCGTTGTGCTTCACCTCGGTCTTGGGACGCACGAAGGGCACGATCCAGCTTTTCGGCGGCGAGAGGTAGCGGTTGAGATCGACTTCGAGCACAGCCTCGACATTCGGCGCAAGCCGCACGGCTTCAGCCGCCTTCTGCGCCACGTCCGTCTTCGGGAACGCCTTCAGGGTGACGAGAACCTTCGCCTTGGTTTCGCGCAGGATCGCGCCGATCTGCTCGGGCTCGAGAAGCGGGTTGATCGGGTTCACGATCCCGGCCGTGGCCCCCGCAAGCAGCACCGTCGCGGTCTCCAGCGAATTCGGAAGCAGATAGGCCACCGTGTCGGTCGGCCCGACGCCCAGATGGCGCAGCAGGTTCGCGGCCTGCGTGACCTTGCCGTGCAGTTGCGACCATGTCAGCGTCTCCGCCTTGTCGGTCGGGCCGGACATGATCTGGAATGACAGGGCCGGACGATCGCGATGGGCCTTGGCGGTCTCGCTGAGAAAACCGTAAAGCGTTTCGGGGCGGTTGCGCGCCTCCCAGGGTTTCTCGGCCTCGACCGCATCACGGTCGGCAACTGTCGCGAATTTCTGCATTATTCTCCTCCCGGGGCCGCCGCGATCCTCCACTGACGGGCCACGCGCAGGATGCGGCAAAAGCGCCCGCCACGGCAAGAGTTACGCCGCCGCCAAAACGTCACGTCACGCAAAATCTGACGTGGGGAAACAAGCGTCCGGGTTCAAGGTGGAAAGGCGCGAACGCCTCTCACGCTCCTTCGGTGAATTGCAGCTTCGCCAGTTCCGCATAAAGACCACCCTCGGCCACGAGACTGTCATGCGTACCTTGCGCGACGATCTTGCCTTCCTCGAAGACGACGATACGGTCGGCCTTTTTCACGGTGGCCAGACGGTGCGCCACGATCACCGTGGTGCGCGTCTTGGCCAGCTGATCGACCGCCGCCTGCACTTCGCGTTCCGAGGCTGCATCGAGCGCCGAGGTCGCCTCGTCCAGAAGCAGGATCGGTGCGTCGCGCAGGATCGCGCGAGCAATCGCGATACGCTGCTTCTGCCCGCCCGAAAGCATCACGCCGCGCTCGCCGACATAGGTGTCGAACCCGTCGGGTAGAGCCTCGAGGAAGTCATAGGCATGGGCCGCGCGCGCAGCCTCCTCGACCTCGCGGTCGGTCGCATCGGGACGCCCAAAGCGAATATTGTCGCGCGCCGAAGCCGCGAAGACGACCGGATCCTGCGGCACAAGCGCGATCGCCTGACGGAAATCATGCCGCGCCATGTCGCGCAGGTCGTAGCCGTCGATCATGACTTTGCCGGTTTCGGGATCCCAGAACCGCTGGATCAACTGCACGACGGTCGTCTTGCCCGCGCCCGAGGGCCCGACCAGCGCGACCGTCTCGCCCGGCGCGATGTCGAGATCGACATGGTCGAGCGCGGAGGCCTGCGGCCGCGACGGGTAGTGGAAGCTCACATCCTCAAACCGGATCGCGCCGGTCGCCGGCATCGGCAGCGGCACCGGATGCTCGGGGTCTTTCACCGAGTCCTCGCTTTGCAGCAGCTCCACCAGACGCTCGGTCGCGCCGGCCGCCCGCTGCAATTCGGACCAGATTTCCGACAGCGCCCCGACGGAACCCGCGACCATCACCGCGTAGATCACGAATTGCACCAGTTCGCCCACGCTCATCTCGCCCGCGCGCACGTCGCGCGCGCCGATCCAGAGCACGCCCACGACGCCGGCGAAGACAAGGAAGATCACGATCACGGTCATCACCGCCCGCGTGCCGATCCGTTTCTTGGCGGAGAGGTAGGCTTTCTCGGTGACGTCGGAGAATTTCTCGCGGGTGATCGCCTCATGGGTGAAGGCCTGCACGGTCTGCGCCGCCAAAAGCGACTCCGAGGCCGAGCCCGAGGAATTCGCGATCCAGTCCTGGTTCTCACGGCCCAGCACCCGCAGGCGGCGGCCCAGAACCACGATCGGAACAACGACCACCGGCACGACCAGCAGCACCAGCCCGGTCAGCTTGGCCGAGGTGAAGAGCAGCATGATCAACCCGCCGATCAGGATCAGCACGTTGCGCAGCGCGACCGAGACGGACGAGCCGATCACCGAGAGGATCAGCGTGGTGTCGGTGGTGATGCGCGAGATGATTTCGCCGGTCAGGATGCGCTCGAAGAAGGCGGGGCTCATCGAGATCACCCGGTCGAACACCGCCTTGCGGATATCGGCCACGACCCGTTCGCCGAAGCGCGTCACGAGGTAGTAGCGCAGCCCCGTCCCGATCGCGAGCAGACCCGCGATGACCAGCGCGGCGAAGAAATACTGATCCAGCAGCGCCGCGCCCTTCTGGAATCCGTCCACCACGCGGCGCACCGCGAGCGGCAGGATCAGCGAGATCGTGGCGGTGGCGATCAGCGCCAAGAGCGCCCCGAAGGCCAGCCCCTTGTAAGGTGCGATGAAGGGGCCGAGCCCCTTGAGCGCGCCGATCTTCTTCGTCTTGGGCCGGTCATCGGCCGGTCCCGTCGGTCTGCGAGCCATGAATTCCCCCTTGCTTGACGACGGGTTTAGGCGGCGGGGGCATTGCGGGCAAGCCTCGATTGGCAAAGCCTGCGGGACGCGCATGCCCGGACGGCCTCACGATAGCTCACATTTTCGCAGGAAGGCTACGGGCGGCCGGACTCGAACCGGCACGGGCAATGCCCAAGGGATTTTAAGTCCCGTGTGTCTACCATTCCACCACGCCCGCAGCGCGCTCTGGCTAGCGCGGGCGCGGCGACTTGGCAAGGCCGCTGGGCGCTCAACGCCCCTCGAATTTCGGCGCGCGCTTCTCGAGGAACGCCGTCACGCCTTCGCGGAAATCGTGACTCTGACCGAGGCTGCCCTGCAGCTCCGCTTCCAGTTCCAGCTGGGTCGACAGATCATTGCTGTAACCTTCGCGCAGCGAGCGCTTCACCGCGCGATAGGCCGCCGTCGGACCATTGGCCAGATGCGCCGCCCGGGTGCGCCAGTGGTGGTCGAAATCGACCTCGGCGATGGCCTCCCAGATCATGCCCCAATCGGCCGCCTGCCGCGCCGTGATCTTGTCGGCAAACAGAGCCATGCCCATTGCGCGGGCAAAGCCCACCTGACGCGGCAGCCAATAGGTGCCGCCCGCATCCGGCATCAGCCCGATCCGCGTGAAGGCCTGAATGAAGCTCGCCGCTTCCGAGGCGATCACCACATCCGCGGCCAGCGCAATATTCGCACCCGCCCCTGCCGCAGGCCCGTTCACCGCGGAGACCACGGGCAGCGGGCTCTCGTAGATCGCTTTGAGCATCGGCTCGTACTCGTCGCGCAGCACCCGCTCCAGATCGAGCCCGGCCGCCGAGACGCCATCGCCCAGATCCTGCCCCGAGCAGAAGGCGCGGCCCGCGCCGGTCAGCACGATCACCCGTGCCTCATCCTCGGCGCGTTTCACCGCCTCGAGGATTTCCGCGCGCATCTGCGCGTTAAGCGCGTTCATTACATCGGGCCGGTTGAGCGTGATCACCGCGACCTGCTCTTCGACCTCGTAACGGATAACCTTGAACACCATCTGGAAAACGCGCCTCCCTCTTTGTCGCGCGCCCACGATAACGCGGGTCACGCGAAGGGAAAGCGGAACGGGGCGTCACACGCGCAACGCCCACACCGATTTATTCAGAAGATCTCGAACAGGCCCGCAGCCCCCTGCCCGCCGCCGATGCACATCGACACGACGCCGTAGCGCGCACCGCGGCGCTTGCCTTCCAGCAGGATATGGCCCGCCATGCGCGCGCCCGACATGCCATAGGGATGGCCGATCGAGATCGCGCCGCCATTGACGTTGAGCTTATCGTCGGGAATGCCCAGCCAGTCGCGGCAATAGAGAAGCTGCGAAGCGAAGGCCTCGTTGATCTCCCACAGGTCAATATCGTCGATGGAGAGCCCCGCACGCTCCAGCAGGCGCGGAATCGCGAAGACCGGACCGATGCCCATCTCGTCAGGCGCACAGCCCGCAACCGCCATGCCCCGGAACGCGCCCAGCGGCGCCAGCCCACGCCGCGCGGCTTCCTCGGCGGACATCACCACGCAGGCGGACGCGCCGTCGGAGAGCTGGCTCGCATTGCCTGCGGTCACGCACTTGTCGGGGCCCAGCACCGGCTTGAGCCCTTGAAGCCCCTCCAGCGTGGTCTGCGGACGGTTGCATTCGTCGCGTTCCAGCCGCACCGACTGCTCCGAGACGTCGCCCGTGGCGTTGTCCTTCACCAGCTTCACCGCCTCGACCGGCACGATCTCGGCATCGAAGCGACCGGCCTCCTGCGCGGCGGCGGTGCGCGTCTGGCTTTGCAGCGCATAGGCATCCTGCGCCTCGCGGGTTACGCCATAGCGTTCGGCCACGACCTCCGCCGTCTCGATCATCGACATGTAATAGGCGTCGGGCACGCCGGGGCTGCGGTAGCGATAGCCGTTCCAATGCTCGTTCTGCACCAGCGAGATCGAGTCGAGCCCGCCCGCAAGCGCCACGTCCATCTCGCCCGTCATCACGCCATGAGCCGCCGCCGCGATCGCGTTGAGGCCCGAGGCGCATTGCCGGTCCAGCGTGACGCCCGCCACGGAGTCGGCCAGGCCCGACGCCTGCGCGATATGGCGCGCCACGTTGACGCCGGTGGAGCCCTGCGTGAGGGCCGAGCCGAAGATCGCATCGGCGATCTCGCCGCCCTCAAGGCCTGCACGGGAGACGGCCGCGCGCACGGCATGAGCGGCCAGCGCCGGGCCTTCGAGATTGTTGAACGCGCCGCGATAGGCCTTGCCGATGGGCGTGCGGGCGGTGGAGACGATGACAGCGTCGCGCATGGGTATCCTCAGATGGTTTCGAGCCCGCACCAGTCCGCGATGAACAGGGCGGTGCTCTGGGTGATGCGACGGATGCTTTCCAGCTCGACGCGCTCGTTGAAGCCGTGGATCGCCTCGGCACGCGGCCCGTAGACCAGCGCGGGCGTGTCGGCATAGAGCCCGAAGAAACGGGCATCGGTGGTCGCGGTGATCGCCACGCGGTCGAGATCACTCTCGTTGACGCTGCGATGCGCCCCTTCGAGAGCACCAATCGCGGCCTTCGCCGTGGCGGAGTGGTCGTCGGAAAGCGCATAGCCCTCGGCCATGAAGCCGTGCCAGACGATCTCGGGCAGCGAGTTCTTCAGGAAGGCGTTATTGCGCGCGGCGTCCATGATGGTCTCGGTGATCTCGGCACGCGCGGCGGCGATATCCTGACCCGGATAGATCGCGATGCGCATGTCGAAGATGCACCAGGCCGGGACGGAGGACGCCCAATCGCCTCCCTGGATCTTGCCGATATTGAGGTTGATCGGATGATGGACGTGGGCGAAATCCCCGTGCCGATAACCCGGCGCGTTCCAGCGCTCCTCCAGCCCGTGCAGCGCCTCGATCAGCGGGATTGCGGCCTCGATCGCATTGGCGCCGGTGCCAGCATAGGCCACATGTGTGGGCAGCCCCTTCAGGTGCACCTGCGCCCAGACCACGCCGAGCTGCGCGTCGACCAGCTTTTCCTCGAACGGTTCGGGGATCAGCGCGGCGTCGGCGCGGTAACCGCGCTCAAGGCAGGCCAGCGCGCCGTTGCCGGTGCACTCCTCTTCCACGACGGATTGGAAGAACACATCCGCCCCGGGAGCGAAACCCGCCTTGCGCAGCGCATCGAGCGCGAAGAGGTTCGACACCAACCCCGCCTTCATGTCCCCCGCGCCGCGCCCATAGAGCCAGCCATCGGCGACATGCGGCTCGAACGGCGGCGCGTCCCACATGTCCAGAGGCCCCGCAGGCACCACGTCGATATGGCCGTTGAGGATCAGCGAGCGCCCCTTCCGCGATTGGCTGCGATGGGTGCCCACCACATTCACCGCGTCCTCGTAATCGCCCATCACCGGCGAGAAACCCGGCATGTCGCGGATTTTCTCGACGTCGATCTGCCAGCGATCCACCTCGTAGCCGCGCTCGTCGAGGGCGGCGGCCATGAAGTCCTGCGCGCTCTGCTCCTGCCCACGGGTGGACGGGTGCGCGGTCAGCTCGGAGAGAAACGCGGTCTCGTCATCGAATGCGGCGTCGACCGCCGAGAGGATGCGGGTTTTAAGCTCGGTATCCATGTCATGCCTCAGAATCTGGGAATGTCGCCTTGCGGCAGCGCAAGGGGCGCGCCGGTCGCCTCGCGGATCTCCGCCTCGGAAATGCCCGTGGCCAGTTCGACCAGCGCGAAGCCTTGATCGGTCACGTCCACCACCGCCAAGTCAGTGTAGATCCGCGCCACCCGTCCCTTCGCGGTGAGCGGCAGAGAGCAGGTCTCGAGCAGCTTCGGATTGCCCTTGCGGTCGCAATGCGTGGTTATCACGACGACACGGCGCGCTTTCTGCGCCAGCTCGATCGCGCCGCCCGCGCCGGGGGAGAACTTGCCCGGGATCTTCCAGTTCGCCAGATCGCCGTTCTGCGCGACCTCGAAGGCACCGAGCAGCGTCAGGTCGAGCCGTCCCGAGCGCACCAGCGCGAAGCTCACTGCACTATCGAAGAAAGCCGAGCCGGGGATCGTCGAGACATAGGCCCCGCCCGCGTCGATCAGGTTCCGGTCGGCGCGTTCCGGCGACAGCGTCGGCCCGATCCCGGTCAGCCCGTTTTCCGAATGCAGGCAGACGGGGAAGTCGGAAGGCAGGTGGTTGACCACCTTGGTGGGCAAGCCGATGCCAAGGTTCACGACCATACCGGGCGCGATTTCGCGCGCGGCGCGGGCCACCATGCGAGCTCTAGCGTCTGACAATGCCATACTCCTCGGAAATCGCGTCGAGTTTCACGACGTGGTCGACGAAGGCGCCGGGGCTTTCGACCGAGTCCGGATCGAGCCCGCCCAGCGGTAGCAGCTCTTCGGTCTCCGCGATCACGCGGCTCGCGGCCATCGCCATGAGCGGGTTGAAATTGCGCGCGGTCGCGGCATAGGCGAGATTGCCGAAGCAATCGGCGCGCGCGGCATGGACCAGCGCCACGTCGCCGCGCAGAGCGGACTCGACCAGCATCGGACGACCGTTCATCTCGACGATCTGCTTGCCCTGCGCCAATTCCGTATCGATGCCGATATCGGTCAGGATCGCACCGAGTCCGGCGCCTCCGGCCCGGATACGTTCGGCGAGGATGCCTTGCGCGCAGAACTCGACCTCCATCCGGCCCTCGTTCATCGCCGCGATGGCGTTGGCGTTAAGGCCGAGATGGGTGACGATCAGCTTGCGCACCTGTCCACCCGCGATCAGGTGGTCGATGCCCATGCCCGCCTCGTTGGCATCGTTCTTGACCAGAACAAGGTCGCGCTGCCCCTGACGCGCCAACTCGCGCAGGAGCGCGAAGGGGGTACCGGGCACACCGAAGCCGCCCACCAGCACCGTGGCGCCGTCGGGGATCTGCGCCACTACCTCTTCCATCACGATGGATTTGTCGGGCAGCTTCATGCGCTGACCTCCTCAACCACCGGCAGGTCGTGATTGGCGGCAAAGGCGTCGAGCGCGTCGGTGAGGATCGCGATGATCTCGTCGATCTGCGCCTCGGTCACGATCAGCGGCGGGCATACGAGGAAATGGTCGCCCTCATAGCCGCTTCGCGTGCGACGCGAATAGATGATGAGACCGCGCTCATAAGCCAGCTCGACGAGCTCGACATGCGCGTTCCACTCTTTCGGCAGAACCTTCATCGTCTCGCGGTCCGAGACCAGTTCGAACGCCAGCAGCAGGCCCTTGCCGCGCACGTCGCCGATGAAGGGGTAGCGATCCATGAGCGCGGTCAGCCGCGCCTTGAGAACATCGCCCATCCGCGCGGCGTTGCCGATCAGATCCTGCTCTTCCATCTCGTCGAGCACCGCGAGACCCGCCGCGCAGGCCAGAGGGTTGCCCGCATAGGTGAAGCCGTGCAGGAAGCCGCCCGCGTCGAGGAGCGTCTCGACAATGTCGTGACGCGCGACCACGGCACCCAGAGGCGCGTAGCCCGCGCCGAAGCCTTTCGACATCGCGACGATATCGGGGATGATCCCCCAATGCTCGGCGGCGAGGAACTTGCCGGTGCGCCCTGCCCCGGTCATCACCTCGTCATAGATCAGCAGGATGCCGTATTCTTCGCAGATCTCGGCCACGCGGGTATAGTAGCTGTCAGGCGCCACCAGCGCACCGGTCGAAGCCCCGCCCACCGGCTCCATCAGGAAGGCGAGTACCGTCTCGGGGCCCTCGGCCTCGATCTTCTCGCGCAGCATCTCGGCATATTTGATGCCGCGCTCTTCCTCGGTAAGGTTGTCGCGGTCGAGATAGCAGGTCGGTGCCGGAACCTTCGGCATCTCCGTGAACATCGGCGCGAACTTCCCGGTGAAGATCGGGCTGCCCGTGACGCCGAGCGAGCCCATCGTCGCGCCGTGGTAGGATGGCAGCCGCGAGATCACCTTGTAGCGGCTCTCCTCGCCCTGCGTGACCGCGTATTGCCGTGCGAGCTTGATCGCGGTCTCGACCGCCTCGGAACCGCCGGAGACGAAGAACACCTTGTCGAGCCCTTCCGGCATCCGCGCGGCGACCCGTGCGGCGAGATCCTCGGACGGGTGCGTGCGGAAATGCAGCCGGTAGCCGAAGGTCGAACGGTCCATCTGCGCCTTCATCTTCTCCAGCACGCGCGGATTGGAATGGCCGATATTCGAGACCATCGCCCCCGAAGAGCCGTCGATATAGCGTTTCCCGTTCTCGTCGTAGTGGTAGATCCCCTCGGAGCGTTCGAGGAAAGGCCGCGGCTGGCGCGACTGGTAGAACAGGTGAGACTTTTCAGTCGTCATTTTGCACCTTCGAGATGTTTGCGCAGGAAATTCCGGGTCCGTTCCTGGGTCGGGTTCTTGAAGACCTGCTCGGGCGGCCCCTCCTCGACCACGACGCCCTTGTCCATGAACAGCACGCGGTCGCAGACGGAGGCGGCGAAATCCATCTCGTGGGTGACGATGATCATGGTCATGTGCTCTTGCGCGAGCTTCTTCATGACCAGGTTCACCTCTTCCACCAGCTCGGGATCGAGCGCCGATGTGGCTTCGTCGAACAGCATCAGCTTCGGCCGCATCGCCAGCGCGCGGGCGATCGCCACACGCTGCTTCTGACCGCCCGAAAGCTGCGCCGGGTAATAATCGATCCGCTCGAGCATGCCGACGTGATCGAGCTGCTCCTCGGCGAGCTTGTCGGCCTCCTTGTCGGAGATCTTCTTGAGCAGCTTCGGCGCCATCGTGACGTTGTCCCGAACGCTCAGATGCGGGAACAGGTTGAAGTGCTGGAACACCATGCCGATGTCCTGGCGCATCTTGTTTATGTGCTTCTCGTACTGGTTATGCGGCAGGGACTTGTTCACCTGCACCCCGTCGAGCCAGACCTCGCCGCCGGTCAGCGGATCGAGATCGTTGATGGCGCGCAGCAGCGTGGATTTGCCCGAGCCCGAAGGGCCGATGATCGCGACGATCTGGCCGCGCTCCACGTTGAGCGAGATATCCTTGAGCACTTCCAGCGAGCCGTAGGATTTCTGGGCGTGGCGGATCTCGACGAAGGATTTTGTCTCGGTCATGTCGATATCTCCCGGATCAGCGATAGAGGCGGTTGCGGTTCTCGAACCAGCGGATCACCGCCTCCATGCCGAGATTGATGATGTAGTAGAGAACGGCCGCAGCCGCGTAGAACTCAAAGGCGCGGTAGGTCTGGCCGATGGCGCGCTGCGCCGAGAGCGTCAGTTCCGACACCCCGATCACCGAGACCAGCGCCGAGTCTTTCAGAAGCGCGATCATGTTGTTGCCGATCGGCGGCAGCACGTCGCGCACCGCCTGCGGCACCACCACCTTGACGAGCGCTTGCCTGCGCGACAGGCCCAGCGTGCGTGCGGCCTCCATCTGGCCCTTGTCCACCGCGACCATCGCAGTCTGGATCAGTTCGGAATTATAGACTGCGAAGTGGAAGCCGAGGCCGATCACGCCCGCCACGAAGGCCGGAAGGTCGATGCCGATCTGCACGAGCCCGAAATAGATCAGGAAGAGTTGAAGCAGCAGCGGCGTGCCCATGAAAAGCCACGCGATGAAGCGCACCGGCAGGCGGATGATGGCGGGTGCATAGAGCGCGATCACCGCGAGCAGGATGCCCCCGAAGAAACTCAGCAGCGCCGAGGCGGCGGTGATGGCGATGGTCCACAGGACACCCAGCAAGAGCGTGCCGTAGAAAGGCGGGATGACGGAGAAATCGAGACCCATGGCTCACTCCTTCTCGTGCGGGCGGGAAAGGGGGGCGGATGCGTGGATCATTGGATGCGCACCCTGCGGTCGAGGAAGGCGATGCCCTTGCCCACCGCCGTGATGATGACGAGGTAGAGTATCCCCGCGAGGAAGAACATCTCGAACGGCTTGTAAGTCGAACCGATGTAGCGCTGCGCGGTGTAGGTCAGCTCCACCACCGAGATCGCGGAGACCAGCGCGGTGCCCTTGATCTGAGCGTTGATGTTGACGCCGAGCGGCCGGATCATCAGGCGCAGCGCCTGCGGCAGCGTCACCTTGCGGAAGGCCTGCGCCTTCGACAGGCCCAGCGTGCGCGCGGCCTCGGTCTGCCCGCGGTCCACCGCGACGATGGCGCCCCGCATCGTCTCGGTCATGTAGGCCCCGATATTGACGCCGAGCCCGATCACACCGGCCTGAAACGCATCTAGCTGGATGCCGACCTGCGGGCCGCCGAAATACAACAGGAACAGCTGAATCAGCGCGGGCGTGCCGCGAAAGAAGCTGACATAGGCGCCGCCTATGAAGCGCAAGAGGAAGAAGCGCGACAGCCGGAACGCTGCGCCAATTGCGCCGCAAATGAGCCCCAGCACGATGGTCAGGACCGACAGTTCAACCGTGATCACGGCGGCTTTCAGGAAGTACGGATAGACCTTGAGGATTAGTTCGATATCCACGGCATTCCCCTCAATGATGATCGCGGCGTGGCAGGATCGGCAGCGCGCGTATCTCGCGCACGAGCGCTGTCGTCTCCTCGATCGCCGCTTCCAGGAACGCCTTGCCGGTCTCGGCATCGGCGACGGTCGGATCGCCCATGGTTCCATCGGGCGAGACCGAGGACCACCAGCGCATCAGCATCGCCTTGCCGCCACCGGCCGCCAAATCGAGATTGAAGAACTTGGTGTCGGGATCGTGCAGGTTCTGGCTTTCGGCCTTGTCGAGATCGACCAGATCGGGATGCAGATGCTTGTACATCGCAGCTTCGAATTCCCCGGCATGGGCGATGCCGCCCACTTCGGATTTGCGCAGGCCCTGAATACGGTCGCTGCACAGGTTCCAATACGATGCCGAGACGCAGATGATGCCGGTGCGGATGACCGTCTTGCGCGCCGCGAGATCGAGGATCGGGTGGTTCGACCCGTGCGAGTTCAGCAGCAGGATCCGGCGGAAGCCGTGATGCGCGAGCGACTCGGTCACATCGCAGACGAAGTTGATCAGCGTCTCCGGCTGGATCCAGATGACACCCGGAAAGTCCTTGTGATGCTCGTTGAAGCCATAGGGGATCGCGGGCATCACGAATACTTCGTCGGGCGCGGCTTCGGCAACGCCATTGGCCACCGCCATCCCCAGAACCGTGTCCGTATCGAGCGGCATATGCGGCCCGTGATCTTCCGTCGCAGAGACATTCAGGATCACCACACGATCCTTGTCCGCGTCGCGGACCTGCTCCCAGGTCAGCTTTCCATATTCGGCGGTCATCCGTTCCGTGTCCTTTCGGGAATCCATCGAAGATTGCGGGAGGCAGGGCAGCCGTCAGAAGACGGGCTGCCCACCATTCCTTGGGACGCGCCGATCAGCGGATGTCAGCGCCGATCCACTTCATCGCGATCTTCTCGTAGGTGCCGTCTTCCATCATGGAATCGAGCGCCTTCTGCATCGCGTCTTTCAACTCGGGATTGCCCTTGCGGATCGCGATGCCAGCACCGATCGCGTCGGTCTTCAGATCGTCGAGGATGCGGTATTTGTAGTCGTTCTTCTTCATCGCGAGGATCGCCGCGATCGAGTCGTTGATGATCGCGTCGACACGACCGTTCTGAAGCTCGAGGATCAGCTCGGGCAGACCCTTGTAGGTCTTCACGTTATAGCCTTGCTGACGCGCCCACTCTTCGTGCGTTTCACCAAGGGTCACACCGACAGTCACGTCCTTCAGATCGGCAACCGACTTGATCGGGCTGTCGGGCAGGACGAAGATCGCGCGCTTCGTCGTGTAATACGGACCGACGAAATCGACGACCTTCTCGCGCTCGGGGGTGATCGACATCGAGCCGACGATGGCGTCGTACTTGTTGGCCAGCAGACCGCCGATGATCCCGTCCCACGCGGTCGTCACGATCTCGGTCTTCAGGCCCATGCGCTTGGCGATCTCCTCACCGATGGCCGGATCGAAGCCCACGACCTCGTTCGAATCGTTGATGAAGTTGAAGGGCGGGTAGGCGCCCGACATGGCGATCCGGATCACGCCCTTTTCCTTGAGGCTTTCGAGCTCGTCAGCCGCGGCGAGGCTGGGCAGCGAAATGCCGGTGGCGGCGAGCGTGCTGGCCCCGAGGAGGGTCTTGAGAACGGTTCTGCGGTTGGTCATGGATCTCTCCTGTTGGTCATGACTGCGGGCGGCCTTGTTTCCGGCGCGTCCCGCCACGGCGAGCGCCCCATCCGGAGCCTCGTTGACGGGAACGCTTGCATGGCGACCGCCATTGCGCAAATAAATAATTGAAATCTTCATTATAGATCTGGGCTATGGTCAAACCCTACGAACAACGTTTCCCCTGGCATCTCGACTGGAACCTATTACGGACTTTCATGGTCGTGGTGGAGCAGCGGGGCATCTCGCGTGCGGCCTATCTGCTGGGTCTGAAGCAGCCCACGATCTCGGCCGCGCTCAAGCGGCTGGAGGAACGCACCGGCCATGAGCTGATCATCCGAAAACCGAATGAATTCAAGGTCACTAGGGCGGGAAACCTGCTCTATCAGGAATGCGCGCAGATCTTCGGCGCCGTGTCGCAGATCCCCTCCCTGCTAGAGACCGGCGCAGAGGAGCTGCGGGGCCATATCGCGATCACCACGACGTCACATGTCATCTCCGATCACTACGACGCGGTGTTGCATGATTTCGCCACCGAACATCCCAAAGTGACCTTCTCGATGACCGTGGCCGAGAGCGAGGAAGTGGTGAATCGGGTGCAACAGAATCGGGCGAGCCTCGGGATTTGCCTGCTTCACAAGACACCCGAGAACCTGCGCGCACAGGTGCTCTACCGCGAATATTTCGGCCTGTTCTGCGGCAAGCGGCACCCGCTTTTCGAGCGCGAGAACATCTCGCTCGCGGAGATCGAGGGCGAGACCTCGGTGTCGTTCCAGACCGAGACCGAGGACGGCCCGCTTCACCCCGTCTCACTGCTCCGCGCGCGGGCCAAGCTCGCGCCGAGCTGGCGCGGGGTGTCGTCGAACCTTCACGAGCTGCGTCGAATGATCGTGGCAGGTGTCGGGATCGGTGCGCTGCCGCTGCATGTCGCGCATCGCGATGTCGAGGCCGGGCGGCTGCGCCAGTTGCCGCCCTATGACGGGTTGCCGATGGTGAATATCTACCTGCTCACCAACCCGCAGCGGAAGCAGTCGAGCGCGGAAACCGCGTTCCTCGCGGCCTGTGATGCGATGATGGCCGAGAGCGATCTGGAAGAGCGCACCTATTATTGAGCGCGCGTCTCAGAAGGTGGGCGGTGTCGCGGCCGAGACCACCACGCAGCGCGCCTTGGCCACGTTGCGGAAACGGTGCGGCAGGCGGCTGTCGAACAGGTAGGCATCGCCCGCGCGCAGAAGCTCTGTTGTCTCGCCCACCGTCAGCAGCAACTCACCTTCGATGACAAACCCGCCCTCCTCGCCCTCGTGAGCATAGGCCTCCGCCCCGGTATCGGCGCCGGGCTCATAGGTCTCGTAAAGCAGCAGAAGGTTGGTCTGCCCCGACTTGCCCGCGCGTTTCAGCGAAAGCGCATCGAGCGCCGCGCCGCCCGAGCGGTAGATCCGGCCAGGGTTGATCTCGGTCAGCTCGGAGTGCCGGAAGACGAACTTTCCTGGCTCGGACGGCGTGTCGCTGTCGAAGAACTCCGCCAGCGTCATTTCGAGGATTTCGAGGATCTTGCGCAGCGAGGTGATCGAGGGAGAGGTCTTGTTGCGCTCGATCAGCGAGACAAGCCCGTTGGTCACGCCCGACCGCTGCGCCAGCTCGCGCTGCGACAATCCCTTGTCCTCGCGGATCGCCCGAAGCCGTCCGCCCACGTCGAATTCGCTCACCGCAAGCCTCCTGTCCTTTGCCTGTTCTAGAGTGCGGGCGGGCGGATTTCCAGCGCGCGCGCCGTCGCCCTACGTTTAACAAACTAAACATTGCACAGCTATTCGTTAAACACTAGCGTCACATCATTCCGTGATTCTCCAGCACCTCAGGAGTACCCATGTCCAGCAATGCCGACCTCGAAACCCGCCGCGCCGCCGCCCTTGCCCGGGGCGTGGGGGTGCAGACCCAGAACTTCGCCGTCTCCGCCGAGAACGCCACCGTCACCGATGCCGATGGCCGCGAACTAATCGATTTCGCCGCCGGGATCGCGGTGGTGAACACTGGCCACCGCCACCCGAAAGTCATCGAGGCGGTGAAAGCCCAGCTCGATGCCTTCACCCATACCTGCCATCAGGTGATGCCCTACGAACCCTATGTGCGCCTTGCCGAACGCCTCAACGAGAAGGTGCCGGGGGATTTCGACAAGAAGTCGATCTTCGTCACCACCGGGGCCGAGTCGGTCGAGAACGCGATCAAGATCGCCCGCTCCTATACCGGCCGTAACGCGATCATCGCTTTCGGCGGTGGCTTCCACGGCCGGACCTTCATGACGATGACGCTCACCGGCAAGGTCGCGCCTTACAAGGCGGGCTTCGGTGCGATGATGCCCGACGTGTTCCACGTCCCCTTCCCGAACGCGCTGCATGGCGTGTCGACCGATGACAGCTTCGCTGCGATGGAGAGCCTGTTCAAAACCGATCTCGATCCCACGCGGCTCGCTGCTGTGATCTTTGAGCCGGTGCAGGGCGAAGGCGGCTTCAACCCGGCCCCGCATGATTTCGTCAAACGGCTGCGCACCTTCTGCGACGAGCATGGCATCGTAATGATCGCCGACGAGGTGCAGACCGGCTTCGCGCGCACCGGCACGATGTTCGCGATGGACGCCTATGGAGTGGCCGCGGACATCACGACCATGGCGAAGGGTCTGGGCGGCGGCCTTCCGATCGCGGCGGTGACAGGTCGCGCCGAAATCATGGACGCGGCGAACCCGGGCGGGCTGGGCGGCACCTATGGTGGCAACCCGCTGGGCGTCGCAGCCGGGAACGCGGTGCTCGACGTGATCGAGGAGGAAGACCTCTGCGCCCGCGCCAACGAGCTTGGCTCGCGTCTCAAGCAGCGTCTGGAGGCGATCCGCGCCAACATGCCGGAGATCGCCGAGATCCGTGGCCCCGGCTTCATGGTCGCGGTCGAGCTGATGACGGACGGCAAGCCCGACGCCGCGCTGACCCAGCGCATCCGTGTCGAAGCGCTCAACCGGGGCCTGCTGCTGCTGACCTGCGGCGTCTATGGCAACGTGATCCGCTTCCTCGCGCCGATCACCATCCCCGACGAGCAGATGGCCAAGGCGCTCGACATCCTCGAAGAGGCGATGACCGCCGCGAAGGAGGGCTGACATGCTCAAACTGAACGACCCGAGCCTGCTGGAAACCCGCGCCTATGTGAACGGCGAGTGGATCGAAACGGGCAAGACGTTTGACGTGACCGACCCAGCCACAGGAGAACTGGTGGCCAAGGTCGCCGATCTCGACGTGGACGCCACGCGCGCCGCGATCGAGGCCGCCCATGCCGCGAAACCGGACTGGGCCGCGCTCACCGGCAAGGAGCGCGCGGGCTACCTGCGCCGCTTCCACGACCTGATGATGGAAAATCAGGACGACCTCGCCGCGATCCTGACCGCCGAGATGGGCAAACCGCTCGCCGAGGCCAAGGGGGAGATCGCCTATGGCGCAAGCTTCCTCGAATGGTTTGCCGAAGAGGCCAAGCGCGTCTATGGCGACGTGATCCCCGGCCACCAGCGCGACAAGCGCATTCTCGTGATCCGCCAGCCGGTCGGCGTGGTGGGTTCGATCACGCCGTGGAACTTCCCCAACGCGATGATCGCGCGCAAGCTGGCCCCGGCGCTGGCGGCGGGCTGCACCTTCGTTGGGCGCCCCTCCGAGCTGACGCCGCTTTCAGCCCTCGCGATGGCCGTTCTGGCCGAGCGCGCGGGTATCCCGGCGGGTGTCTTCAACATCATCCCCGGCGTCGATGCGGCGGGCATGGGCGAAGAGCTCTGCGCCAATCCCAAGGTCGCCAAGATTACCTTCACGGGCTCGACCCGCGTGGGCAAGATCCTGATGCGCCAAGGGGCGGAGACGGTGAAGAAGATCAGCCTGGAACTGGGCGGTAACGCGCCATTCCTCGTCTTCGACGACGCCGATCTCGATGCGGCGGTCGATGGCGCGATGATCGCGAAGTTCCGCAATAACGGACAGACCTGCGTCTGCGCGAACCGGATCTACGTGCAGGCCGGCGTCTATGACGCCTTCGCCGAGAAGCTGACCGCGCGGCTTGCGACCCTACGACCGGGCAACGGGTTCGAGCCGGGCGTAACCACCGGGCCGCTCATCAACGCGGACGCGCTCGCCAAAGTCGAGGCGCATATCGCGGACGCGACCGAGAAAGGTGCGCAGGTAGCTGCTGGCGGGCACCGCTCGAACCTGGGGCGCACCTTCTTCGAGCCGACGCTGCTGACCGGCGTGACGCAACAGATGCGGGTCGCGCGCGAGGAGACCTTCGGGCCGCTCGCCCCGCTGATCCGCTTCGAGACCGAGGCCGAGGCGATCGAGATGGCCAACGCGACCGAATTCGGGCTGGCGGGCTATTTCTACGCCCGTGACCTCGCCCGCGTCTGGCGTGTGGCCGAAGCGATGGAGACCGGGATCGTCGGCGTGAATACCGGGCTGATCTCGACCGAGGTAGCCCCGTTCGGCGGCATCAAGCAATCCGGTCTCGGTCGCGAAGGCTCGAAATACGGCATCGAAGATTTCACCGAGCTGAAATACATGTGCCTCGGCGGGATCGAGTGACCGCTGCACCTGAGACATCAGGGTGAGAATAGAGAAGCGGCGGGCTTTCCCGCCGCTTCTTTCATTTTAAAACGCGGACTGAAGAGCGCCTGCGCCCGGAGCGCGCCGAAGGCGCAGGGCGCGCGGCGGCCCGTCCCGACGGGCTGGGGCATTGGTGACCGCGCGCGACGCTCATTCGATGGAGGGGCGTGGCTGGAATAAAGCGCGTGCCGTCCAAGGTCGCGATGCGCCACCCCACGGGCCGCCGCGCGCCCTGCTCCCCTACTCGCCCATCAGTTCCTCAAGGCGCTTGCGCTCTTCGTCGGAGAGATCGGGCTGGGCCGGCCCATCGGACGCCACGCGGCGCGAGCGGACATAGAAGAACCCGCCAATCAGCGCCACGATCAACGCCGCCGGACCGAGATACCACAGCAGCAGGTTCGCCCCGCGCTTTTCGGGCTCGAACAGCACATACTCGCCATAGCGAGCGGTGATGTAATCGATCACCTGGCTATTCGTGTCGCCCGCCTTGAGCCGCTCGCGCACCAGCAGCCGCAGATCGCGCGATACCTCGGCGTTGGAATCGTCGATATTCTCGCCCTGACAGACCGGGCAGCGCAGCACCTTGGAGATTTCGCGTGCCCGCGCCTCAAGCGCCGGGTCCTTCATGATCTCGTCAGGCTGCACCGCCAGTGCAGGCCCGAGCGAGATCAGCGCCGAGAGAACCAGCGTCACGACAAGAAGGGTTTTCCTGAGCATCGTTCACTCCGCCGGAGAAGCGTGCGCCGAGGTCGCACGCGATTTGCGCGCCCCCGCCGCAACACGGTAACGACGGTCCGACAGGCTCAGAAGCCCGCCCAACGCCATGATGATCGCGCCCGCCCATATCCAGTCCGCGAAGGGCTTGATATAGGTGCGCACCGCGTAGCCGCCCTGATCCTGCGGATCGCCGATCACGAGGTAGATGTCGCGCAGCGGCGTGGTGTGTATCGCGGCCTCGGTCGTGGGCATCCGCTGCACCGGGTAGATGCGCTTCTCGGGATGCATCGTCGCGATCTTCTTGCCGTCCTTCTCGACCAGCATCGTCGCCATATGCGAGGTATAGTTCGGCCCCTTCTCCTTATGCACTTCGGTCAGCGTGATCTGGTAGCCGCCGACGGTGAAAGGCTCGTCAATCTTGGCGACACGGATATCCTCGAGCTGGCCGGCGGTCAGTAGGCCGATGCCGATGAAGGTGATGCCAAGGCCGGAATGGGCCGTGGCCTTGCCCCAGTCGGCGCGCGGCAGGCGTTTGAGGCGCCCGAAATTGCGGGCCGAACGCTGCCACAACTCGGTCATGGCGCCGAAGACCAGCCAACTGCCGAGGAACACCGCGACGAGGGCAAGAAGCGAATTGCCGCTCTCGACGGCCCAGGCAAGCCCGCCCAGGGCCAGCGCCAGCACGAAGGCCGGGACCAGGGGTTTCACCACGCGGCCGAGACGCGCGCGTTTCCAGGGCATCATCGCGCCGATCGGCAGGATCAGGGCGAGGATCACCATGAAGGGGGTGAAGGCCTGATCGAAGAACGGCGCGCCGACCGAAAGTTTGCGCCCGAAGAACATCTCCGCGACCAGCGGCCAGACCGTGCCAACGAAGACGACGAGGGCTGCGACGGCCAGCAGGATGTTGTTGATCACCAGCGCGGTTTCCCGAGACAGCATCGAGAACACGCCCTTTGCCTGCATCGAACTCGCACGGAACGCATAGAGCGTCAGCGCCCCGCCCACGAAGAGGGCGAGAATGCCGAGGATGAAGATGCCGCGTTGCGGGTCGGAGGCGAAGCTATGCACCGAGGTGATCACGCCCGAACGCACGATGAAGGTGCCGATCAGCGAGAAGCCGAAAGCCATGATCGCCAGAAGGATCGTCCACGATTTCAGCGCTTCGCGCTTCTCGACCACGATGGCCGAGTGCAGCAGCGCGGCGGCCAGAAGCCACGGCATGAACGAGGCGTTCTCCACCGGATCCCAGAACCAGAAGCCGCCCCAGCCAAGCTCGTAATAAGCCCACCAAGAGCCCAACGCGATGCCGATGGTCAGGAATATCCACGCCGCCAGCGTCCACGGCCGCACCCAGCGCGCCCAGGTCGCGTCCACCCGGCCTTCGATCAGCGCCGCCACCGCGAAGGAGAACGACATCGAGAGGCCGACATAGCCGAGATAGAGGAACGGCGGATGGAAGGCCAAACCCGGATCTTGCAGCAGCGGGTTCATCCCTTCGCCGTTGAAAGGCGGCTCCGCGAGACGCAGGAACGGGTTGGAGGTGAAGATGATGAAGCCGAGGAACGCGACGCCAATCCACGCCTGAACGCTCAGCACACGCGCCCGCAGCCGCGGTGGCAGAGCGCCACCGAACACGGCCGCCGCCGCCCCGAAGAGCGACAGGATCAACACCCAGAGGAGCATCGAGCCCTCGTGGTTCCCCCAAACGCCGGTGATCTTGTAGAGCATCGGCTTGTCGGTATGGGAATTCGCCCAGACCAGCTTCAGCGAGAAGTCCGACACGACAAACGCGTGGGTCAGCGCCGCAAAGCTCACCGCGATGAGCAAAAACTGCGCCGTCGCTGCGGGTTCGCCCACCGCCATCCAGCCGCGCCAGCCTTTCTGTGCGCCGACGATTGGCACGATGGCCTGCACGATGGCCACCGCAAAGGCGAGAATCAGGGCAAAATGCCCGAGTTCGTTGATCATGGGACTCCTCCTGTCGCGGGGCGAGAGCATAGAGATATACGGCCTTCGGGCCAAGGAGGATGCGCGCCGATGTCGCAACTTTCCCACGCGGGATCACGGGGCCGTGAATGGCGCACCCCATCCCCAAGGTCTAAGCAAGGCGCGTGAGAGCAAGAGGGAAGCTAAATATGCGTGCGATCGTGATCGGGCCGCTGCTGGCCTTGGGGCTGGTGACGGGATGCCAGTCGGAGCCGGGCGACCCTCTTGAGGCGATCGCACCGAACGCGATCTGGGAAGTGGTGTCGATTGACGGCAAACCGATCCCCAATGGCGTGGAGGTCACCCTCACCCACCCCGAAAAGGGTTTGGTCGCGGGCAAGGCCGGCTGCAATCACTACAACGGCCGGATCTCGGAGAAGGACGGCCGAGTGCGAGTCGGCGAACTGGCGGGCACGAGGATGATGTGCCCCGAGCCCGCAATGGGTGTCGAGAAGGCCTTCCACTCGGCCATGGCCCGAGTCGATACGGTGAAACTGTCGCAGGACCGGCTGGAGCTGATCGCGCAGGGCGAGACGGTGATCGAAGCCACGCAATAAGCGCCTTGACCGAGGGCCCTGCGCGTGGCCCTCTCGGGCGATGTTCCCGATCCGCGATCACAATCCTTCGTACAATACCCCCTGGGTCACATGGGCCCTGATCGCGATCAATATCGTGGTTTATGTCATGACCGCGCCATGGGGCGGCGATCTGCGGGAACTCTGGCTCGACAACGCGCTCTGGCCTGCCGCCGTGACCCATGGCGTCGCGTGGCACGGGCTCATTACACACATGTTCCTGCATGCCGGTATCCTGCATCTGGCGGGCAACATGCTGTTTCTCTGGGTCTTCGGCGACAACCTCGAAGATCGGATGGGCCGCATCGCCTTCCTGCTGTTCTACTTCGCCTGCGGGTTGGCCGCCGCCTTCGCGCAGATCGCAGCGAACCCCGATGCGACCGTGCCGATGGTGGGCGCCTCGGGCGCGATCGCAGGCGTGATGGGAGGCTATCTGCTGCTCTATCCGAAGGCGCGGATCGACGTGCTGTTCTACTTCCTCGTCTTCTTCAAGATCTGGGCCACCCCTGCCTGGCTGGTTCTGGGTCTCTGGTTCACGCTGCAACTGTTCAACGAGCTGACCTCGAGCGCCTCGGGCGGGGTGGCTCATATGGCCCATATCGGCGGCTTCGTGGCGGGCGTGCTTCTGACCCTGCCGCTATGGCTCCGGCTCGGCGGGCCGCTCTTCTGGCGGCTCACCCATGGCCACCCGCCCTTCCCCGAGGCGCGCGAGAGCCAGACCAATATTCCCACAGTCACACGGAGACGCTGATGCTGCCCGAAATCCAGTCGCCCCACCGCCTGACCTGCCATTGCGGCGCGGTGGAGATGGAAGTGACGCTTTCCGACGGGCTCAACACCAAGCGGCGCTGCGATTGCTCTTTCTGCCGTCGGCGCGGGGCGGTGGCGGTTTCGGCCCCGCTCTCGGGCATCCGCATCGTGAAGGGCGAGGACAACCTGACGCTCTATCAATTCGGCACGATGACCGCGAAGCATTACTTCTGCAAAACCTGCGGCGTCTACACCCATCACCAGCGCCGCTCGAACCCGAACCAATACGGCGTGAACGCCGCCTGTCTGGAAGGGGTGAACCCGCGCGATCTGGACCCGGTGCCGTGGAACGACGGCGTCAATCACCCGACCGATCGCGTCGACTGATCCTCTCGGATGAACGCGGCCGCGCGCTCGGCGATCATGATCGTCGGCGCGTTGGTATTGCCCGAAATCAGCCGCGGCATCACCGAGGCATCGACAACGCGCAGCCCGTCGATCCCGCGCACCCGCAGCTGAGGATCGACCACCGACATGTCGCCCTGCCCCATCGCGCAGGTGCCGACCGGGTGGTAGATCGTATCCGCCCGCGCCCGGATATCGGCCATCAGCCCTTCATCCGTTCCGTCATGCGGATAGAACCTGCGCCCCCGCCACGGACGAAGCGGCTCCGCCTCGGCGATCTGGTCCAATAGCCGTGCGCCCTTCAGCAGTAGCTCTGCGTCGCGCGGATCGGAGAGATATTCGGGGTCGATCAAGGGCGCCGCGCGCGGATCGCTCGAGGCCAGCCGCAGCGTGCCGCGCGACTGAGGCCGCAGCGGGCAGATATGAGCCGACCAGCCATCGGCCAGATGCGGCTTGCGCATGTGCTGATCGACGATACCGACGACGAAATGGATTTGCAGATCGGGTCGGGTGAGGCTCGGATCGCTCCGCAGGAACGCTCCGCCCTCGGCCATGGGCGAGGCGAACAGCCCCTCGCCATGCTTGCGCCACGCGCCCGCCGCCCGCGCCAGCCGCAGCAGGCCGCGCGGGTTGAGGCCTACGACATCGCGCCGGGGCGAGGTGTAGCTGATGACGTAATCCAGATGATCCTGAAGGTTTGCCCCCACGCCCGGCAGATCGAGACGCGGTTCGATCCCGACCTCACGCAGATGATCCTCAGGCCCGATCCCGGACAGCATCAGCAGCTGTGGCGAGCCGAACGCCCCCGCCGATACGATCACCTCGCGCGCCGCCTCGATCTTCATCCGCTTGCGGCCTTGCCGGACGATTGCCCCCGTCGCACGGCCCTCCGCAATCTCAATCTTCTCAGCGCGCGCACGTGTCAGCACGGTCAGGTTCGGCCGATCCATCACCGGATGCAGATAGGCTGCCGCCGCCGAACAGCGTTCGCCCTTGCGCGGACCGTCCCAGAACTGCGTGACCTGATAAAGCCCCGCCCCCTCCTGTCGCGGCCCGTTGAAATCCTCGTTCGGCGGGCATTGCACCGCGCCGCACGCCTCGATGAAAGCGCGGCTGATCGCCCGAGGCCGCCGCTGATCGCCGACCTGCAACGGCCCCGCCGTACCATGCCAGTCCGACGCCCCGCGGGCATTGCGCTCGGAGGCGAGGAACCATGGCTTCACGGTTTCCCAGTCCCAGCCCTCGGCGCCCGCCTCGGCCCAACCGTCGTAATCCTCGGGCTGGCCGCGCGCATAGAGCATCGCGTTAATCGCCGACGACCCGCCAAGCCCCCGGCCCCGCGGCTGGAACCCGCGCCGCCCGTGGAGCCCCGGTTGCGGCGTGGTGCGCAGCGCCCAGTTGTGGATCGGCGGTCGCCCCGCCACCATCGCAGCGACCAACGCAGGCGCGCGCACGAAGATATCGCGCGCCTCGCGCCCTGCCTCGACGAGACAGACGGTCACCGCGGCGTCCTCCGACAGCCGCGCCGCCAGCACTGCGCCTGCCGAGCCGCCGCCCAGAATGAGATAATCGAACCGCAAGGGCTCCTCCTTCCCTCGTTCGCGAAAAGCCTAACGGGTTTCGGAAGATAAGGAAGCGTGACGCAGGGTCGGACGGGTTAGGGACGCGCCCGAGCCTCGGGCGAGAACGACTGGAATTGAATGCCCGGATCAGCCGCGTCAGCGGCCAAGGCAGCGCCCGACCGCCCCCTCGGGCGGGCGCTTTTATGACGGCAGCGCGCGGTTCGAGGTCGCCCGGATGTGACGGGGATAAAGTGCCGACCTCCGAGGGCAATGCGCCCACCCGGCGGTCGGGCCCCGCCCTCCGCTGCACGCAAAAGAAAACGCCCGGTCTCTCCGACCGGGCGCTCCAAACTTTCTCGAGGACAACCTTAGCTGCGCAGCGTGCCGCCGGTGGCCTTGCTCACCTTCTCGACGATCTTCTTGCTCACCGCGTCGATCTCGGCATCGGTCAGCGTCTTGTCGGCGGGCTGCATCCGCACCGTCAGCGCGATCGACTTCTTGCCCACGCCCATCTGTTCCTCGGCCTTGGCGCCGGTGAACTGGTCGAAGACATTCACGCTCTCGATCAGCTTCTTGTCGGCGCCCATCGCCGCGTTCACCGCCGTCAGCGCCTCGACATCCGCATCCACGACGAAGGCGAAATCGCGCTCGACCGCCTGCAGATCGGAAATCTGCAGCGCGGGCCGCGTCGCGCCCTTTTTCTTCGGGAAGGGGATGTTCGCCAGACGGATGGTGAACGCCACCGCCGGGCCTTTCACGCCCAGTTCGCGCAGCACCTTGGGATGCACCTCGCCAAAGGTCGCCAGCAGGTTCGGCCCGAGCGCCACATTGCCTGCGCGGCCCGGATGCCACCACGCATCGAGCTTGCGGTTGATCTGCGCGCGCGCCGGCGCGCCGACCGCGGCCAGCACGGCCTCGGCATCGGCCTTCGCATCATAGAGGTCCACCGGACGGCGCGAGCCGAAGGGATCGCGCGGCGCGGAGTGACCGACCAGAAGCCCCGTCGCCTGCAGAACCTGCTCCCCCGGCTCGCCGCCGTTGAACGCAGGGCCGACCTCGAACAAGGCCAGATCGGCGATGCCGCGCGCCTGATTGCGGGCGGCCGCCTGCAGCAGACCCGGCAGCAGGTCGGGACGCATATGCGTCATCTCCGAGCTGATCGGGTTCTCCAGCTTGGTCGCATCCGCGCCACCGCCGAACAGCTTGGCGGAGGCCTCGTCGATGAAGCTGTAGGTCACGCACTCATTGTACCCCAAAGCCGCCGTGGTGCGCCGCGCCATCCGCTCGCGCTGCTGCATCGGGGTGAGGATCGCGCCGGGCACGCCGGTCGTCTCGCGGCCCATCGGCTTGCCTTCGAGCTTGGTCAGCGAAGCGATCCGCGCCACTTCCTCGACCAGATCGGCCGAGCCCAGCACGTCCGGGCGCCAAGTCGGCGGCGTCGCCATATCGCCCTCCAGCGTGAAGCCCAGAGCTTCCAGCGTTTCGCGCTGCGTGGCCTCGGGAATATCCATGCCGACGAGCGAGATCACCCGCGCCGGATCCAGCTTGTAAGCGCGGCTGACATCCGGCACCGCGCCGTCCATCACCACGTCCGACACTTCGCCGCCGCACAGATCGACGACCATCTTCGCTGCCAGATCCAGCCCCGGCAGCGTGAAGGCCGGATCGACGCCGCGCTCGAACCGATACCGCGCATCCGAGTTGATCTTCAGCGCACGGCCCGTGGCCGCGATGGTGATCGGGTCCCAATAGGCGCTCTCGAGGAACACATCGACCGTGTCCTCATCCGCGCCGGATTCCTCGCCCCCCATGATCCCGGCAAGGCTCTCGACGCCCTTGTCGTCGCAGATCACCATATCGCCTGCGCGCACGGTGTAGGTTTTCTCGTCGAGCGCGAGGAATTCCTCGCCGCCGGAGGCCTGCTTGATCACCAGGTTGCCCGTCACCTTCTTCATGTCGAAGACGTGGAGCGGCCGGTTCAGGTCATAGGTGAAGTAGTTGGTGATATCGACCAGCGTCGAGATCGGACGCAAACCGATCGCGCGCAGCCGCTTTTGCAGCCAGTCGGGCGACGGCCCGTTCTTCACACCGCGGATCACGCGACCAGCAAACAGCGGGCAGCCCTTGTCCTTCAGCGCCGGGTCGATCGTCACCGAGATCGGCGCATCGAACGCAGCCTCGACCTTCGGCACGTCGAGCGGCTTGAGCTTGCCCAGCCCCCGCGCCGCCAGATCGCGCGCAATACCGCGCACGCCAAGCGCATCGGGGCGGTTGGGCGTGATCGCGATCTCGATCACCGGATCGACCGCCTCGGGACGGTTCTCGGCCAGCCAGTCGGTGAACTTCTGCCCGACCTCGCCCGACGGCAGTTCGATGATACCGCTATGCTCGTCCGACAGCTCCAGCTCGCGTTCGGAGGCCATCATGCCGTGGCTTTCCACACCGCGGATATTGCCTACCGACAGCGTCACGTCGATGCCGGGCACGTAATCGCCGGGCTTGGCCAGCACGACCGTGATCCCGGCCCGCGCATTCGGCGCACCACAGACGATCTGCTTCACCCCCTCGTTGGTCTCGACCATGCAGACCCGGAGACGATCGGCGTCGGGGTGCTGCTCGGCGGATTGCACCTTGGCCAGCGTGAAGGTCTCGAGCTTCGCCGCCGGATCGACGACCTCCTCGACTTCGAGACCCAGATCGGTGAGCGCCTCGGCGATCTGATCGACGGTGGCCTCGGTCTCGAGATGATCCTTGAGCCAGGACAGGGTGAATTTCATCGGACTTCCCTCAGGATTTTCTGCGCAGAGCGAGGTCCTTGTAATCCCCCATCTCGAGGAGTTTCAACTCCCGCCAGAGCCGGATCGAGGGTTTTGCCGCGAAAAGGATGGACCCGATCAGGAACAACCACGTCCCCGGGACCATCAGGCTGTCGTAGAAGAAGAAGATCGACCCCACGACGAAACAGAAGGCCGCGCCGAAATCCACGACCGTATAGGCGATCTCGGTGATGGCGACGAAACGGCGCTGCTCGGGGGTCTGTTCATGCTTCGGAGTGTCGAAGAGGCGCTTGTTCTGTGACATTTGAGGCTCCTTGATAGTCCTCTATCAAGCGAAACCGCTCGCAGACGAGTTCCATCTCGGGGTTAAAACCTCCGTTACGCTCGAAATAGGCCTGATGATCGCGCCGCCAGCCCTCGAGCGTCTCGTTCTCCCCCTCGGCCAGCGCGAAGTCTTCATCGACATCGCAAAACCGCCGGATCGTGACCTCGACGGTTTCGATCATCACCGCGGGCTTGCCGTCCCAGTCGAGCGCGATATCGCGCCGCCCCACCACCGGCATATCCTCGCCCCCTTCGGTGAAGTAAGTGAGCGCACCGCAGGTGGCGGTCTTCTTGCCTTGGCGGATCAGGGTGAGGAGCTGGTCGCAGAGTTCGCGGCTATCGCCGAAGGTGAAGGTGATGGGGGTGTTGGGCATATCATCACGTCGCCGGGAAGACACCGATCAAGTCTTAGCCGTTTTCCGCCGGCGTCAGCACGAAAAAGGCGTTTATCGCCTCTTCACTCACCTCGGGAGCTTCGTCGGATATGTCTTTCCTAATTGCTAGAATTGCTCTGCGTCGCGCGCGCTGAGCAGCTTTGAATGTTCCAAGATCACCCGTGTACTTCTTTGCTGAGCGTTCTTGCTTCTCTAGGCCGAGCGGCCCCAATACCATCACTTCGTAAGCTAGTACCGCTTCAAGATATTCCTGACAGGCTTCAATGACGTCTGCCGGTGCATAGAATATCAAATCATAGCTTGAAGATACCACACCGGGGTAAGCGGCGATTATTGGTTTCCACGCTTCGTCATTTTGGACTGCTTTATTGCCGTCGTTGTACCAAGTAGTCGCGACTAGCGAATGATGCTTAGTTATTTCAGAAACAAACCTCTGATAGGCCGCCAGCTTTTCACTGTGCTGCTTCAACTCGCGATCTCTTGCCTTTTGCCATGGGTAAGCGACGAAGGCGATGATTAGGGCAGCGGTGGCAGCGACTATTCCGGCCGCAGCGTCAGGAAGCGCAACAATGAGAATCGCCCCACATACCACAAATGCAAAGAAGACACCCGCATGTACTTCACCAGATTTCCGCGAATACTCGCGAAATCTTCGCCATAACGAATAAAATGAAGTGCGGGACGTCACCGACTCAACCCACCAGCCACCGTCGGCAGATCCAGCGCGCTGAACCCGTAATGCTTCAGCCAGCGCAGGTCGCTCTCGAAGAACGCCCGCAGGTCCGGGATGCCGTATTTCAGCATCGCGAGGCGGTCGATCCCGATGCCGAAGGCGAAGCCCTGCCATTCGTTCGGGTCGATCCCGGCGGATTCGAGCACTTTCGGATGCACCATCCCCGAGCCGAGGATCTCCATCCAGTCGTCGCCCTCACCAATCTTGAGCGAACCGCCCTCCCACGAGCAGCGGATATCGACCTCGGCCGAGGGCTCCGTGAAGGGGAAATGCGAGGCGCGGAAGCGCAGCTCGACGCCGTCCACCTCGAAGAAGGCCTTGCAGAACTCCTCCAGCACCCATTTCAGGTTCGCCATCGAGATGTCCTTGCCGATCGCCAGACCTTCGACCTGATGGAACATCGGCGTGTGGGTCTGGTCCATGTCCATACGGTAGACACGGCCCGGCGCGATCACGCGGATCGGCGCGCCCTGCTCCAGCATCGCGCGGATCTGCACCGGCGAGGTATGGGTGCGCAGCACATGCGGCGGGCGGTCGTCGCCCTCGTCGCGATGCATGAAGAACGTGTCATGCTCCTGCCGCGCGGGGTGTTCGGGCGCGATGTTGAGCGCGTCGAAATTGTGCCAGTCGTCCTCAATCTGCGGGCCTTCGGCGACCGCAAAGCCCATATCGGCGAAGATCGCGGTGACCTCGTCCATCACCTGAGAGACCGGGTGAATGGTGCCCTGCCGCCGCGGACGGCCCGGCAGCGTCACATCCAGCCATTCCTCGCGCAGCCGCGCATCGAGCGCCGCATCCGCCAGCGCCGCCTTCTTCGCGCGCAGCGCCGCGTCGATCTCGTCCTTCAGCACGTTGAGCGCCTTGCCCGTGGTCTGGCGCTCCTCCGGGGTCATCTTGCCCAGCTCACGCATCTTCAGGCTGATCTCGCCCTTCTTGCCCAAGGCGGCCAGACGGATCTCTTCCAGCGCGGCCTCGTCGGTCACATCGGCCACGGCGTTCAGGTATTTATCGCGAAGCTCTTGCATATCATTCCCCGGGAATTTGCCTCGGAGACGGGTTAGCCGCGCCGGCGCGCCTTTGCAACCTCGCGCTTGCAGGCAAAGGGCGGATGGGGGCGCTGCCCGACCGTTATTTGTCGCGCAGGCATCACCTGCAATTTGATTGATGAAAAGCCCGCCAGAGCACTGGCGGGCTTTGCTTTCATCTGCGGGCGGCAGAGGCGTTGGACGAAACTCGGATCAACTCCCCTTCTCTTCGGTCACCGTCGGCTAGGCCCTTTCGTCGGTCTTCGCCTCAATAGTCGAGCGAGCGACGGGAGCCGTGGATTCCGGCTCGGGAGGCAGGCTGTTGAGGTAGTCCGCGATCCGCTTGCTGTCAGCGACGCTGGACGCATCGGAAAGCGTCTCAAGGAAGGTTTCGACCTCGCTCCGCGGAGCCTTGTCGAGCCATTTGCCAAACGCGTCGAGGACATAGCGCCGCCGACGCAGCTGAGCTTTGTGCTCCTTCTCGGCGACCTTCGTGATCTTGTCCTGGATGCGGCAGTATTCGTTGAAGATCGCGTCGCGTTTCGTCTGGGGGATTTGAACCGTCATAGGGTATTCCTTTCGTTAATAAGTCCGGTTGGACCCTAAAGCTGGGGCGTCATGGGCAGAGTAAAAACGGGAATCTTTTGCTCACCGTTCGTCTTCCTTTTCGGGCCCCTGATCACCCTTCCGAACGGCTCGCATCGCACGCTCCAGCTCCGCTCCGGGCTTCGTGGTCTCGGCGACGAAACGCTTCCTGAAAGCTTCTGGCAGAGCGCCGGCGATCTTGTTGCGGAGCGCGAGAAGCGCGGTCTCAGCGCGCATGACTGCATTCATGCGCGTCTCGACCTCCGCCTCTGCGCGACGGGTCGCGGTTTGCCGGAAGGCGCCATAGGTCCGCTCCAGATGACGGATCAGCTTTCGCGCGGCGGGAGCGGGGTTGGTGAGCACGCGTTCCAGACCTTTCCGGGTCTCGAGAGCGGCTTGATCGTCGCGCCGGATTGCGAGGCGCCCGTCCTCTCCGGGCCGCAGGTTTCCTCGTGCGGCCTGCTCGGCGATCTGCAGCACCTCGTCCGCCGCCTGCGTGCGCATTTGAGCCTGTGCAGACGCGGTGTGCGCCTCTTGTGACTTTCGATCGGCTTCACGCTTCGCGCGCGCAGCTTCATCCCGCTCTGCCTGTGCCGATTTTTGTTCGGCCTTGAGCTTGCGGGCTTCACTCGCCAGTCGCAGCTCTTCGTCGGCCCGCCAGATGTGAGCGGGGATGTGCCTACGCTTCTTCGGAATCTCGACGCTTGGGTCTGTCTTGCGGGCCTCCTTGGCCTTGCGGCGTGCCTCTGCGCGTCGCTCGCCTCGGGTGAGACCCAGCTCAGCGAAGAAGGCTCCGACGTCGTCTTGCGCCTTCTCATAGTCCTTGAGAAGCGGATGCGCGGAGGGCTGGAGCATGCGTTGGTGCCCGCTGCGCTTTGAGTGTTTCTCGTGCCATGGGGCGATAATGCCGTGGATATGGAAGGTCGTCTCGTCACGGTCGGCGCGCGCATGGACCAGCATGTCGCCGAAGCGGCTCTTTAGCCATTCGAGCGCGCGCGCTTCGAACTGGCGTTCTCGCGCCTCTTGCTCGCGGATGTCGAAGAGCTTGGCACTGTCGCTCGTCTCTTCGAACCACTCCTTGTTGGCGGTGATGATGAACTCGCGCAGAGGGCCACCTTTCGACGCACGCCACGGATCGCGAGGGCCTTCGATAAGGCGTTTCTGCGCTTCGTTGGAGCCGCGTGTGCGCTGCAGACCCTCGACCTCTTGATTGAGGTTTTGCAGGCGGGCGAGTTCGATGTCAGCCTTCAGGGATTCGAGCCAGTCCTCTTCGCCGTGGAGGTGGCGATTGAGTGGAGTGCGTTCGTGATCGAAATGGTCCATGTCGCGTTGCTTGCGTCGGAGATGCAGGTCGTAGCGGTGGAGCTGATGCGGGAACATCTCCTCGAAGCGGAGCGCGATCGGGTGGGCGCCGGCCGCTTCGGCGACGTTGAGCGTTTCGAACGGGTAGTGGATGGACATTTTGGATTCCTGACTGGTGATCATCAGGAGATCGCGCTGCGCACGTGAACCCAAAATTTGTAGTGACGAAGTAGAAAGAAATGAGGCGGCAATCTACGCCCAAACGCGCGACTTCGAATTCATCGGCGCCGAATCCTCAGAGAATCAGGTTTTTCAGGGGGGTATACGCGTGCGTGTTGGGTTGTGAAGCTTCGATTTCTTGAATCTTGCCTCATGGAAGAACCTGTGTGTAATCTTCGACAACTGAGGGGTTAAAACCCTAATGGGCTTAGGTCGGATTTAATGGAAAATCTTTTCTTTTTGGGGTAGCAAATGACCGCGGGACAACACGCTGAGTGGCTCAGGGAGGGGGTTCAAAGCTGGAATCGCCGTCGAAAAAAGGTGAGCTTCTCGCCGGATTTGCGGGGTGTAAATTTTTTCGATTTTCTACCGCCTGATTTTCGTGACTCGCCAAAAACTTCGAGATACTTTGAAAGGATTGATCTTTCAGACGCTGATCTTTCTGGCGCGAACCTCTCCCATCTTAATTTTTCTCACGGTAAATTTTCGGGCGCCAATCTGTCGAACTCTGATATGTCTTTGTCGAACTTTAATGGTGCGAATTTTAAGGACGCGAATTTATCTAAAGCAAATGCGCAAATGTCACAGTTTGTCGGATCGATTTTTGAAAACACTAACCTTCGAGATGCCGACCTTCATGGGGCAAGTATTATAGATTCCACTTTTATTGGAACCGTGCTTACTGTATCTCAGAGGCGTAACTTAGAGGCTTGGTCTGAAATTAATCCGAAGGATGAGTTGCTCGATTCCCCCGTTATGAGAAAGATTTCAGATGGCGCGATGAAAATTGAAGGCGCAGGAGGACTTTTTTCTAGAGGCCAGGCGGTGGAAGTTAAGACGCCTAAGATTCGCTATGATGTCTTCTTTGGAACCAATAGAAACAAGATTGTTCAAAGGGGGGAGATAGTTGATTATGGAGACGCTAATGCTGAACAACTAAGCTATGGTGTGTGCGAGGTGATTGTTCCAGAAGGCCATAGAATAGGCTCGCTGGGTTCGCCACTTTGGAAGAGGCTAATGAATCGGCATGATGATCGTCTTAGTGTTCATCGTTTAATTTCTCTAGATAGCGAGCTCTTCGGTAAATATATCAGAGATTCAGCTCGCCGCATGAAGAGAAAGGAGTGCCCAACCATATTTGTCCATGGCTTCAATACTACGTTCAAAGATGCGGTGTTAAGAGCGGCTCAGATTGGGTATGATCTTGGAGTGGGGCAAGGGATTGGACTTTTCAGCTGGCCGTCGAAAGGAAAGATTTACAAATACACTTCTGATGAGGCGGCCGTAGAGGTTAGTAAGTATTTACTCGCAGAATTTATAAAGAAGTTTATTTCCGACCAAGAGGGGAGAAGGGTTAATATAATTGCGCACAGCATGGGTTGCAGGTGCGCAATTGGTGCGCTTGAAGTTCTTGCGAAAGGGAATACGAATACTTTGAAAAGGATCAATCAGGTTATTTTGGCGGCTGCTGACATCGATGCTGGCATTATGCCTCATCAAGGCGTGGATGTAATAAAACATTGCAGGCGCGTCACCTCTTACGTCTCTGACTTGGATGCTGCGTTGAAAGTTTCGGGTTGGCTTCATAGCTTTCCTCGGGTCGGGATAACACCCCCAACCTTCGTCTTGAGTGGCATGGATACAGTGCTCGTTAACGATCTTGATCTCGGAAACTTCTCGCATGCCTACGTCGGAAGCAGTCGCACGATCCTAAGTGATATTTTTGCCCTATTGAAGAGCAATGCAGAACCCGTGGACCGGCACGCAATTGAACGCGTTTCCGATAATTTTGGAAATTATTGGAGAATGAAGTCTTGAGTGGTTTATTTTGTGTTAATCTTTTTCTTCCTCTTGATGCGCAACTTTTTTAATTTTCAATCAAAGTGCTCATAGACGGACAGAGCGCGGCGAGGAAAATGTGCATTAAGTTCGTCCACATCGACTCTAGTTTTCTTCAGCGTAAATTTGTCCTTGACTTCATGCATCTCATAAAATTTTATCGGCCTTTCGCGCTCTGAAAGCGCTTGAACTATTGCAAACTTGACAGCCACATTACAACGTATTCCAAATATAACCTCTTCTAGTTCGAGGGGGGAGTCACGCACTCCGCGTTCTCCGACGAGTCGCCACTCACGCTCGTAACGCCAGCTCGCAGCTTTACGCAACAAGACCGCTTCGTCGACACGGCGCCGGGCTTTGGCGTCATGATCCATTGTGGCAACATCACTTGCGCGGACCATTCGACTTCCACCATATTGAACTTTATGCAGATCTGCTCTTTTATTGGTGGGAATTGAATATGCAGCACATATTCCGTTGTGTTGGTCGCCATAGTGACTCCACATAAGTGGGCAGGTCGAGCGAGACCCGAAGGAGACAATTCCTCGATCATATCGGAGTAATAGCTCTTTCTCGATGTAATGCTGCAATAGTGAACTCAGGGGATCTTCCACCAAAGCGCTAGGATCCGTTGCTAAGTAGCGAATCTCATCCAATAGCTGCGATGCTGTTTTTTGGACTTGCCTGTTTATGTGCTCTAAGGTCCGGATCCCTCGATATCTGAGAGATTTCGCCGCAGCTTCCATCTCTGCTGTGGCGCGCTGCTGTCGCATTCGAGTTAAAATTTGCTCTAATTGATCATTTGTGACATCCGCCTCAAGTGACGGGCGACAATCCAATGGGTCGTTGAAATCCGCGGGGTCGGAGAAATATAGTTCATCTCGGACGAGCATATCGAGCAAGCGAGGACTGAATGCTCTATATTTATATAGGCGTTTGGGGAGTTTTATGGTCTCTGTCATCTAAATCTATTCTGGCGTGAAAGTTTCATGAATGCCCTCCGGCACTGAGAAATCGGATTTCAGTCGTGTCGCTGATGAATCAGGCGTCCACTGAAAGTATCTTGATTGAGCTCCGTGTCTCGGAACACCGTAGTGAAGCTTGTTGCGCCTTACTAGTCTGCCACGCCATTACTCACTAAGCATCTGACATTCCGGGCCGTTGGCCCTCCCTGTCAGAAGCCGTTCGCCGGGGCGCTGCCCCGGACCCCGCGCCTTCCGCGGGACCGAAGGGCGGTCGCTCGCCGCGCCCCCTCCGGCCTCCCCCTGGCGTCCTCCGACGGACCATAGGGGCGCTCGCCGCCCCCTCTGGACTACCCCGGCCGCCTTCCGCGGGACCAGAGGGTCGTCGTTCTGCACTCCCCCTCTGGACACCCCCTGCGCCCGGGGGAGGCCGCTTGGGCGCGCCTCCCCCGAACCCCCTCCAGCACTGCGCCGGTTCTCGACTGACCGCGGGCCAGGGCCCGAACGGTTTCGCGTGAATGGCCGCCGAGGCGTCCGGGTTTCGGTCGCGCGGTCGATATGACGCGCGACCGAAACCCGGACACCCCGAAGGGGCCGGAGCGGGAGCGTGTCGATCTTTTCCCAAAATGGAGAACCCCATGTTCGACAACGTTCCCTCGACCGTCGAGACGACGACGCAGGCGTGGTCCGAGACCTTGCGCTCTGGCGACATCGTCTCGTTCCGCTTCCCTACGGACGAAGGCAAGACCGGCCCCGAACCGAAGGCCCGTCCTTGTCTCGTTCTCGCGTCCGCCCTGATCTCAGGGCAGCGCTGGCTCACCATCGCCTACGGCACCTCCGTTACCGAGAAGGTCCGCAAGGGCTATGCGATCCCGCTCGGCTCGCACGACGCGCGGGTGGCCGGGCTCGAGCGCGCGACGGCGTTTCGCGGCGATCGCATCGTTATCGTGCGTCCCAACAATCGCGCCTTCGCGGTCAGCCCGACCCTGCGCACCCCTGTCCTCGGCCGTCTGACCGGGCGTCCGCTGGAGCGGATGCATGCGATACGGGCGCGCCTCCAGGCCGAGGCCGACATCGCCGCCGAGGCGCGCGCCGAGCGCCGCCGTGCGCGCATCGATGACCGCAAGTCGCTGATCGAAGCCCGGGCCCGGGCCGCGGCGCGGGCGGTCATCACCGGCACCTGACGCTGAAGCCTTTCGGCAGCGTCAGTTCGCCGGCGCTGCCGCCTTTTCCTCTCTCAACAGGAGTTTCAACAATGCTCGTTCCCAACATGATCCCGAGCGGCAACACCCATCGGATCATACTGTCCTCGCCCGACCAGAAAACGCCCGATCTCGACCGGATCCAGGACATCGCCGCCGATGCGACCGGCGCGCTGCGCCTTGCCCTGCAATCGGCCTCTGATCTCTCTCAAGGCATCGCCGAAGATATCCGCACGGAGCTCACTGCGCTCGAGCGTAGGCTGGAGCGGCGCGACACGATCGGCGACGGGGCTCGCGCCGAAATCGCGCTCTGCATCGAGCGGCTCGGGGCCTTCCTCCCCGACGACACGGTCGAGGTGTTTCGCGACGAACTGAGGGTGGCGCTGAACCACTCGGAGCGCGTCGCCGATTTGATAGCGGCGGATCAAGAAGTCCGCCGTCTTCGGTGGCTCGGCAAGTAAGCTAGCCACCCAACTTGGGGCGCGGGTCCGAACGGGATCTGCGCCCCCTTTTTTTGGGAGATCAAACCACTCGGAAGAGGCTTTCTTTCGTTCGAAAGCAATGACTTGAAAGTTTTTTCCGAAATTCGATGGGGTATTTTTCCTGCTCTTATCCACTCTTCCTGCGTCGAAAAAATCAGACCGCAAGGAGCAGACATGCAGGCAACCACCCAGACGCTGACCGCAGCCAACGACAACCCCGGCGGCACGACCCGGATCGAGATCGCACCGACCGGGCTCGTCTCGCTTCTCGGACGCGCCGCCGCCCGGCGCTTCGCCCAGGCGTCCGCGCCCGCCAACATCACCACCGCCCCGACCGAAAGGACCGCTCAGTGAAACGCGCCGCCCTCTATGCCCGCTACTCGTCGAGCCTGCAGAAGGCCACCTCGATCGAGGATCAGATCGCCATGGCGCGCCGCGAATGCGAGCGCAACGGCTGGACCGTGGTCGAGATTTTTGAAGACCGCGAGAAGACCGGGCGCAATATGCGCCGTCCCGGTTTCCAGGCGATGAAGGCGGCGGTCGCGCGGGGCGAGATCGATGTCGTCGTGATCGAGGCGCTGGATCGTCTGACGCGCAAGGTTGCGGACGCACTCACCCAGTTCGATCTGTTCCAGTTTAAGGGCGTCGAGCTGCACTCCGTGAAAGAAGGCGAGCTGGAATTTTTTTCGGTTCTGGTCGGAGGCATCGGCGCGCAGCAATTCTCGGAGATGATCGGCGCGCATACGCGGCGCGGCATGCAGGGGGCGGTCTCGCGCGGGCGGCTGCACACCAGCGCCTACGGGTATCGCAAGCGCGAGGCCGCTGAGGGGTTGAACCGCGAGATCGACCCGGAAGAGGCCGAGGTCGTGCGCCGGATCTTTCGGGAGACGGCGGATGGCCGCTCCGCCACCGCCATTGCCAAGGCGCTCAACGCCGATCGGATTCCGGCACCCAAGGGCGGCACCTGGGATGCCTCGTCGATCCGCGGCCGCAAGGATCGCCGTGAAGGCATCCTGAACAACCGCCTCTATATCGGCGAGGCTTCGGTCTGTCAGTTCGGCCGCCGCTATCACCCCGAGACTGGTGCCAAAGCCGTCTTCGCGACCGAAGATGATGCGGTGACGGAAACCTTCGACGCGCTGCGGATCATCCCGCAAGACCTCTGGGATCAGGTCCAGGCCGAGCTCGCGACGCGCACGCAGCGTGCGACCAGCACCGGCAATCCGCAGGCGGCGCGTCGCTCGAAGCACCTGCTGAGCGGCCTGATGGTCTGCGGTTGCTGCGGCGCGCCTTATATCAAGACGAGCAGGAACCGCTTCCAGTGTCGTGAGAACCGCAAAGGTGTTTGCGAGAACAGCGTCACGATCCGCCAAACCCGGATCGAACCGCGCGTCTTCACCGCTCTGCGCTCCAGGCTGCGCAGCGCTGAACTGATCGCTGAGTTCGAAGCTGCGTTCCGGGCCGAGATGCGCATTCTGGAAGACACCGATCTGGGGGCCTCCATCAAGGCCGCGAATGCCCAGCTCGCCAAGGTGCGCAAAGCCCGCCGCAGCATCATGAGCGCGATCGAGAACGGCGCCGACTTCGCCGACTACGGCGCGCGCGACAAGGAACTCAAAGCAGAGGCCCAGGAACTCGAAGACCGGGTCGCGCAACTTGAGGCGCGGCAGGACAGGAAAGACGCCACGCCGCCGGACATCCCTGCGATCTTCGAGGCGGCGCTCCAGGACCTCGAAGCGCTGCTCGGCGATCCGGATCTCGTCGCTCGCGCCAACGAAGAGCTGAGGACTCTGATACGATCTATCACCCTCATACCGGACACGAAGTCCGAAGATGGCCTGGCTGCCGAGATCCAACTGGATCTCGGCAGTTTGCGTTCCAGGGTATGGGATGGGGGCGAAGCGCGGGGGCAGTCGCCTTGATCGCTCGGAATTTGCCTTCCGACGTCATATCGATGCCACGATCGCCGTCCAGCTTTGGAGTAGTTTTTGGAAGGAGATTGCCAAATGTATTTTCGGACAACTTTGATTTGTTTTGTTGCATGTATGGCGAGCCCAATCGCCGCAGAGGGCGTGCCGGACGAGGTTATCGCCACGTGTAATGCCAAGGGAGATGCGAGCGATCTGCCCGACTGTTTGAAAAACGGGGCATTGGGATACGAGATGCTCAACCTGGCGCGCTCGGACGCGTTATATGGTCCTGCGGCCGATCCAGTAATCAACATCTGCAAGGACAAGAACGAACTCTATGAGGAAGCATACGTCTGCTTCGATAGTGCCGCCGAGAAGGCAAGTGAGACGCGAGATCTCATCGGACTTGAAAAGATCGAAGATCGCTGTGTGGCGGCGATCTCAGATGCAGACACCTATGCGAAACTCGAAAGCGCTTACAAAGCCAAACACGAGCAGATGTTCCCGGATGAAATGTTCTACGGCGGCACGATGTATCATCCCTTCACCGGCTGCCCTGTCGCAGAGGAAAACGCGTCTGCTGAGGGCCAGAACGCCAATAAGGGTAATACCGCCGACAACGGAGACAGCGACCAGAAACTGGAACTCTCGAGCGCACAATGTGCCGCCTTGAACGACTTCGAGGCCAGAGTTGGCGCGATGTCGCTGGATGAATTGAAGAGCGGCTTCGACAAAGTCGAAGCGGCAAAGGAGGAAGACCTGTCGGTTCTCCAGGACGCCTTCGGGGTTTCGTCGCAGACCACAGAACTGTTGGAGGCTCAGTCCCCTGATGAAAACCAAAAGGTGGCTACGGTGGGGCTTGCACTGGTCGCCAATGCGCATCCAGAGCTGATAGGGACGCTCATGGAAGTTGGGAAGTCTCAAGGCGCCCCTGCGGATGAAATGGGCGGAGCGCTGGCGCAGACGATGATGCTCGGCATCGCGAAGAAAATCGCGACAGGCTATGAGACCGCCTGCAACTAACGGCCGGACAGGGGGCGCTGCCCCCTCTGGCTTCGCCATTCACCCCCGGGATATTTCCATCAAGAGGAAGGTTAGCGGTTCATTAACTGGAATCGCGTTCACTCGGAGATGCGGTACAGGCGGGGACGCCGATGACCGCTCAAGGGGAAGCGCCCGGCCTGCCGCCCGATGATGGGTCCGAGCCGGGCGTTTTTCTTCCTCTTGATCCAAATATCCCGGGGGGCTCCGAAGGAGCAGGGGGCAGAGCCCCTCCCCGACCGGTCATCCACTCGAAACGAAAAAGGCCGCCCCAAACGGAGCGGCCCTTCCCGAATTCTATCGACAGCCGATTACGCGGCGGCGGCGGCTTTCGCCTGCTCGACGATCGCACCGAAAGCTTCCGGCTCGTGCACGGCGAGATCGGCGAGAACCTTGCGGTCCACTTCGATCCCGGCCTTGCTCAGGCCGAAGATGAACTTCGAGTAGCTCAGATCGGCATCGACGGCGCGCACGGCGGCGTTGATACGCTGGATCCAAAGCGCGCGGAAATTGCGCTTACGGGCTTTACGGTCGCGGGTCGCGTATTGGTTCGCCTTGTCGACCGCCTGGGTCGCAGTGCGGAAGTTGCGCGAGCGCGAGGAATAGTAACCTTTCGCCTTCTTGAGCACTTTCTTGTGCGCGGCGTGGGTGACCTTACCGGATTTGACGCGTGCCATTGTTCAAGTCTCCCGAATTCAGCGGTTGTAGGGCATGTATTTCTTGACGATCTTCGTATCCGGCTCGCTGAGCACCATGGTGCCCGAGGTTTCGCGGATGAATTTCGTCGAGCGTTTGATCATGCCGTGACGCTTGCCGGCCGGACCGACCTTGACCTTGCCGGTCGCGGTGAACTTGAACCGCTTCTTGGCAGCGGATTTCGTCTTCATCTTGGGCATTTACAGCTCCTTTGCAGGGTGTGGAAGCGCGACTCGGCATGCCACATAGGCCGGCCGCGCGGGTTCAGAGAGGGCCTGTTAGACGCCGCAGGGCGGTTTGGCAAGGGAAAAATCCGGATCCGCCGAAGGCACCGGGGACCGTATTAGCGATTGACCACGCGGGCCAATGTACGCGCCACCGCTTCGGGCACCATCCTGAGCGTGTAGCCACCCGGACGGGCGTAGAAGGCGATCACGATCAGCGCGCCCGCCACCACGATTCCGACGGTGGCCGCCCGCGGGGGGCGGCCATCGGAGAAGGCGGAGATCGCGGCCGGGATCGCGAAGATCGCGATCGCCAGCCCGATCGTCAGCAGGAGATCGGTATCGATCGAAGAAAGATCCATCGCCTGTGCCCTTGTCACCACCCCTTTCGGGAAAGGTTACTCAGGGTCGGTGCGGTAAATCAATCGCTCATCACAGGGCGCGACGCGCAGGATGTTCGTGGTGCCCTGCACGTTGAAGGGCACACCGGCGGTGACCACGATCTGCTGCGTCTCGTCGGCGAAGCCGAAATCGCGCGCGGCACGGGCCGCGTTGACCACGGCCTGCTTGAACCGCTCCAGCTCGCCACACGGCACGGCATGCACGCCCCAAGTCAGCGAGACCCGGCGCAGCGTCGCCTCGATCGGCGACAGCGCGATGATCGGCACACGCGGACGCTCCCGCGCGATCAGCCCGACGGTCTGGCCCGATTGCGTATAGGCGCAGATCGCGGCGATATCCGTGGTTTCCGCGATCTCGCGGGCGGCGGCCACGATCCCGTCCGCGACGGTCTGGCGGGCCGCATGGCGCGACGCTTCGATCACCTCGCGATAGGTCGGGTCCTTCTCGACCGAGATCGCGACGTTGTTCATCGTCTCGACCGCTTCGACCGGGTAGTTGCCTGCAGCGGATTCCGCGCTGAGCATCACCGCATCCGCGCCCTCGTAGATCGCGGTCGCGACGTCAGAGACCTCCGCGCGGGTCGGCATCGGGCTCTCGATCATCGATTCCAGCATCTGCGTCGCCACGATCACCGGCTTCGCCCAGGTGCGACACTTGCGGATCAGCTGCTTCTGGATCGGCGGAACGGCCTGCACCGGAAGTTCCACGCCCAGATCGCCGCGCGCCACCATGATCCCGTCCGAGACCTTGAGGATATCGTCGAAGCAGCGGACCGCCGAAGGCTTCTCGATCTTCGACAGGATCGCCGCACGGCCCTTGGCCAGTTCGCGCGCTTCTTGCACGTCCTCGGGACGCTGCACGAAGCTCAGCGCGAGCCAGTCGACACCCATCTCGCAAGCGAATTCCAGATCCTTGCGATCCTTCTCCGAGAGCGCGGCCAGCGGCAGCACCACGTCGGGGACGTTCACGCCCTTGCGGTCCGAAATTGTACCGCCCACGGTGACGGTGCAATTGGCGAAATCATCGCCGCATTCGTCGACCACGAGGCGGATCTTGCCGTCATTCACCAGCAGTTCCGAGCCCGGCTCGAGCGCCTGAAAAATCTCGGGGTGCGGGAGGCAAACGCGGTGCGTCGCGCCAGGCGTCTCGTCGAGATCGAAGCGGAACTTGTCGCCGTCCTCTAGCTCGGCGCCATGCGCCGCGAAAGTGCCGACGCGCAGTTTCGGGCCCTGCAGGTCCGCGAGGATCGCGATCGGGCGGCCGAACTCTGCTTCGAGTTGGCGGATGATGGCGTGGCGGGCGCGATGTTCCTCGTGGCTGCCGTGGCTCATGTTCAGGCGGAACACGTCCGCGCCTGCAACGAACAGAGCTTTGATGCTGTCATAATCCGACGAAGAAGGGCCCAGCGTAGCCACGATCTTCACGTTGCGAAGGCGTCTCATGCGTCCTCGTTTTCCGTTCAAATTGATGTCATTTCGTGGGCCAAGTAAGCGTATGGCGCAATTTGCCCCGGGCCGCAACTGGCGTGGCGCAATCTTTCCCGTTATCTGAGCCATATCGAGCAAGCGTGAAGAGAAGATGAACGAAAAACAGCCCTATTCGATCACGGGAGAGGCACGCACTGGACGCTGGCTGGTCACGTGCGATCATGCGCGCAACACCGTGCCCGGCTGGGTGGGCGGTGGCGACCTTGGCATCGACGCCGAGGATATGGCGCGACACATAGCCTATGACGTCGGCGCGCTGGGGCTGTCGGAGGCACTGGCGGAGCGGCTCGACTCGCCGATGATTGCCAGCGACTTCTCGCGGCTGGTGATCGACCCGAACCGCGGCGAAGATGACCCCACGCTGGTGATGAAGCTTTATGACGGCACGATCGTCCCCGCGAACCGCCATGCCGACGCGGCGGAGGTCGAGCGGCGACTGGACCGGCTCTACCGTCCTTATCATGCGGAATATGCCCGGCTCGCGGCGCGGCGCGAGGATACGGTGATCTGTGCCGTCCACTCCTTCACCCCTCGCCTGCGCGGGCGCCCGCCCCGGCCGTGGGATGTCGGCATCCTGCACGCTCCGGCCGATCCGCGCCTCGCCTATGAGATGATCGCGGCCCTCGAGGCCGAGGGTGATCTCTGCGTGGGCGACAACCAGCCCTATCTTGGGCATCTGGAGGGTGACTCGATCGACCGTCACGCGCTGGCGCATCGCCGCCCGAACGTTTTGATCGAGCTGCGCAACGACCTGATCGCGACGCCGGAGCAGCAGGCGGCGTGGGCGGACCGCCTTGCGCCGATTCTGACCTGCGTCCTGGCGCAGAGCGGACTGTAATCGGCGACAGCGACGACTGCGGGCGCACGTCGTTTCCGCCAGACGCATGCGCAGCCACATTCTGATCACATTCCATCGACGCTTTCGTGAGTGCCAGGGCGACGACACGCTGCGCGGCAACCTCGGCGCTGACTACCTCTTCGATGCGGAAGGGGCTAACGCGCTTTATCGCGGCTATGGCGATGACGAACTCTATGCCAGCGATCTGGACGGTGCCCCCGACCTGCTCGATGGCGGCGCCAATAACGACTACCTGAACGGCGATGACGGCGACACGATGACCGGGGCACCGGGTCGGATTGGTTCGGGGTCGACTGGAACGAGGGCGATGCGCCGGTGACGGTGACCGATTTCGGACAGACCGACCCGATCCCGGCCGCACCCGGCGAGTATCTCGGCATCGAGGTCGACGACCTCGCGCAGATCTCCGACTTCACCGTCTCGCAAAGCGGCACCGATTCCATCGTCTCGATCAACGGCCAGACGGTCGCGACGCTCAAGGATGTCGAATATGCCGCGCTGAAGTCGGCGAGCGGCGCGATCTACGCCACTGACGGGATCAATTACGGCCAGCCGAGCTACGCCTGACCGCCACTCGAATCGTATCGGAGGTCGCCGACCACGCGGCCTCTTTCCGTTTTGGTAAAGCGCCCGAAATCCGGCCGTCCCGGGACACGGCACCAATCCGCGCCATGCCGGCCGATGGTTAACGACATCTGAACAATGGAGCGGTTTCGGCGTCACAAAGCTTTTGCGCAAGCGATCAAATATCGCGACGATCAGGGCAAGTTCAGGAGAAACCATGCTCGCCTTGTTCATCGCCACCACCATCGCGTTATGCCTTCTCGGCTGGGCCGAGGGTCTGCCGCGCCAGCGTCAGGTTCGCGTCTCCTCCGACGCTGCAGCGATCGCCGCTGACCCGTCGCATGGCGCCCGGTCGGACCAGACGCCCGAAGCGTCGGACGCCTCGGAAGACCTCGACGCTGCCGTGATGTCGCGCATTGAAACCCTGCTGGCGCATTCGAACCAACAGGCCGGCGCCCACGCAAAAGAAAACCCTGCGCCTGCCGCGGGCCCCGAACCGCTCCCGCGGATCGACGGGTTCGAGCCGGGAGACGCGATCGCCCTCGACTTCACCGGCGCTGCGCCGCGCCACGACGACATCACCTTCCGCACCTGCGCCGAAGGCACGCTAGTCGTGATCGACGGCCGGGCCGAGCTCGTCATCACCGGCGTCGCGCCAGAGCAACTCGCGCCCGACGCCTTCCAATTCCGCGCTCATGCGGCGGCCTGAGAGACACCGCCCGCATGACAGGAAAAGACCCCGGTTGGGCTGGCCGGGGTCTTTTCTTTTTAACTACAGGATGTTGCGCCTCGGCGCGGATCAGATCGCGGCCTTGCGGCTCTCGTCGAGATAGATCTCGCGCAGTCGCACCGCGACCGGACCGACCACGCCCTCGCCCACCGTCTCGCCGTCGATCTCGACCACCGGCATCACGAAGGCCGAAGCCGAGGTGAAGAAGGCTTCGTCCGCTGCCTGCGCTTCCTCGATGGTGAAGGGCCGCTCCTCAATCTCCATCTGCGCTTCGGCGGCGTATTTCAGCAGCGAGGCGCGGGTGATCCCGTGCAGGATGTCGTGGCTCAGGTGCCGCGTGATGATCTTGTTGTCCTTGACGATATAGACGTTGTTCGATGAGCCTTCGGTGACGAAGCCATCTTCCACGAACCACGCATCATTCTTGCCCGCCTTCTCGGCCGCCATCTTCGCCATGGAAGGGTACAGAAGCTGCACCGTCTTGATGTCGCGGCGATGCCAGCGCAGGTCGGGCAGCGAGATCACCTTGATGCCCTCTTTCGCCTTGGGATCGTCGGCGAGGTTCGGCTTCGACTGCGTGTACAGCACCACGGTCGGGGGCGTGCCCTCTGGCGGGTAGTGGAAATCGCGATCGCCCGCATTGCCGCGGCTGACCTGGAGGTAGATCATCCCTTCTTCGAGATCGTTACGCTTGACCAGTTCGCGATGGATCTCGATCCATTCGTCGCGGGTCAGATCGCACGTCATTTCCAGCTCCGCCAACGAGCGGGCGAGCCGGTTCATGTGACCTTCGAATTCGAGGATCTTGCCATCCAGAACGGAGGTCACTTCATAGACCGCATCGCCCATGACGAAGCCCCGGTCGAAGACCGAAACCTTGGCCTCTTCCTCGGGCATATACTCTCCGTTGAGATAGACGATCCGGCTCATGTTCTCGCTCCTTGCAAACTCAGCCCCAGAGTTCCGGCTCCGGCGGCTCGACCACGCTGCCCTTGTAACGCAGCGGCACGTCGCGGTCTTCGGCCAGAAGCAGCGGGCCGTCAAGATCGACGTAATCCGCGCCCTGCGCGACCAGCATCGCCGGAGCCATCGCGAGGCTCGACCCGACCATGCAGCCCACCATGACCTTGAACCCCTCGGCGCGGGCCAGCGCCCGCAACCGAAGCGCCTCGGTCAGCCCGCCGGTCTTGTCGAGCTTGATGTTGATGACGTCATACTTACCGCGGAGGTTGAGAAGCCCGTCGCGCGTGTGGCAGCTCTCATCCGCACAGATCGGCACCAGACGCTCGATTTCCGAGAGCGCCTCGTCCCCCGCCGCGGGCAGAGGTTGCTCCACAAGGGCGACACCCAGCTTTTTCAACTCGCCCTGAATGTCGAGGAAGGTTTCCATCTCCCAGCCCTCGTTCGCGTCGACGATGATCTTCGCCTCCGGGGCGCCCTCGCGTACCGCGCGCAGACGTGGCATATCCTCGGGAGTGCCGAGCTTGATCTTCAGCAGCGGCCTGTGCGCATGTTCGGCCGCCGCCGCGCGCATCTTGTCGGGCGTGTCGAGCGAGAGCGTGTAGGCCGTGACCTGCGGTTCTGGCTTTTCCAGCCCCGCAAGCTCCCAGACCGGCACGCCCTTCTTCTTGGCTTCCCAGTCCCACAGCGCGCAATCCACCGCGTTGCGCGCGGCGCCGGCGGGCAGCGCATCCTGCAACTCGGCGCGGCTGATCCCCTCGGGCAAGCTCTCGATCTGCGCCGTCACACTGTCGAGACTTTCGCCGTAGCGCGCATAGGGCACGCATTCGCCGCGCCCGATCTTGCCGTCGCGCTCTATGGTCACGCTCAGTACATGCGCCTCGGTGCGCGAGCCGCGCGCGATAGTGAAGACCTGCGCCAGCTTGAACGTATCATGGCTTACCCGGATCATCCGCGCCCCCTTCGACTTGGTCAGAATATCCCCGCCGGAGGCATCCGACGGGTGTCACAGGCGAGACAATCAGATCGCGGCGAGCGCGTCCACCAGCTTGCCCGCGCCGAAGCGGAACGGGTCGGTCGCGGGCAGGCCCATTTCCTCCTCGACCTTGACCAGATAGGCCTTGGCCTCGTCTTCCCCCATCTTCTGGGTATTGACCGAGATGCCGACCACCTGACAGGCGGCATTGGCGACCTTCGCCAGCGCGAGCGCCATGTCGCTGAGTTCTTGCAGCGAGGGCAGCTTGTAGCCCGGCAGCCCGCGCATATGGGTGCGCGTCGGCTCGTGGGCGAGGATCAGCGCATCGGGCTGACCGCCATGGATCAGCGCCATCGTCACGCCCGAATAGGAGACGTGGAACAGGCTCCCCTGCCCTTCGATCAAGTCCCAATGGTCGGGATCGTTGTCAGGTGTCAGGTATTCGACCGAGCCAGCCATGAAATCCGCGATCACCGCATCGAGCGGCACCCCGTCGCCGGTGATCAGGATTCCGGTCTGCCCGGTGGCGCGGAAGCTGGCCTTCATGCCGCGCTCGCGCATCTCGCGCTCCATGCAAAGCGCGGTATACATCTTGCCCGCCGAGCAATCGGTGCCCACGGCGAGGCAGCGTTTGCCGGTGCGCTTCTCGCCGTTCGCGATCGGATATTTCACCGCCGGAATGCGCACGTCATGCAACTGACGCCCGCAGGCATCGGCCACGGCGACCAGATCGGGTTCGTCGCGCAGCAGGTTGTGCAGCCCCGACGCGAGGTCGAGCCCTTCCTCCAGCGCCTCGACGAGCACTTTCTTCCAGGCCTGCGAAATCACGCCGCCGCGGTTGGCAACGCCGATCACCAGCGTCTTGCAACCCTTCGCGACCGCCTCTTTGATATCCAGATCGGGGATGCCCATGTCGGCTTGGCATCCCTCCATCCGGTACTGGCCGATGGCGTATTCAGGCCGCCAGTCCTTGATCCCCTGCGCCACCTTCGCGGCCAATGGATCGTGGGCATCGCCCAGAAAAAGCAGATAAGGGGTGTCGATCAGCGACATGCGGGTCTCCCTGTGTTTTGTCTTTGTTTGTCGATGATATTAGGACGCGACGCAAAAATTTCTTGGGGATTTCCGTGCAATATTCACGCAAAAACGGAAGATCCTTCGGTAAAAGCGCCATCGCGACGCAATTTCGTGCATCACGCGGATTTCGAGGCGCGTCTGATGCTGCAGTGCGGCCTCGATTCTGCGCCTGCAAAATCGCCTTGCATGCGTCCGCGCAACAATATACCCAATCCACAACAAAAAACGTAACTTCATTGCGAAAGGCCGCTTCATGAGCTTCCGCGTTCAACCTACGCCCCCTGCCCGCCCGAACCGCTGCCAGCTCTTCGGCCCCGGCTCGAACACCAAGCTCTTCCCGAAAATGGCCGCTTCCGCCGCCGATGTGATCAATCTCGATCTCGAGGATTCGGTCGCCCCCGATGACAAGGCGCAGGCGCGGCGCAACATCATTCAGGCCAGCCACGAGATCGACTGGGGCAACAAGTACCTCTCGGTGCGCATCAACGGTCTCGACACCCCCTACTGGTATCGCGACGTGGTCGAATTGCTCGAAGAAGGTTCCGAGCGCATAGACCAGATCATGATCCCGAAAGTCGGCTGTGCGGCGGATGTCTATGCGGTCGATGCGCTGGTCACGGCGATCGAAACCGCGAAGGGCCGCAGCAAGAAAATCTCGCTCGAAGTCATCATCGAAAGCGCCGCCGGTCTCGCGCATGTCGAGGAAATCGCTGCATCTTCTTCGCGTCTGCAGGCGATGAGCCTCGGCGCGGCCGACTTCGCCGCCTCGATGGGAATGCAGACCACCGGCATCGGCGGGACGCAGGAAAACTACTACATGCTGCGCAACGGCGAGAAGCATTGGTCCGACCCGTGGCACTGGGCACAGGCCGCGATCGTCGCCGCCTGCCGCACGCACGGGATTCTGCCCGTCGATGGCCCGTTTGGCGATTTTTCCGACGATGACGGGTTCCGCGCGCAGGCGCTCCGCTCGGCGACTCTGGGCATGGTCGGCAAATGGGCGATCCACCCCAAGCAAATTTCCCTTGCAAATGAAGTCTTTACGCCGTCAGATGAGGCGGTCACCGAGGCGCGCGAAATCCTCGCAGCGATGGAAGAAGCCAAGGCACGCGGGGAAGGCGCGACGGTTTACAAAGGCCGTCTCGTTGACATAGCGTCGATCAAACAAGCTGAAGTGATTGTAAGACAAGCTGAAATGATTAAAGATTAAGCCGCGCGCGAACGAATCGCGATATAGTTATCGAATCCCGGAGCGGTTGGGAGGGGAGGCCCGGCCGCATGAGGGAAAAGGAGCGCCCTGGCCCCGTGCCGGGGCGTTTCCGTTTTCTGGAATCGGGCGCTCTCGCCGCGTAACCTTCCTTAACAGCCCCGTGCGACTGCCCCGTGACAGACCGCCACCGCTCAGTCCTTGAGCGGCAAACGAATCTCCGTCAGCAGATTTCCGGGCTTCGGCTCGAAGGGATCGTTCAGATAGACCTCGTAGCGATCGAGACCGCGCGGCGCTTCGCCCGACGCGGGATACCACTCCTGCGCCAGCCAGCGATACGCCTCGGGCAACTGGTCATAGGGCCCTGCGATCGTCAGGATCGCATATCTCCCTGCGGGATAGCGGATTTCCTCGAGAGGCGGGAAGATCACGAACCCCTCGCCCACTATGAAACAGGCATGCGAACGCAGATCCTCCGCCGGGACCGTGCGCGGATTGTCATGCCCGATCATCGCCGGATGCTCGACCTCCGTCCAAGACGGTTCGGGAATCAGCGAAACGAGCCTCTGGAACACCGGCGCCACCGCAGGATAGGGTCCGGTATGCGCCAAACCCACCAACCGCACCGGCGGCAGCGTCCGTATCTCGACCTCGTAGGCCATCGCACCCTCCCTTGAAAGCTAACCGGGCCTCGCCCCGAGCAGTTTAGCGCCCCGCGCTTCCCCGCCTATCTAGCAGGCTCCCGCCACCCGCACATCTGCGATAGGCTGCCCATGCGCCACCCAGTTGCAATTCCCGAGCGTTGAAGACATTAAGGGCCCGAGTTTCCGGATGCGGAGTGATCCATGACCTATCTCGAATTCGAAAAGCCGCTGGCAGAAATCGAAGGCAAAGCCGAAGAGCTGCGCGCGCTGGCCCGGCAAAGCGAAGAGATGGATGTCGACAAGGAAGCGTCGGCCCTCGACAAGAAGGCCGAGACGATGCTGCGCGATCTCTACAAGGATCTGTCGCCCTGGCGGAAATGCCAGGTCGCGCGCCATCCCGACCGGCCGCATTGCAAGGACTATATCGACCAGCTCTTCACCGAATACACGCCGCTCGCAGGCGATCGCAACTTCGCCGACGACCATGCGGTGATGGGCGGCCTTGCGCGTCTCGGCGACAAGCCGGTGATGGTGATCGGCCACGAGAAGGGCAACGACACCGCGAGCCGCATCGAGCGCAACTTCGGCATGGCTCGCCCCGAGGGCTACCGCAAGGCGATCCGCCTGATGGACATGGCCGCCCGCTTCGGACTGCCCGTCGTCGCCCTGATTGACACGCCCGGCGCCTATCCCGGCAAGGGCGCGGAAGAGCGCGGCCAGTCCGAAGCCATCGCCCGCTCGACCGAGAAATGCCTGCAGATCGGCGTTCCGCTGATCTCGGTCATCATCGGCGAGGGCGGCTCGGGCGGCGCCGTGGCCTTCGCCACCGGCGACCGTGTCGCGATGCTGGAACATTCCGTCTATTCGGTGATCTCGCCGGAGGGCTGCGCCTCGATCCTCTGGAAGGATGCCGAGAAGATGCGCGAAGCCGCCGAGGCGCTGCGCCTGACTGCGCAAGATCTCAAGAAGCTTGGCGTGATCGACCGCATCATCTCGGAGCCGATGGGCGGCGCACAGCGCGACCCCAAGGCGACCATCGCTTCGGTCGGCTCTGAAATCTCGCTGATGCTGGCCGAGCTGGAGGGCAAGAAGGCCGCCGATCTCATCAAGGCCCGGCGCAAGAAGTTCCTCGACATGGGCGCGAAGGGGCTTTCGGCCTAAACCGAAACTCCTCCCGAAACGCGAAGACCAGCGCCGGCCTCACGCCGGCTCCGCCTGCCTGCGCATCAGCCCCGCCCCGAGCGCGAGCGCGATTATGACCGCGCCATAAATCTCGGTCGTCAGCCGCAGTCCCAGTTCCGGCACCGCCAGCCCTGCGAGCACCGCAGGCACCCCGAAGGCCGAATATGCCAGTGTGAACAGTGCCGCGAACAGGCCGCCACGCTCATCCGGCGCAGTCAGCGGCGCAAGCGAACGTAACACCCCCGCGAAGCAGGTGCCGAACCCGATCCCCGCGATGAAAACGCTCGCAAGATAGAGCGCGAAACTCCCCGTCGTGAGCGCCGCCAGCGACAACACCGTGCCCAGCACCAGCCCGTCCGTGCCCAGAAGCGCAATCCGGCGTGGCGCCAGATTGCGCGTCGCATAGCACGAGGCCGCTCCGGTCGCCGCCAAAAGCGCCACGATCGCGCCCTGCGCCAGCGCTGTGTGAACCTCGAAGACCCGGGCCACGATGGGCGCGCCCAGCGACAGGAACAGCGAGCCGGTCCCCCACCCCGCCACGACGGCAGGCGCGCCCCGCCGGAACGCTGCGCGAATATGCGGCGGGACCGAGACCTGCGGGCGCAGCGAGGCGAGCGTCCCCGCATGGCGCGGCGCCGTCTCCGGCGGGAGCCAGACCAGCAGCGCCAGCACGGCATAGACCAGAGCAAGTCCAAGGAAGGTCACCAAACGCGGCGCGGGCACATAGGCCAGCAATGCCCCACCCGCGAGCGCGCCGAGTGCCAGCCCCGCCAAGGGCGCAACTGCATTCCAGACCGCCGCCAGTCCGGGCCGCGCCGGCGGCTCGTGATCGGTCGAACTCGCGCTCAGCGTCGAGATCAGCAGACCGCTTGCCAATCCTTGCAACACCCGCGCCATTAGCAGCGTCGTGGCCGTATCGGCCCGGAGGAATTCGAGCATCCCGACCGCCAACAGAACGAACCCCACTGAAAGGACGGGCCGCCGCCCGAGGTGGTCGGAGAGCCGCCCGAAGACCAGTAGGGTCACCAGAAGAGCCCCGGCATAGATCGCGAAGATTCCCGTCATCATCGCCGAGGAAAAGCCGATCTGCGCCTGTAGCACCGGGTAGAAGGGCGACGGCGCACTGGCCCCGGCCAGCATCAGCACGAGCCCTGCAAGGGCCAGAACGAAGCCCGCGCGGCTCCGCGTTGGCGGATTTGGAGAGGTGGGGCGCGGGCCGGGACGGGTCTCATCGGTCATCGCTGTCTCCTGATGCGATAGGTTCGAAAATTGTTGAACCTCCACATACTCGACACAGCCGATGGTTCAAGTATTGTCGAACCATGAGCACGCCCCCCGAACTTCCTCACCCGCCCGCAGACTCGCTGTCGCTGTCGCAAGTGCTGTTCGCGCTCAGTGATCCGGCGCGGCGCGAAATCGCCCGCAACCTGCGCGAGGGCCCGCTTGAAGCCGCCGCCTGCAGCTCTGCGGGCGCGGGCGTTCCGAAATCTACGAAATCCCATATTCTCAAGGTCTTGCGGGAATCCGGCGTAATACGGAACGAGCCGAATCCGAACGGCCGCGGCCGCCTTCTCACCCTGCGCCGGGACGACCTCGAAGCGCGCTTCCCCGGCCTGATCGACCCGATCCTCGACGCCGATCTACGCGAGGGATGATCACGCCAACGTGTTCCGCGCCGCGCTTCGCGGCCCCGCCGCACCTCTTCCTCTTGGCTAAAAAATCCCCGCCGGAGGCTCCCTCCCCCGGCATCCACTCAGGGCTTCGGCAGCTCGAACCCGGCATCCGCCATGAGCGCATCGGAGCGCGGCTCCACCACCGCTTCGACCGCCGCCAACGTCTGTGGTGCCGAGCCAGCCGCGTCGATCACCGGCAGGAACTCGGTCACCGCCACGCCCGAGCGGATCGGCCAGCCTCGCTTGTTCCAGAACAGCCCGGCATTGGTCGCGGCGGGCACGACCGGCAGTTTCGTGGCCTCCGCCACCACCCCCACGCCCTGCTTGTAACGGCGTTTCTCGCCCGGCGGCACGCGCGTGCCCTCGGGATAGATGATCAGTTGGCCCAGCCCATGCGTCGCACGCGCCTCTTCGACCGCCCCAAGCATCACCTTCATCGCCTCCGACCCCTTGGAGCGATCGATCGGAATGCACCCCGCCTTGTGCGCGAACCAGCCCATCACCGGCACGTTCAACAGCGCCTTCTTCATCACGAAAGCCCGGCGCGGCAGGTGATTGGCGAGGATAAGAATGTCGAAAAAGCTCTGATGCTTGGCCGCGATGATGCAGTCGCCCTGCGGCGGCGTGCCGCGCAACTCGTAGCGCAACCCCAGATAGACGCGCGCCATCGTCAACAGATGCTGCGTCCAGATCCCGGCCACGCGATGCACCCCGTCCCGCCCCTTTGGCAGCACCTGAAACACAAGGCCCCACGCCCCGATCAGCACCGTCGCGAGCGCAATGTGGACGTAGTAAACTCCGGTCATCACATGGGTCAGCGGCGTGACCTTTCCGGGTCGGTGCGAAGGATCGGACATCAGCGAAGTCTCCTGAGCATACGCAGCGCGGCGAAACGCGTGGCGGCAAAGGCCACGATCGCGGCGATCGGCGGAATGATCAATGGCCAGAGCCATGCGGCCCCGGAAAAGCCCAGGCCGGTGAGAAAGCCGCCCGCGGCCTCGGTCGAGGGGAGCAGCGCCACCGCGAGCATCCCCATCACCGTGCCCGCCACGGCACCGATCAGCCCGCGCGTGGTGAACCGGCGCACGAAGGCCCGCGCGATAAAGGCGTCGCGCGCGCCCACAAGCCGGAGCGTCGCGATCACCTGACCATTCGCGGCCAGCGCGGCCTGCGCGGCCAGCGTGATCATCCCCGCCATCGCGCCGAAGATCAGCAGCAGCGAGAGCAGCCCCAGCGTCCGGATCCGCTGCGCGGCGGCCACCAGCGGGCGCCGCCAGCGGGTATGGTCGTCGAAGATCGCGCCGGGCGCTTCAGCCTGCAGCCGCAGCCGCAGCCCCTCGGCATCGACGCCCGCGCCGGTCTCGGTCACTGCGATCAGCTTCGGCAACGGCAACGCATCCACCGGCAGATCGGGACCGAACCACGGCTTCAGCAGCCCCTTCATCTCGTCATCGCCCAACACCCGCGACGAGGCGACACCCGGCGTCGTCTTCAGCACCTCCTGCACGGCGGCGACCTGCGCATCCATCTGCTCGGGCGGGGCGGAGATGCGGATCGTGGCGGACCGCGCGAGGCTATCCGCCCAGCGATCGGCAAGCCGCCCGGTCGCCAGCGACAGAGCGAGCGCAAAAACCGCCAGAAACGCCATCGCGGCGGCCGTGAACAGGGTCAGCCGCGCGGTAAACCCGGTCGGCGGCACGACACGATCCGGCCCCGTGGTCTCGGATGCGAATGTCAGCATGGTCAGCTTCACAGATCGGCCCCCGCCGTATGCAGATGGCGCTTCGCGATCCGCAGCACCCGCGCCGAGACCTGCGGCTTCGCCTGCCGGATCAGGTTCAGATCGTGGGTCGCGATCACCACCGTCTTGCCCATCTTGTTCAGCTCGACCAGCAAAGACAGCAGCCGCAGCGACATCTCCCAATCGAGGTTCCCCGTCGGCTCGTCCGCAAGGATCACGTCGGGCGACATGATGACGGCCCGCGCCAATGCAACCCGTTGGCGCTCCCCGCCCGACAGCTGCGGCGGCAGCGCATTCGCCTGCCGCTTCAGCCCGACCCACGCCAGCAATTCGCGCAGCTGGGTCATGTCGGGAGTGCGGCGATTGACCGTCATCGGCAGCGCCACGTTTTCCTCCACCGAGAGGTGATCGAGGAACTGGCAGTCCTGGTGCACGACACCGATACGCTGGCGCAGCCCCGCGATTTCGTCGCGGCTCATCGTGCGCACATCCTTGCCGAACAGAGATAAATGACCCGCCGTCGGCAGCAGCTCCGCGTAGCACAATTTGAGAAATGTGGTCTTCCCCGCGCCCGACGGCCCGGTGAGAAAATGAAATGACCCTGGGGCAAGCGTCAGGGACATATCGCTCAATAGCTCCGCCCCGCTATAGCTCATCGCCACATTTTGCAGCTCGATCACTGCCAGCCCCTCTATTTGGTGCGCGTTTCGCGAATTAAGCGGCCCAAATCATTTGGACATTCCGCCCGCGCTTGCTACAACATAAGACAGTGGTTGGCCAGAACGGCAAAACGCCAACACGGGCAGGGATGGGACAATATGCGGTTGGTTTGCCCCAATTGCGGTGCGCAATACGAAGTGGATGACGCCGTCATCCCAGACGGCGGACGGGATGTGCAATGCTCCAATTGCGGGCATGGCTGGTTCCAGCCGAGCAAGGATATGCTCTCTGCCGACAGCGACCCGACAGGCCCTGCGGCCCCGCCGGCAGGCTGGGATCCGGATCCCGACCCCGAAACGACCTCAGAACCTGAAACCTCCCGAGCCGAGACAGAGGCGCCCGTTGCCTCAAAGGCGACCGAGGAGCCGTCCGAGCCCGCGCCGATGCCGGAGCCCGAACAGCAACCCAGCCACGACACGGCGACCCATCTGCCCGAGCCCGAGCCGGTGGTGACGCAGCAAAGCGACGATGATACCGATGCAGCCGTCGCGGCGATGGTCGCGGCGCCGGAGGCCGAGGAAGATGACGCGGACGAGCCGGGCCTAGGCCCCGCCCCGCGCGTCGGGGCCAAACCGCGCAAACCACTCGATGACGGGCTCCTGTCGATCCTGCGCGAAGAGGCCGAGCGCGAAGCCGCGCAGCGCCGCGCCGAAGGCTCGAGCGAATTGCAGACGCAAGAGGAGCTGAACCTCGAAGAACGCGAAACCAGCGAAGATGCTGAACGCGCCGCAGAGGCCGCCGCCGCCGATCTGGCGCGCCGTCGCAAACGCGCACAGGATTTTTCCGACCTTCGCGACCCCGACGCCGAGCGCGAGGAAGATCGCGTGGCCGACCTGCTCGGCGAGGACGATGAGGACCTGCAGACGATCCGCGGGCGCGAACGCCTGCCCGATATCGACGAGATCAATTCGACCCTCACCGCGACCTCCGATCGCGAAGGCGACAGCGTCGCCGAATTCTCGCCGGAGATGGCGCGCCGCCGTCGCTCTGGCTTCAGCCGGGGCTTCATCTTCGTGATGGCCGTGACTGCGGTCTTGGCGCTGCTCTATGCTTTCGCGCCGGACATCGCAGCGAAGGTCCCGGCGCTGAAATCGCCGCTGACGCAATATGTCGTCGCGGTGGACGAGGGGCGCATCTGGCTCGACGACCAGCTCCAGATCCTCACCCATCGCCTCTCGCCAGAGACGGCCTCGGACGGCTTCACCGAATAAGTTTTCCTAATATTTCGACGCCCCGCATAAGTTGAACTTATGCGCGCCCGGCATCAGCCCGAATTCGAGAACTGATCGAGCAGCCGCTTGAGGTAATCCAGTTCTTCCTCGGGGCGCAGACGATCGGCCGAGCGGCGCCGGATTTCATCGAGCAGGTCCTGCGCCCGGCGATAGACATCCTCGCCGTTGAGCATCTGACGATCCGTGCCGAGCTGGTTGCCCTCGCCCTGCGCCCGGCCCAGCGGATCGCGTGGCATCTCGCGCCCACCGAGTTGTCCAGGTTGGCCCGCCTGCTGATTGCCCTGCTGGCCGGGCTGCTGACCGTCGCGGCGCGCCTGTTCGTTGCGCATCGCCTCGCCCAACGCGCGCATCCCTTCGCGCAGCGCCTCGATCGCGTCGGCCTGACGGTCGATCGCCGCCGAATTGTCGCCCTGGCGCAGGGCCTGCTCGGCCTGATCCATCGCGCGCCCGGCGTCGTCGAAACGCTTCTCGGCCTGCTGGCCCGCCTCGTTGCCAAAGCCCGGCAGCAGCCCGCGCTGGCGGTCGAGTTCGCGGCGGAGCGCACGTTGGCGATCCGCGAGGCTCTGGCCGTCCACACCGCCCTGCCCGCCGTTCATGCCGGGCTGGTCGCCCTGCCCCTGACCGTCGCGCTGCGCTTGTCCGTCCTGGCCTTGGCCGGGCTGGTTGCCGGGCTGCTGGCCCTGACCTTGTTGGCCTTGCTCACCCTGCTGGCCTTGTTGCCCCTGCTGACCTTGCTGCTGACCCTGTTGCCCTTGCTGACCTTGCTGGCCCTGCTGACCGTTCTCGGCCTGCTGCTGGCGCTCCTCGGGCGTCATGAACTGGTCCTGCAGGTTGCGGAACGCGTCGTCCGAAAGCTCCTGCTGCTTGCGCAAGGTGTCCTGCATGTCGCGCATCGCCTGACCGCCGGGCATGTCGCCCTGACCATTCTGGCCCTGCTGGACCTTGAGGTTCTCCATCATCCGCGAGAGCTGATCGAGCAATTCCTGCGCCTCGGCCATCCGGCCTTCCTCCATCAGCTTCTGGATCTGGTCCATCATCTGCTGGATCTGGTCGCCGGTTATCTGCTGGCCCTGCTGCGGCTGCTGCCCAAATTGCGGACCCTGATCCTGCTGTTGCGAGCGTTCGGCGAGCATGCGGATGTAATTGTCGGTGGCCTGTTTCAGCTCCTGCATGAGCTTGGCGATTTCGTCCTTGGAGGCCCCGTTGCGGATCGCTTCGGAAAGCTTCTCCTGCGCCTTCTGCATCGCGGCCAACGCATCGGCCAAGCCGCCATCTTCGACAAGCTCCGCCATCTTCCACAGCGCCTCGGCGATCTCGTCGCGGGCCTCGGGGGACAGGTCGGGATCGTCGAGCCGCCCGATCACGAGGCGGATCATCAGATACACCTCCTCGCGCTTGATGAAGCCCTCGTGCCGGTTCGAGATCGCGCGGAGAAGCTGATCGGCATAGCCGCGGTTGTCGCGCGACCACAGAAGATCGCGGCGCACCTCAATCAGCGCGGCGGCGAGCGGGTCGAAGAAGCGCTTGCCGGGCAGGATGATTTCCTGCGTGCCGGAGGTGCCGGTCTGGCCGCGCCCGTCCTCGACATCGAGCGTAAGCTTCACCGGCAGGTTCGCCCAAGGATGCTTCGCGGCATCCTCGACAAGGCTCTCGGTGAAATCGGCGCGCGAGCCGGAAATCGGCAGCGGCAGATCATAGATCAGATCGTCGCGCGGCTCGGGCGGGATCTCCAGGCCGTAGCGGCGATCGACCTTCGCCAGATCGAGCGAGATCACCGCATGGCCCTTGGTCACGGCGTAGTCGTCCTGCGCGGTGAAGGGCAGGCTCAGCTTACCATCGGCGCGGCGGTCGGGGGTACCGGCCAGCGCGACCGAGGGCGCCTCGTCGGGGCGCACCACCACATTGAAGCGGCGCGCGGCGGGGCCCTTGAACTCCAAAAGCCCGTCGCGAACCGCTTCGAATTCGTGGGTCTCGATGCCGCTGGCGGTCTGCGCCGCACCCTGCTCGGGCAGCGCGGCCGGATTCGAAACGCTCTCGGAAAAGCCGATCGCGCCGGAAGAGCCGTACAGCCGGATCGAGAAACGGGTGCCCTCGGGCACGATCAGTTCGTCGCCCTCGACCTTGTTCAGATAGAGCCCCGGCTTGCCGGTATAGCGCGGCGGCGCGGCCCAGCCTTCCCAGCTCGGTCCCATCGCGGCCTCGGCAGAGCCTGCAGGCGTCGGCAGCCCCTCGGTCGGATGCAACAGACGCTGCGGCACCCCGAAGATCACCGCGACGACCAAGGCCGTGAGCGCAGTCAAACGCAGCGCATAAGGATCACGGCGAGCGAGATCGGGTTTCGGTCGCGGCGCGCGGGCGGCTTGCGCGGCTTTCGCCATGCGCCGCAGATGCGCCATCCAGAGCGCGCGGGCTGCGGGATCGTTCCGCCCCAGCGCCATTTCGTCGGTCAGCGCGGAAAGTGGGCGGCCCGGCAACGTCGCATCGAGACGCGCGATCGCATCGGTCCGGCGCGGCCAACGCATCCGCCACGCGCCCCAGCCCAAAGCCACGAGCGACGCGATCAGCGCGACCAGCCAGAACCAACGCCCGCCCGGCCCCAGATAGGCGGGCAGGGCGAAGGCGATGGCGGTGGCGATCAGCGCGAGAACGGAGAGAAGCGGCCAGAAGGCGGCCAGCCCTCGCTCGAGGATCATCCCGGCATGGGTCAGCAAAATAGGCCGGGCGAGCGGGGCCAGAGCGGCCTGCCCGTCCTCCTTCGTCGCGGTATCGCGCGAAGCTTTGCTGAACCAGTTCCTGACCGGCATTCTCTCCCTATCCGTCGGCCCTGATTCCCTTCCTACGGATCAGAGCCACTCCGGGATCGTATCGCGGGAGAGCATTTCCTCAAAGCTCGGTCTTGCACGAATGAGAGCGAATTCGCCCCCCCGCACCAGAACCTCGGGGATCAGCGGGCGGGAATTGTATTCCGACGACATGACCGCGCCGTAGGCCCCCGCCGAGCGGAAGGCGACCAGATCGCCCGGGCCCAGCGGTGTCAGGTTGCGCGCCTTGGCGAAGGTGTCGCCGGTCTCGCATACCGGGCCGACGATGTCGTAAGGCGCGGAGTCGGTGCCCGGCTCTGGTTCGAGCACCGGGACAATATCGTGATAGGCGCCATACATCGAGGGCCGCACGAGGTCGTTCATCGCTGCGTCGAGAATGAGGAAATCGCGTCCCTCTCCCTCTTTCAGCCAGATCACCGAGGAGACCAGCAGCCCGGCATTGCCCGAGATCAGGCGGCCCGGTTCGATTTGGATCTCGCAGCCCAGATCGCCCACGGTGCGCTGGATCACCTGCCCGTATTCGATGGGCAGCGGCGGCGCGGAGTTAGAGCGCTCATAGGGAATGCCCAAGCCGCCACCGAGGTCCAGCCGACGGATATCATGGCCATCCGCGCGCAACGTCTCGGTCAGTTCGCGGACCTTCAGAAAAGCCGCCTCGAACGGCTCCAGATCGGTCAGCTGCGAGCCGATATGCACATCGATGCCGACGACATCGATGCCCGGCAGCTTCGCAGCCTCGGCATAGACCGCGCGCGCCTTGGCGATCGGGATGCCGAACTTGTTCTCGGATTTCCCGGTCGCGATCTTCTCATGGGTCTTCGCGTCGACATCCGGGTTCACCCGCAGCGCGATCGGCGCGGTCACGCCCATCGACGCGGCAATCTCGGAAATCGCCAGTAGCTCCGGCTCGGATTCGACATTGAACTGGCGGATGCCGTTTTCGAGAACGTAGGCGATCTCCTCGCGGGTCTTGCCCACGCCCGAGAACACCACCCGCTCGCCCGGCACGCCAGCCGCCCGCGCACGGCGATATTCACCGCCCGAAACCACGTCCATCCCCGCGCCGAGATCGCCCAGCACCTTCAGTACGGCGAGGTTCGAGTTCGACTTGATCGCGAAGCAGATCAGGTGTTCGGTCCAGCCAAGCGCCTCTTCGAACAGCTTGAAATGCCTCTCCAGCGTGGCGGTCGAATAGACGTAGAACGGCGTGCCCACGGCCGCCGCAATCTCGGGGATCGGCACATCCTCTGCATGAAGGACGCCGTCGCGATAAAGGAAATGATCCATGAGAGGTCTCGATTACTGGGCCGAAGCCTGCTGGGATTGCGCGCTGTCCGCCTCGGACGGAGGAACGGGCGGGCCGTCGACACCGCAGGCAGCGAGCGAAAGAAGAAGCGTCAGGGCGAGGGTCAGGGTCTTGGTCATGGAGTCACCGACAGGGTCATGATGCCGACACGCGCCGTCGCGGCGGGATAGACTTTGATGCCGTCACGATTGATGCCGACATGCGTATGCAAGGCCGGGTCGGCGGCGCATCCGCCAAGAAGGCCGATCAGCACGAAAGGGACCGCGAAGTTCATCCAAGCAGTTCCTTCCAGCGGGCGACCTGCGCGCGCACCTGGTCGGGCGCGGTGCCCCCGTAAGACTGACGCGAGGCGACCGAGTTGTGAACCCCGAGCACGTCGAACACGCTCTCGGTGATCGCCGGGTTGACCGATTGCATCTGCTCGAGGCTCAGATCGGGCAGATCGCAGCCCCGCTCCTCGGCCATCGCGACGAGCGAACCGGTGACATGGTGAGCGTCGCGGAACGGTAGCCCCGCCTCGCGCACCAGCCAGTCGGCCAGATCAGTCGCGGTGGAGAACCCGCCCGAGGCCGCGGCCTCCAGCTTGTCGGCATTGACGGTCATGTCGCCGATCATCCCGGCCATCGCGGCGAGCGCGAGCATCAGGTTGTCGGCGGCGTCGAAGACCTGTTCCTTGTCTTCCTGCATATCCTTGGAATAGGCGAGCGGCAGCCCTTTCATCACGGTGAACAGCGCGACCGACGCCCCGAGGATGCGTCCGATTTTGGCGCGGATCAGTTCTGCCGCGTCCGGGTTGCGTTTCTGCGGCATGATCGACGAGCCCGTCGACCACTTGTCCGACATCGCGACGAAACGAAACTGCGCGGAGGACCAGATCACCAGTTCTTCGGCAAGGCGCGACATGTGCACCGCGCAAATCGCAGAGGCCGACAGGAACTCCAGCGCGAAATCGCGATCCGACACCGCATCGAGCGAGTTCGCCATCGGCCGATCGAAACCGAGCGCCTCGGCCGTCGCATGACGGTCGATCGGGAAACCTGTGCCAGCAAGCGCCGCCGCCCCTAGAGGAGATTCGTTCATCCGTTTGCGCGCATCAATGAACCGGGATTTGTCGCGCGCGAACATCTCGACATAGGCCATCATGTGGTGGCCGAAAGTCACCGGCTGCGCGGTCTGCAGATGGGTGAAGCCGGGCATGACCCAATCGGCGCCTTCCTCGGCCCGGGTCAGCGCGGCGCGGATCAGCGTGTCGAGACCCGAGATCGCGGCGTCGCATTGTTCGCGCACCCAGAGGCGGAAATCGGTCGCGACCTGATCGTTGCGCGACCGCGCCGTGTGCAGCCGCCCCGCCGGTTCGCCAATGACCTCTTTCAGCCGCGCCTCGACATTCATGTGGATGTCTTCGAGCGCGGTAGAGAACGGAAAGCCGCCCGCTTCGATCTCGGACAAGACGGTGAGCAAACCTTCCCCGATCGCCTCGGCATCCTTGTCGCTGATGATGCCCTGCGCAGCGAGCATCGCGGCGTGGGCCCGGCTGCCGCGGATGTCCTGCGCGTAGAGCCGCTGATCATACCCGATCGAGGCGTTGATCGCCTCCATGATCGCATCAGGCCCCGCGGCGAAACGCCCGCCCCACATCGCGTTGGAGGACTTGTTCTCGTCGGTCTGATCGGTCATGGTCGAAGGCCCTTGCTAGGAGGCTATATGTTACGGTTTCTCGTCCTTTATACGGCGCTGGCGCTGGGTGCAAATGTTGCGCAGGCCGCGGATCTCGATGCGATTAAATCGGGGCAGATGGAATCCCTCGTTACCTATGACGAACCGCTGCCGCTGCCGCCCTTCACGGTGACCGATGAAAGCGGCGACGAGCATTCGATGAAAGATTTCGAAGGCAAGGTTGTGCTGATCAATTTCTGGGCGACGTGGTGTCCGCCCTGCCGCGAGGAGATGCCTTCGCTGAATGCGCTGCAAAAAGAGTTCGGCGAAGATGGGTTTCAGGTGATGACGATCGCCACGGGCGGATCGAACTCGCCCGAGAAAGTCGCCGCCTTCTTCGATAAGGAAGGCATAGACGTCTTGCCCCGTTTCCACGACGATGCCAATTTCGCCGCCCGCGCGATGGGGGTGCTGGGCCTGCCGGTTTCGGTCCTGGTCGACAAGAACGGCCACGAGGTTGCACGAATGATCGGCGGGGCGGAATGGGATTCGCCCGAGGCGAAGAAGGTCATTCAGGCATTGATCGACGAGGATTGAGGCGCGATGACGCCGTGACGCGTGTGGTTTAAGGCGAACCGCTGCGCCATCGCGGTATTCTCGTAGATGCTGTGCTGCGCATTTATACAGTACTTCGCATATACTGTACTTCGCATTCCACCTCACATGGCACACGCGTTCGGACACCCGATGGCGCCCCGCGGGCTCCGCGCGTCGCGAAAGCTCGCTTATTTTCTTTGAGCGATGTGGCACTGCTAATGCCACAAGGCTCTGGGCGCCTCATGGCCGTGATGGCACAGCCATAAGCCCTGAGACGCGCTCATGCCGCGGTTCTTTCGGCTCGGAGGTAGCGCCCTAGCCAATGCTCGATCTCTTCGGATAGAGAAAGGATAGCCTCGAGCCGTCCCTTGATGTCGTCATGGAAGCTGTCGAGCTGGTCTATTGTGGCCGCGAGCCCACCGTTGGTATCCCGCATGCGCCCGCACTCGACCCGCCCGAGAACCCGGATCGTGTCGAGCCCGAGCAACTGGCGACGAAGATCTCGACTTTGGTCCATCATATCGTCAGCGAGTTCTGCCGCTTGGCGCATCGCGGCATTCGCATCGGCAGTGCCCCTGACGACGAGAGACTGAAGCAATGTGCGCTCCTCGTCTCGGGTATGACCTTCGCGAGGTTGGCTAGGCTGCGCCTCTTCGCCCATGAAATTTTCGCTCATCTCGTTGAGGACACGAGCGCATCCTAGTTGGAACACGGCGCGCGCAACCTGGTAGGCCATCTGGCCACAAAGATTGTCGCGGCCGGCGACGAATTTGCGCAGCCGTTCCGATATAACGGCAGACGAGGCTTTGTAATTTTCCGAGATTGCAGACACAGGCCCCCCGGATGGTTCCAACCGCGAAGCAACAATCCGCATATTGTTGGGCACGGATTGCAACGCCTCGAAACTGCGCAAAAGTCCGAATTGTTCCTTCGTTAGCCGCCCCATCGCGGTGTTCAACTCGGCCAGCATCCGCGTATTCTCATCGGCAGTTCGACCGAGGCGGCGATCCCGTTCGGTCAGTTCAAGCGCCAGAGCATAGGCCATGAAGGCAGTGTAGTTGGAGTAGCCGCCCCGCTCTGCGAAATCGCGCAGCAGACCCGCGCTCTCCCCCGGGTCGAGGGCCTCTGCCCGCTCGCGCGCAGAGAGCTCGCGATAGAATGAATGAATCCGATCGGAGAGGTCGCTCGTCGGCTTCAGCCGGACGGAAACATAACCGCTCTCGATTGGCATGACGACCGCGAACACCCAGTACCAACCGCCACCTTTCGCCCTGTTTTTCACATAGGCGCCCATGGGATAGCCCTCTTTGATCGCATCCCACAGCACCCGGAACACCGCGCGCGGCGTATCGGGGTGGCGCACGATCTTATGCGGGGCACCGATCATCTCGGACCACTCGAAGCCCGCGGTGCGGCGAAAAATTTCGTTACCCGATTGGATCACACCGCGCGTGTCGGTGCGCGAGTAGAACAATTCTTCCAGCGCGAAAGGCACCTCGCTGGTGCCGCGCATTTCCGGCTGCCCCATTGTCGTTATCGCCCATTCTGTTCCATCAGGACTCACCCTAGGCAACCGACGATTACGAACGGCTTAACGCTGCAGAAGAATTTTTTGCTAACCACGAGTCCGATGCCTTTCCCCCTCTTTACCGCTTCTTAGGCGCTTGCGGGGATGCTTGTTGCGAAGGTGAAGGAGGGGCACATGACGATTCGAAACGCGAAAGCCATGCCCGTGCATCGTGACGAAGACAGCCCACTGAGCGTCGCGGCTGCGGAGCAAAGACGACAGTCCATTACCATGGTGCACGCGGCGATCGATAGGCACGACGTCATGCTGGCCTTTCAACCCGTAATCCAAACCTGTCGTCCCGACCGTCCTGCCTTCTATGAAGGGCTGATCCGTGTGCTCGACGACCGCGGGCGGATTATCCCGGCCAAAGATTTCATGGAGGCGATCGAACGCACGGAGGTCGGGCGAAAGCTCGACTGCCTCTCGCTCGAACTCGGTTTAAAGGCGCTTCTCGGGCAACCGGATCTGCGCCTTTCGGTCAACATGTCGGCGCGCTCTATCGGCTACGCGCCGTGGACCAAGGTGCTCAATCGCTGCCTCGCACTCGATGAAACGGTCGCCGATCGCCTCATACTCGAAATTACCGAAAGCTCGGCCATGGAAATGCCTGAGCTGGTCAGCATCTTCATGGAGGACCTGCAGGCCCGAGGTGTCAGTTTCGCGCTCGACGATTTCGGGGCGGGCTACACCTCCTTCCGCTACCTTAGGGATTTCTACTTCGACATCATCAAGGTCGACGGTCAGTTCATTCGCGGCATCTCCCACGATCCGGACAATCAGGCGTTGACGAAATCGCTGCTCGATGTAGCGCGCCATTTTGAGATGTTCACGATCGCCGAAGCGGTCGAGTCGCTGGAGGATGCCGAATATCTGGCGAGCCTCGGCATCGATTGCATGCAGGGCTATTACTTTGGCGCGCCGACGATCCACCCTCCGTGGAGCCAGACGCCCGAGCCGCAGAGGAGGCGCGCATGACCCCGGCGAAAGCGCAATAAACTTGCGCTAACAATTTCCCGAGCGACGGGATTAAGCTTGACCTCTCGCCTCCATCCGCCATGCTGCGCAGCAGCAGAACGGACGCGCTTTCGCGCCCGCTTAAGTGATGAGGAGGATCCCATGACCAATGTCGTCATCGTCTCGGCCGCGCGCACGCCCGTCGGCTCGTTTTTGGGCGCGTTCGCCAATACGCCCGCACATGACCTCGGCGCCGCCGTGATCGAGGCCGTCGTCGCCCGCGCCGGGATCGAGAAGTCCGATGTGTCCGAAACGATCCTCGGTCAGGTGCTGACCGCGGGCCAAGGCCAGAACCCCGCCCGCCAAGCCCATATCAACGCGGGCCTGCCGATCGAAAGCGCCGCCTGGTCCATCAACCAGGTCTGCGGCTCGGGCCTGCGCACCGTTGCGCTCGGCGCCCAGCATATCATGTGCGGCGATGCCGATATCGTCGTAGCCGGCGGTCAGGAAAGCATGTCGCTCAGCCCCCATGTCGCGCATCTGCGCGCGGGCCAGAAGATGGGCGACATGAAGATGATCGACTCGATGATCAAGGACGGGCTGTGGGACGCGTTCAACGGCTACCACATGGGCCAGACCGCCGAGAATGTCGCGACCCAGTGGCAGATTTCGCGCGAGCAGCAGGACGAATTCGCGCTCGCCTCGCAGAACAAGGCGGAAGCCGCGCAGAAGGCGGGTAAGTTCGCCGACGAGATCGCACCCTTCACCGTGAAGACGCGCAAGGGCGACATCGTCGTGGATCAGGACGAATATATCCGCCACGGCGCGACCATCGAGAACATGCAGAAGCTGCGCCCCGCCTTCACCAAGGACGGCTCGGTGACCGCGGGCAACGCGAGCGGCATCAACGACGGCGCGGCAGCAGTGCTGTTGATGTCGGAAGAAGAGGCCGAGAAGCGCGGCCTCACGCCGCTGGCCCGCATCGCGTCCTACGCGACCGCCGGCCTCGACCCGTCGATCATGGGCTGCGGTCCGATCCCCTCCTCTCGCAAAGCGCTGGAAAAAGCGGGCTGGAAAGCCTCCGATCTCGACCTGATCGAGGCAAACGAAGCCTTCGCGGCGCAAGCTTGCGCCGTGAACAAGGATATGGGCTGGGATGTCAGCAAGGTGAACGTCAACGGCGGCGCCATCGCCATCGGCCACCCGATCGGCGCAAGCGGCGCGCGAATCCTCAACACCCTGCTCTTCGAGATGAAGCGCCAAGGCGCGAAAAAAGGCCTCGCCACGCTCTGCATTGGCGGCGGCATGGGCGTCGCAATGTGTATTGAAGGCCTCTAACGGCAAAAAAATGCTGCATCTGCAAAAAGAGCGCGCAACTTTGTTGCGCGCTCTTGTCATTTTCGGTAACAGCGTTTCAAGGGGTAATCCATTGGAGGAGGAATCATGTCGAGAGTTGCATTGGTCACCGGCGGATCGCGCGGCATTGGCGCGGCGATCTCGAAGGCGCTTCAGGCGGCGGGCTACACGGTCGTCGCGAACTATGCCGGCAATGACGAGGCTGCGGCCAAGTTCACCGAGGAAACGGGGATCAAGACCTACAAGTGGTCGGTCGCCGATTACGACGCCTGCGCGGCGGGCATCGAGCAGATCGAATCCGAAGTCGGCCCGATCGACGTTTTGATCAACAACGCCGGCATCACGCGTGACGCGCCCTTCCACAAGATGACCCGCGAGCAGTGGAGCGAGGTGATCGACACCAACCTCAGCGGCATCTTCAACATGACCCATCCGCTCTGGACGAAGATGCGCGAGCGCAAGTTTGGCCGCGTCGTGAACATCTCCTCGATCAACGGCCAGAAGGGCCAGTTCGCGCAGGCGAACTACTCGGCAGCGAAGGCGGGCGATCTGGGTTTCACCAAAGCTCTGGCGCAGGAAGGCGCCCGCGCAGGCATCACGGTGAACGCGATCTGCCCCGGCTATATCGCAACCGAAATGGTCATGGCGGTGCCGGAGAAGGTGCGTGAGTCGATCATCGGCCAGATCCCGGTCGGGCGTCTGGGCGAGCCCGAAGAGATCGCGCGCTGCGTGGTCTTCCTCGTCTCCGACGATGCGGGCTTCATCACCGGCTCGACGATCACCGCGAATGGCGGTCAGTATTTCATCTGATTTCGCCTCTTGGCATTCTCGACGGGGGCCCGCATTTTGCGGGCCTCTTTGTTTTGGCGGGGGCAGGATGACGCGCGGCAAGGCCACTTCGATCGGGTTCACGGCAGTGTTGCTGTGGGCGCTTCTGGCGCTGTTCACCGTGGGATCGGATCCGGTGCCGCCCCTGATGCTGAACGCGCTGTGCTTCGCCCTTGGCGGCGCGGTGGGCATAATCTGGCTGTTCGCGACCGGCGCGCTAGGGCAACTGCGGCATGTCTCGTGGAAGGTCTATCTCGCCGGAACCGCGGGGCTTTTCGGATATCATTTCCTGTATTTCTCGGCGCTACGTCTCGCGCCTCCGGCCGAGGCCGGGCTAATTGCCTATCTCTGGCCGTTGCTGATCGTGCTGTTTTCCGGGCTGCTGCCCGGCGAGCGGCTGACCCTTTGGCATGTCGCGGGCGCGGTACTGGCCTTCGGGGGCGCCGCGCTGATCCTGGGAGGCGGGATCTCCGCCGATCCGGAGGCGCTGCCCGGCTATGGGCTGGCGCTGATTTGCGCGCTGACATGGTCGAGCTATTCGCTGCTGTCGCGGCGCTTCGGCGCGGTGCCGACGGCGGCGGTCGCGGTCTATTGTCTGGCGAGCGCAGCGCTGTCCGCCGTCGCCCATCTGGCGCTGGAGCCAACGATCTGGCCACAAAGCGCGGTCGGCTGGGCCTCGGTGATCGGCTTGGGACTGGGGCCCGTCGGGCTCGCTTTCTACACATGGGATCTTGGCGTGAAGCGCGGCGATATTCAGCTGCTAGGCACGGCCTCCTATGCGGCACCGCTGGTCTCGACGCTGGTGCTGGTCGCCGTAGGGATCGCGAGCGCGCGCCCGAGCCTGCTGATTGCGGCAGCGATGATCGCCGGGGGCGCGGGGCTGGCGGCGCTTGGCGGTCGGGGTCGGCGCGCCTCGCCCCCTCCGCCGGACATGACCGGGCAAGAGATACCGCGGAAAGGTTCGGCCTGAGTAGGCGCCCTCTCGAACGGCCCCGTTATAATGACACGGGCCGCCCAAAGGACGGCCCGGTTAAACTCGTGGGAGGGCCCTCAGGCCGTTTCGAGGCGGCGGATTTCCTCTTTCAGCCGAAGTTTTTGCCTTTTCATCTGAGCGATTTCAAGATCGTCGACGCCGGGTCTGCGCGCAGCGCGCTCTACCTCCATCGACAGAGCCTCATGTTTCTTGCGAAGTTCGGTGATATGCGAACCAAGCGACATGGCAGTCTCCTCTCCAGTTGTCAGCCCGTCGATTGCAGCACAGCTTTTGAGTCGTGTCACGGAAATGTCGTATAGTGACGGGGCATCTCCATCATTTTCGCGAAATCTTGCGAAAGCACTAACGAGGAATAGGCAATTTTTGACCTTCGCGCAGAATTTCGCGCGCAATATCCGTCAAATCCTCCGCATCGTGTGAATGCATCGGCGTCGCGTGCAAGATCAGCGGCGCGAGAAGCTGCAGCGGCGTTCGCACCCCCTTGCGCGCCGTCACGATCACCCGCCGCGCCGGGCGCCCCACCCGCGGCGAGATCGGCAGGACGGTGATCGCGCCCGCGCGCCCCTGGAGCCCCGCCAGAAGGTCTGCCAGCCGGTCGGCCTGCTGGATGAGCGTGATCCGCCCCTCGGGCTTGAGACGCCGCAACCCCGCGTCGAGCCATGCGCTGATCGGCGTCGCCTCCCGCTGCGCGCGCTCGCGACCGGGATCGGCGGCGGGCGTCCCGTCTTCGGGGCTGAAATAGGGCGGATTGGCGATGACGTGATCGAAACTGCGCGCCCGCAATTCGGCGGGCATCTGCGCCAGATCGCCTTCGATCACCTCGAGCGCGATCCCGTTATCCGCTGCGTTGCGCCGGGCGAGATCGGCATAGGCGGGCTGCAGTTCCAGCCCGCTTTGCGCAAGCCCCGGCACCCGCCAGCCAAGGCACAGGCTCGCCACCCCTGCCCCGCAGCCGAGCTCCAGGACCGACTGACTCGCTTGCGCTGGACAGGCCGCCGCCAGAAGGACCGGATCCATCGCGGCGCGGTAGCCCGCGCGCGGCTGGGCGACCCGCAACCGCCCGCCGAGAAAGCCATCGACTGTCAGATCCTCGGGCGCGAACCGATCCATGCGCTCAATCCGATTTTATCTCGTTATCGCGCAGCACCGCCTGCGCCATGAACATGTCGCTGTCGCGCACCATCAGGCGGCGCGGGAGAATCCCAAGCGAGCCTTCCAGCACGCTCGTATGGACGTCGAGTTGAAACGTGCTTATACCCTCGCCCTCGAGAAGGGCGGTCGCCATGGCCAGTTTCACCGGGTCCGTGCTGCGCAGTAGCTCTTTCATATCCCTCACTTACGGCCCCTTGCGAGGGCTGTCGAGATGAGGCAGATCGAAGGGATGAACATGAGCCTCGACGACAAGCCCGACAACACAGCGAAACCGCATGACCGGCTCGCGGAAGCCTTGGCCGACGACATGGCGGCGGTGGATGCGCTGATCGCCGAGCGCATGGCCTCGGAGAACGCGCCGCGCATCCCCGAAGTGACCGCCCATCTGGTCGGCGCGGGCGGCAAGCGGCTGCGGCCGATGCTAACGGTGGCGGCGGCACGGCTGTGCGGCTACGAGGGCAATCTGCACCATAACCTCGCCGCGGCGGTCGAATTCATCCATACCGCAACGCTGCTGCATGACGATGTGGTCGACGAGAGCAAGCAGCGCCGGGGCCGCCCGACCGCAAACCTGCTCTGGGACAACAAATCGAGCGTGCTGGTTGGCGATTACCTCTTCGCGCGGTCGTTCCAGCTGATGACGGATACAGACAACCTGCGGGTTCTGTCTATCCTGTCGAACGCCTCCGCCGTCATCACCGAAGGCGAGGTGCTGCAGCTCTCGGCGGCCGAAGACCTGAACACGACCGAGGACACCTATTACAAGGTGGTGCGCGGCAAGACGGCGGCTCTGTTCTCGGCGGCGACCGAGGCGGGCGCGGTTCTGGCCGGCGCGCCGGAGGAACAGATCGCGGCGCTGCACGATTACGGCGAGAGCCTCGGGATCGCCTTCCAGGTGGTCGACGATCTGCTGGATTATCTCAGCGATGCCAAGACGATGGGCAAGAACGTGGGCGACGATTTCCGCGAGCGCAAGCTGACGCTGCCGCTGATCAAGGCGCTGGCCAAGGCCGACGGCGAGGCCCGCGCTTTCTGGACCCGCACCATCGACAAGGGCGATCAGCGCGAGGGCGATCTGGAGCATGCGTTGGAGTTGCTGAAGGCGACCGGCGCGCTGGAAGAGACCCGCGCGGCAGCCCTCGAGTGGGCCGATCGCGGGCGCGAGCGCCTGCAGATCCTGCCGGAAAGCGGGCTGCGGCAGATGCTGGACGATCTGGCCGATTACGTGGTGGCGCGGTTGCGCTGAGGGGGCACTACCCCCCGCCCTGCGGGCTCCCCACGGGATATTTGGGTCAAGAAGTAGAGGCGCGGCTATGGGGCTGCGCCTTTTGCGTCTGATCGCCGAGCATGCCGGAGGCCCGCCACCAGCCAGGGTGGCGCTGAGCCAGCGTGGCTTCCGCAGCCTGCGCGGCGTCCAGCGTCTCGAACAGCGCGAAACAGGTCGCGCCAGAGCCCGACATGCGCGCGAGACGACAGCCGGGGAGCGTCATGAGCGCGTCCAGCACCTCCCCGATCACGGGGGCCGAGGCGATGGCAGGCGCCTGCAGATCGTTACGCTGCGTGGCCAGCCAGTCGATGCAGTCAGGCGCGCCAGTAAATGTCGGCAGCACGTCGGGCATCGGGGGATTGTCCTTCGAATCTAGCCCCTTGAAGATCGCCGGCGTCGGCACCTCCACACGCGGATTCACCAGTAGCGCGGGCAGCGGCGGCAGCGACACGAGGTCGAGCGCCTCGCCAATGCCGCGCACGCGCTGGGGGCGTGGCGTAAGACACATCGGCACGTCTGCCCCAAGTTGTGCGGTCTCCGCCGGAAGCGGCTGGTCCCAAAGCGCAGCCAGCGCCCGCAGCGCAGCCGCCGCGTCTGACGATCCACCGCCGATGCCCGAGGCGGGCGGCAGATATTTGTCGAGATGGATTTCCGCCCCCTGCCCCGCCGGGCGCAACAGAAGCGCTGCGGCCTTCAGCACGAGGTTCGACGGATCGGCAGGCACGCCTGCCGCTTCCGGGCCCGTCACACTGAGCGACAGGGTGCCGCTTTCGCGCAGTACCAGCCGGTCGCCCATCGGCCCGAAGGCCACGAGGCTGTCGAGCAGGTGATAGCCATCGGCCCTCTGGCCGATGACATGCAGCGTCAGGTTGATCTTCGCAGGCGCGAAAGCGTCAATTATTCGCATCGCTCGCGGGCGTTTCGGGGGCGGCCTTGGGGCTATCCTTGCTCGGGCCCTTATCCTCGAGCGGCGGCAGACCCTGCTCCTTGCGCTGCTGGTCCAGACCTACCTCGATCTTGCGGCGGATCGCATCGGGATCGAGTTCCTCGGTGGTCTCCGCATCGTCGGTCGCGAAGGACAACGCGCGGCGCCACTGGAATTTCGCCTCGCGCTGGCGGCCCACGGCCCAGAGCACATCGCCCAAGTGGTCGTTGAGCAGCGGATCGCGCGGCTCGAGCTCCACGGCCCGCTCCATCTTCGCCACCGCCTCCTGGTAATGGCCAAGCTTGAACAGCGCCCAGCCGAGGCTGTCGATGATGAAGCCCGCATCGGGACGCTCGGCGGCGGCCTTGCGGATCATGTCGAGCGCCTCGTCGAGGTTTTCGCCCTTGTCCACGTAGGAATAGCCCAGATAGTTCAGCACAGAGGGCTGATCGGGCGAAAGGCGCAGCGCCTCGCGGAAACCCTTCTCGGCCTCGTCCCAGTTACCCGAGCGTTCCTGCGCGATGGCGCGCGAATACCAGACGAACCAGTCCTTCGGCTCGGGTTGGCCGAGCAGGTCGATCGCCTTGTCATAGGCTTTCGCAGCCTCGGCGAAGCGGCTCTCGCGGCGCAGCGTATCGCCCAGAGCGGTCCAGACGCCGACGAGGTTGGGTCGGCTGCGCGACAGGTTCTCGAGCACTTCGATGGCCGCATCGTTGCGGCCCGCGCGCACCATCGATTCCGCGCGCCCGATTTCGGCGGCGTGGTAGATCGGGCTGTCGGGCTTGATATCGGCATAGGCTTCGATGGCCAGATCGTATTGGCCCTGCTGGTCGAGCATCGACGCGGTCAGCAGAGTGGCGTCATCCATGTCGGGCCGGATCATGTTGGCCAGCCGCGAATGCACCAGCGTGAACGTGTCGGGCGCATCGCCGATCAGCGCCTGCGCGACCGAGTAATAGACCTCTGCAACGCCGTCGGACGCATTGCGCACGACGTCGAAGGGCAGCGTGTCGCCCGCCTCCAGCTTGGAGCGGATATCTTTAAGCTGCGGGTCGAGATCCTTGCCGAAGCGATCCTCGATCAGCTTCAGCGCCTCCTTGTTCTTCTCGAGTTGCGAGAGCACCTCGACATGGGCCAGAACGCCGCGACGGGTCGAGGTGATCTTCTCGCCATCTTCGCCCGAGAGGATCGCATCAGCCCCCTCGTAATCGCCGACGAGCGCGAGTGCGAGCGCCTTGTGGAAACCCGCGAAGGCTGCGAGGCCCTGCTGCTTGCCGACCTCGTCGAAGGCAGCGGAGGCGTCGGACATCTTGCCGTCGCCCGCAAGCACCCAGGCCTTGGTCAGCCCGCCCACGAGCGGCCCCGGATCGGCATCGCTGTCGAGCAACTTGAGCGCGGCGCTCCAGTTCTTGTCATGCGCGTCCGCAGCGAGCACGGTCAGCGCCGCGATCTGGCTTCCGGTGCCGGCCTCGACCATCTGCTGCGCAAGCGGCTTGGCACGGTCGAAATCGGCGATCGCGATCTCTGAGACGAGCGTGGCCTCTGCCGTCGTGCCACTGGTATCGCCACTGGCCATCAACTGGCGGTAGTAATGCGCGGCTTCGGCGAAATCGAATTGCTGCGACGCGATGCGCGCGGCGAGATAGGCCCCCGCCTCCGCAGGGCTCGGGTCATTCGCGGTGTCGCCTGCATCGCCTTCGGCAGCAGCAGTATCGGCAGCCTGCGCGGCATCCTCGGCGCTGCCGGCCGTCGGCGCATCCTGAGCGAACAGCGGCAGGGGCGCGGTGGAGCCCATCAAGAGGGCGAAGAGCGCAAGGCGCAGCGGGGTCTTAAAACTCGGCACGAAACGGTCCTCTCATTCGGGTCGAAATCGAGCGTAACGGGGCGCTGCGGGCATTACAATGAGCCGAACCACCGCACGCGGGAAGCCGCCGTCACAGACACGGCGTTGTGATGGGGGCGAGGAGCGGTGGAAACGAAAAAGGGGCCCGCAGGCCCCTTTCGCGATCACATGTTCGGGTAGTTTGGCCCGTCGCCGCCTTGCGGGGTGGTCCAGTTGATGTTCTGGCTCGGATCCTTGATGTCGCAGGTCTTGCAGTGGACGCAGTTCTGGAAATTGATCTGGAACTTCGCGTCGTCGCCCTCGCCGACCACCTCGTAGACGCCCGCCGGGCAATAGCGCTGAGCGGGCTCGTCATATTTCGGCAGGTTCACCGATATCGGGACCGACGCGTCCTTCAGTTTCAGGTGGCAGGGCTGGCTCTCTTCGTGGTTGGTGAAGGAGAAGCTGACATTGGTCAGGCGGTCGAAGCTCAGCTTGCCGTCGGGTTTGGGATAGTCGATCGGCTTGAAGTTTTTCGCCTCGCCGGTCGCTTTCGCATCCGACTTGCCATGCTTGAGCGTGCCGAAGAGCGAGAAGCCGAAGAGATCGTTGGTCCACATGTCGAGCCCGCCGAGGACGAGCGAGGGGACCATCCCCCATTTCGACCACATCGGCTTCACGTTGCGGACCTTCTTGAGGTCTTCGGCGATCGGACCGGAGCGCAGATCGGTCTCGTACTCGGTCAGCTCGTCGCCCGAACGCCCGCCCTTGATCGCGGCTGCCGCGGCTTCCGCCGCCGCGATGCCGGAGAGCATCGCGTTATGGTTGCCCTTGATGCGCGGCACGTTCACGAGCCCCGCCGAACAGCCCAGCAGCACCGCGCCCGGCACGGTCAGTTTCGGGATCGACTGCCAGCCGCCTTCCGAGATCGCCCGCGCGCCGTAAGCCACGCGCTTGCCGCCCTCCAGCAGCTCCGCAACCATCGGGTGATGCTTGAAGCGCTGGAACTCCATGTAGGGATACAGATGCGGGTTCTCGTAGTTCAGGTGCACCACGAAGCCGACATAGACCTGATTGTTCTCGAGGTGATAGATGAACGACCCGCCGCCCGCATTGCCGCCCAGCGGCCAGCCCATCGTGTGGGTCACGGTGCCTTCGCGGTGCTTCTCCGGGTCGATCTCCCAGATTTCCTTCATGCCGAGGCCGAATTTCTGCGGGCAGTGACCGTCGGAGAGGTTGTGCTTCTCCATCATCACCTTGGCGAGCGAGCCGCGCACGCCCTCGGCGATCATCACGTATTTGCCGCGCAGCTCCATGCCCGGCTCGTAGCCCGGGCCCTCGGTTCCATCAGGGTTCTTGCCGAATTCGCCCGCGACGACACCGGCCACCCGGCCTCCATCCCAGACGATTTCCGACGCGGCCATGCCCGGGAAAATCTCGACGCCGAGGGCTTCAGCCTGCTCGGCCATCCAGCGGCAGACATTGCCCATCGAGACGATGTATTTGCCATGGTTCGACATCAGGCGCGGCATCGGCCAGTTCGGAATGCGCATCGCTCCGGCCTCTCCGAGGACATAGAAATTGTCCTTCTTGACCGGCACGGTGATCGGCGCGCCCTTGTCCTTCCAGTCGGGGATCAGCTGATCCAACCCGCTGGTGTCGAGCACCGCGCCCGACAGGATATGCGCGCCCACTTCCGAGCCCTTCTCGAGCACGACGACCTCAAGCTCGGGATCAATCTGTTTGAGGCGGATCGCCGCCGAAAGCCCTGCAGGCCCCGCGCCCACGATCACCACATCATATTCCATCGACTCGCGCGTCACGTCGGTCATGTCTGTCGAACCCCTTGCTGGTCGTCCTAGCTGGCGTCCTGCCTAGCCTACCTCGCGTAACGAGGCAATTGTTACGCTGCGATGCCGCGCAACAATCTTGCGCCAAATTGCGCCGCCTTCCCGAACTGACGAGATCGGCAATTCGCCGCGAAAATCGCGCTGTCCACTTGACTTCCGGGGGTGAGAGCAGATTTAGATGCCCTGAATTGGGGACAGTTCCGAGTTCGGGAGCCTTCCATGGACAAACAACCGATGACGCGCGCAGGTTTTGACGCGCTCAATACAGAATTGAAAAAGCTCAAGTCCGAAGAGCGTCCCGCGATCATTGCCGCGATCGCGGAAGCGCGGGAACTGGGCGACCTCTCGGAGAATGCCGAATACCATTCGGCACGCGAGAAGCAGGGCTTTATCGAAGGCCGGATCAAGGAGCTCGAAGGGCTTCTGGGCCGGGCCGAGGTGATCGACCCGTCGAAGATGTCGGGCGCCGTGAAATTCGGCGCGACAGTGACCATCGTCGACGAGGACACTGACGAAGAGAAGACCTACCAGATCGTCGGCGAACCCGAAGCCGATCTGGAGAAGGGCAAGCTCAACATTAAGTCGCCTCTGGCGCGCGCGCTGATCGGCAAGGACGAGGGCGACTCTGTCGAGGTTCGTACGCCGGGTGGCGACAAGGCTTACGAAATCCTAAAGATCGTTTTCGCCTGACACGGACGCCCCTGCGCGGCTGCCGCTGAGCATGTGCCCGTGCGCCACTGACGGAGAGCCTGAATGGAAGGACCCGCAGAGCAGGACAAGGATCGGTTCGCCATGCCCGGCGGATCGCACCCGCCTGCCGGTCGTCCACGCCTCAAGACACGCTTTCCCGGCGCGCCGGAATGGATCGCGCTGGGGCTGAGCATCCTGTGGGTCTTCCTGGTCGCGGCCTTCTGGTTCTTCGCACCCGGGATCGCGCGCGCCGCGTCGCTGTTTGCCACCGTCAGCCTCGTCGTGGGGATGGCGGTGCCGATCGTGATGGTCTGGGTCGCCGCCGTGACCGCGCGCGCTACCCGCGAGATGCGCGCCGAAACCGCCGCGCTGCGACAATCGATCGAGGCGATGCGTACCGCCTGGCTCAATCAGCAGGCGATGCGTACCGATCAGAATGTCGAGAAGAAGCTCGACGAGATCGCTGCCGTCGCCCGTCAGGCGGAGACCACGATCGCGACCTTCGCCTCGCGCCGCGACGTGCAGGCAAGCCAGCCCTCCGCCGACCGCAAGGCGGCGCTGGTCGCCCCGCCCCCGCCCCGACCCGATGACAGCGAACCGATGCTGGCGCTCGGCACCCCGGCGGAGGACCTCCGCGCGCCGCTCTCGGTCGCGGATTTCGTCCGCGCGCTGAACTTCCCGGATTCGCCCGACGACACTGAAGGCTTCCGCGCGCTGCGCCGCGCCCTCGAAGACCGTTCGACGGCAAAGCTGCTGCGCTCGGCGCAGGATGTGCTGAACCTGCTCGCGCAGGACGGCATCTACATGGACGACCTCAAGCCCGACCGCGCCCGGCCCGAACTATGGCGTCGTTTTGCGCAAGGCGAGCGCGGCCGCGAGATCACCAGCCTCGGCGGCATTCGCGATCGCTCGTCGCTGGCGCTCAGCGCGGGCCGGATGCGCGGCGATACGATCTTCCGCGACGTGGCGCATCACTTCCTGCGCCAGTTCGACCGGACCTTCGCCGAGTTCGAGAAGAACGCCTCCGATCAGGACATCGCCGAGATGGCCGAAACCCGCACCGCCCGCGCCTTCATGCTGCTGGGGCGCGTCACCGGCAGTTTCGACTGACGGGCCAGCCCCTCGGGCTTCGCCCTCGCCCCCCGGGGATATTTGAGCCAATACGAAAGGGCGCGGCGGAGCCTTCAGAGCGCGCGGCGCATCAGTTGCACCGAACGGAAATCGAAGACCAGCCGCGTCAGTCGCGAACTGCGCCGCCCCGTCACCTCGAAGCCCAGCCGTTGGTACAAGGCGCGTGCGCGCAGGTTCTCGTCGATCACGTCGAGACAGAGCGCCCGGTAGCCACGCCTGCGCGCCTCGCGGGACAGCGCCTCGATCAGCGCGCGCCCGATGCCTGCGCCGCGCAGTTCCGGGTGGACGGCGATCCCGTCGACCATCATTCCGCCTTCGGGCAAATCGTGGGCCAGAAGATGCAGGCAGGCGCCGCGCCAGAGCCCGCCACCGCGCCCGTAATGGCTGCGCAGATCGGCCCAGCTACCGCCGACGAAGGAGCCGCGCAGCGTGCGAAACCCGACCACCCCGACCAGCGCGCCATCGCCATCGAGCGCCGAGAGCGCGTGGCTCGGATCGATCACCTCGGCGATGAAGCCCAAGGCGCGCTGCTCCGGCCCCATCACGCGGCCGAGCTTGCCGCCGAATGCCTGCCAGTAAAGCTCCGCCGCCGCTGCGCGATGCTCGCGTGCGAGCCCGTGCCGGATCGACACCTGGGTCACCGGGTCGCCTCAGCCAGATGCGCGGCCGCCGTGGCGAGATCCTCGGGCGTGTTGAGATTGGTGAACGGGTCTGGGCTGCCCTCGAACGCCACCCGCGTCGCCTCCGGGAAGGCCGCACGCAATCGGCGTTCGCCCGAGGCGAACAGCTCGGCTATCCGCGCCCGTTCCATGACCGGGCACAGCGCGACGCTCGGGTGGTCGCGACCGGCCGAGGCGGCGTAAGCCGCGCCGCCGGGAGCGCGCAGCCGGGCAACGAGGTCGCGGGGCAGGAAAGGTGTGTCGACGGGAACGCTGAGCAGCATATCCGCGCCCTGCTCCGCCGCCCAATCCAGCGCGCTCAGGAGCCCCGCCAGGGGGCCCTCGCCCTGCCTTTGGGGCGGATCGGGTAGAACGGGGATCGGCGCGAATCGAACCGCCGCACCATTGGCGGAGATCGCGAGCCCTACCACCTGCGGGCCGATCCGTGCTGCGACATGGGCAAATAGCGGGCGTCCGGCGAGCATCACCATCGCCTTGTCGACGCCGCCCATGCGCCGGCCCCGCCCGCCCGCAAGGATCACCGCGACCACGCGCGGCCCGACTTCTTCGCCAGCGGTCAAGATGATTGCCTCCAATACAATCGCGCGCTTTGCCTTTGCCCGCATCCTTCCCTATCTGTCCCGCAACTGAGAACGGGAGACAAGCATCATGTCGGACATGACTGCGAACGGGACGGCCCCGAAAGGCGCGGTGCGGGCCGCCTATTGGCGCGGATTTCGGCATGGCCTGCCGTTCCTTCTGGTCATCGTGCCTTTCGGCCTCCTGTTCGGCGTGGCCGCAACCAGTGCGGGGCTCGATCTGGTACAGGTGATGGGCTTCTCGGTGATGGTCATCGCGGGCGCCGCGCAGTTCACCGCATTGCAACTGATGGGCGATCACGCGCCGGTCGTGCTGATCCTCGCAGCCTCGCTTGCGGTCAATCTGCGCATGGCGATGTATTCGGCGGCCCTCACCCCGCATTTCGGCAAGGCGAAGACGTGGCAGAAAGCGTTGGTGGCCTATTTCATGGTCGATCAGGCCTATGCGATGGCGGCCAATGAATACGAGGCCGAGCCCGACATGAGCCGCGCCGAGAAGCTGGCCTATTACGCGGGCGTCTGCTCCCCGGTCTGCCCGAACTGGTATGTCGCGACCCTTGTCGGCGCGTTGGTCGGCGCGCAGATCCCGCCGGAATTCGCGCTCGATTTCGCGGTGCCGATCACCTTTCTTGCGATGATCGGGCCGGCGCTGCGCACGTTGGCCCATGTCGCCGCGGCGGCCGTCTCGGTCGTGGGCGCACTGGCGCTGAGCTTCCTGCCCTCGGGCGTTGGGCTGATGATCGCCGCCGTCGCCGCGATGGTGACAGGCGCGCAGGTCGAGCTTTGGGTCGCGCGTAGAAAGGCGGTGCGGGAATGAACGGCTATTCGGACGCTTTGGTCTGGGGAATCATCGTCGCACTGGGGATCGGCACCTACTTCCTGCGCTATTCCTTCATGGGGTTTCTCGGCGACCGGCAACTGCCTGAATGGGCGCTGCGCTACCTGCGCTACACGCCGGTTGCGGTGCTGCCGGGGCTCGTGGCCCCGCTGGTGCTGTGGCCCGCAGGTACCGGCGGTGAGACCGACCCCGCGCGGATGATCGCGGCCTTCGCGACGCTCGGCGTCGGGATCGCGACGCGCAACACGCTGTGGGCGATTCTGAGCGGGCTCGCAGCGCTTTACCTCTCGCTGTGGCTGGTGTGAGCCGCGGCCTGCGCTGAAGGCGCAGATCGGGGGCTCCAGAGAAGCCACCGAAGCGGCGAACGCGGATTGCGCGAGCAATGCACCGGGGAACCCCCGGTAACTCCATTTTGAGCCTCCAGAGGGCCGCGCCCGACCTCGGGTGGGCGCTTTCCCCGCCTATGGCAGGGTGCTTTATCTCGCAAGCCCGCAAGACACATAGACCCGCGACGACATCGCCAATGCGCCCTCCCCGGGGAGGTCGGGCGCGGCCCGGGCCGCTTCGCGGCTGATCCGGGCAGCCAGCTTCCAATTCCAATACAAAAAGAAAAAGGCCGTGCCCGGAGGCACGGCCTTCTAACCGTCAAGGTCAGGCGATCTTACTTGATCTTGCCTTCCTTGTATTCGACGTGCTTGCGCGCGACCGGATCGTATTTGTTCACGGTCATCTTTTCGGTCATGGTGCGGGCGTTCTTCTTGGTCACATAGAAGTGCCCGGTGCCCGCCGTCGAGTTCAGACGGATCTTGATCGTCGTCGGCTTCGCCATTGTCTATCTCCTAGCTCCGGGCATCGAAAAAACTACGCACCCGCGGAATCCTTGAAGCCCGCCTTTTAGCGATGCGCGATGCGGAGTCAACCGGCAAACCGGGCCGCAAGCTGAAAATTCTTCGCCCGCGCCCCATAAAGCCGGAAGGCTCTCTCCGCTCAGATCAGCGGCTTGCCCATCGTCTCGTGGATCTGGGCGACTTTCTCCGTCTCGAGGCCCAGCGCGGCAGCCAGATTCGCCAGATATTGCTTCTCCGCCTCGGTATCGACTGTGATCGGAAGAAGCGCTGAGGAATAGACCTGCGACTTCATGTGATCCGAGGTGGCATTGGCCAGAGCGGTGATGTCGATCGGGCCGTCGAGTTCGGCCTTCACGAAGGCGATTTCCTCATCGGAGGCATCGGACAGGTGATCGAGAATGGTCTGCCGCTCTTTGTCGTCGATCTCGCCATCGGCTTTCGCGGCCTGAATCATTGCGCGGATCATCAGCTTGGCCTGATCTTCCATCATCGCGTTGACCGGCGTGCCGGAGGTCACGGCGCCGAGCATTTCCGAGATATTGCCCGCGCCCGTCTTCGCAGCGCCGGTCATGGCGCCGATCAGCGCGCCCAGTCCCGCCTCGGTCGCAGCCGTCGCGGAGGCCGCCTGAGAGCCGAACTGGCCGAACAGACCGCGCACGGTCTCCTTGCCGCCGGGCATGCCCATCTTCTCGGCCCACTCGCCCATCTGGTCACCCATACCGCCGGGTTCGCCCGCCTTGCCGAGCGCGTCCTTCATGCCGTCGAGACCGCCCATCTTGTTGAAACGCTCCACGCCCTTGGCAGCGGCGAAGCCCACCGCGAGCGTGGCCAATGTCTTCACGAAGCTCATATCATTCCCCCGAAATTCGGTTTCCTGTTGCGACAGCTTCGCGCGCGTCGGCGCGCTTGGCTAGAAAAAACTCGTGCGGCCTACAGTTTGGCGATCACGTCGGCGAGCATCTGGCGCACCTGGCTGGCGACTTCCACGAGATCGTCGTTCTCGACCGCCAGCATCGAAGCAACCGGGTCGACCGCGCTGACCTCGATCCCGTTTTCGACCTCGCGCAGGACCACGTTGCAGGGCAGCATCGCCCCGATCCGCGGCGCGAAGCCGATCGCCTCGTAGGCCAGCTTCGGGTTGCAGGCACCGAGGATTTTGTAGCGCGGCATGTCCTTGTCGAGCTTGGCCTTCATCGTGGCCGAGACGTTGATCTCGGTCAGCACGCCGAAGCCCGCATCAGCCAATCCCTCGCGCACTTTCGCCTCGACCTCGTCGAATGCCCCGGTCATCACCTTGTCGATCGTATAGCCCATGGCAATCTCTCTCCCCTGTTCGTCTCAGCTTTGTTTGCCTTTGCTTCGAGCGTGGTTAATTCGGTCCGAAACGCAAGTCACGATCATGGCGAGGCCTGTGCTTCAACGCGCGCTCGCTGTGCCGCAATGGCGGGAACCCGTGCGGGTGGGAGCTTGTTCCATGCCCGCGTTTTCTGGCGATAGTGGAAGCGGAATTTGCGCGGACGGCCTGTAAGCCGGATTTTGTCCCGAGGGCTCGCGCCCCCGTGGATGACCATTCCTCTCGCCCTGCGATTGCTCGCAGGGTCCAGCCGCCAACCCGGATCGCTCGGGGCGAAGCTCCCCTGCCATCACCGCAAGCGGCGCAGCACACGATCCCTATTCGGCGTTGCTCCCGGTGGGGCTTGCCGTGCCGGTCCTGTTGCCAGTCCCGCGGTGGGCTCTTACCCCACCGTTTCACCCTGACCCCGGCCGAAACCGGGGCGGTCTGTTTTCTGTGGCGCTTTCCGTCGGGTTTCCCCGCCCGGGCGTTACCCGGCACCGTTGCTTCATGGAGTCCGGACTTTCCTCGGGCACCCGGCTGCCCGCATTGCGCGGGGCTACGGGCGCTCGCGGCCATCCAGCCATCCGCGCAAGGCAGCAGATAGACATTCGCACTCATGCGGTCAATCGCCCGGATGGGCGCACCGCGCGCGCCCGTAGCCGGGCCGAGAGCGCCAGCCATCCATCACGAGGACGTGAAATTTGCGGAGCGATCCGTGCAATCGCTTGCTTTTCGACCCCGGCACGTCGAGGCTGAGCTTCCATTGAAGTGAAAGGGAGATCACGATGGACAAGGGAGGACTGCGCCTCGGGCTCGCGCTCGCGGCGATGGTTTGGGCGTTGCCCGCGATGGCGAACGAGAAGATCGCGATTCAGGTCAACAGCGCCGACCCACAAGTGATGAACATGGCGCTCAACAACGCGCTCAACATGATCCAATACTACAAGGACCAGGGCGAAGACGTGCAGATCGAGCTGGTCACCTACGGGCCCGGTCTCAACATGCTGCGCGCCGATACCTCGCCGGTGAAAGCCCGGATCGAGGAAATGGCGATGCTGGGCCAGCCGATCCATTTCCGCGCCTGCGCCAACACGCTCGCCGGTATGACGAAGAAGCTCGGCAAGGAGCCTCCGATGGTCGAAGAGGCGGAGATCGTCCCGTCCGGCGCGGCCTACCTCGTCGATCTGCAGCGCGACGGTTACGCCTATCTGCGCCCCTGACGGACGAGAGCGCGGGCAGCACCACGCATCCCGCGCACTCCACTCTGAATTGCGCCCCAGATCGCCCCGCTCGGCCTTCCGTGCGGGGCGGCTTACGTTGCAGGCAGGGCTGTTTGATTGACCCCCCGGCAGGATCGGCTATCCTCTTGACAAACAAGAGCAGTAACGGGCCCGCATGACCGCCCTTTCCGAATATGAGCGCCTCGAGGCGATCGGCATATGGCGTCCCGATGCGGACGCACAACGCCGCGAGGTGATCCTCTCGCTGGGCGACGCGACGCTTGTGCTGTCGGAGGTGCGCTCCGGCACGGCACTCGCACACTGGTCGCTGCCCGCGATGCACCGTCGCAATCCCGGCAAGCGCCCCGCGATCTTCGCCCCATCCGAGGAGCCGGGCGAAGAGCTCGAGGTCGAAGACGAAACGATGATCGCCGCGATCGAGAAGGTTCACGCGATGATCGCCGCACAGCGCCCGCATCCGGGGCGGCTGCGCGGCGTGCTCATCGGGGCGGTTCTGCTGGCAGTCGGCGCGGTGGCGCTGTTCTGGCTACCCTCGGCGCTGGTCGATCATGCCGCGCGCGTCGCACCCCAGGCAAAACGCGTCGAGATCGGGCGTAAGCTGCTGTCGGAGATGGTAAAGATGACGGGCGCTGCCTGTCACAGCCCCGGCGGTGATCGCGCGCTCTCGGCCCTCGCCGAGCGACTGCCCGGACAATCGGCGATCGCGGTCCTGCCGCAGGCGCTCGAAGGGGCGCGGCTGTTGCCCGGCGGGATGACCGTGGTCGGTCGCGACACGATCAACGGGCCGGACACCCCCGAGGTCGTCGCGGGCTACATCATCGCCGCGCAGAACAGCGCCGCCGGAGAACGCCCGCTGCACCGGATGCTCGACCGTCTCGGGCCCGCGGCGGCGCTGCGGCTGCTGACGACGGGCGACCTTCCCGAGAGCGGACTGGCCGAATATGCGCAGGACCTGTTGCAGCGTCCGCCTGCTCGCGCCGATAGCGACACGCTTCTGCGCGCCTTCCGCGAGGCCGGGGTCAGCGCGACGCCCTACGCCTACGCGCTCGACCCGACCGGAGAGTCCGTGCTGGGCCTGATCGAGGCCGATCCGTTCAAGGGCCAGCCCGCGCCGAAGCCGGTTCTCGAAGATGCGCAATGGGTGGCCCTGCAGGATATCTGCTCAGCGCAATGAAAAACGGCCCCGAAGGCCCGCTCGATCTTGCTTCGGTCGTCATACTTCCTCAGCGCACGAGCGCATCGGGAAAGCCCGCTCGACGCGCCGAGGCCAGCGCCGAGTTCAGCTTCGCGGTATCGTAGAACGGCCCGGCATAGACCACAGTCAGCTCCTGCGTCTTGGACGTCGCGACCGGCAGGCCCAGCGCCTGCAGACGCTTCGTCGCGGTCGCAACATTCGCGACATTGGCGAAGCTGCCGACCTGCACATATTGCTTGCCGCTCGAGCCGACCGGCGCGACCGATTTGTTCGACACAGTGACGGTCGGCACCACCACGATCTGGGTTCTTGGCACCGGCGGGTGAGAGCTTTCGACATAGACCTGATCGGGCGTCGCGGTGGGCCGTAGCTGCATCGGCGTCTCCTCGGTCCAGCGCGCCCGCATCTGTTCGTTGCCCTGGACGGTGCGTGGACCGCGATAGGGGTTGAGGCGCCCGTCCTCGAAGGCATTCCTCCAGCCGTTCTCCGGCTGGGGCGCGCGGGTTATGATCGGGGCGAGTCCACCGACGCTCACCCTGTGCGACACGCGCGCGCTGTCGCGCGGCGCGGGCGGGGACGCAGGGGTCGGCGAATAGGGAGCGCGCGTTGCCACCTTCGCCCGGGTGGCAGGTTTCGCAGTTGCGGGCTTCGCCGCCAGCGTCATCGTAGGCTTATAGCCGCAGACGATGCCGCGGTCGCTATTCATTCGTGGCACCCAGCGCACGGCACCACCATAGTCGGCGCGCACGAAGACGCAGCCCTCGCTGTCGACATATTGCGGCTCGGTATAGCTTGCCGGGGGCATCTCGGCGGGCGCATATTGCTGCGCCCGCAATTCCGATGCGAAGCCTCCCAGCCCCAGCGTGAGAATTGCGGCCAGACCGACCGCTGCTCCTGCGTTCAATCGCATATACAACCCCTAAACTATCTAGGGGGAGGATAGCCGGGTTTTCCTTTGAGTAAAGGACGTTGCCCTTACTTCGTCCCGAACATCCGGTCGCCCGCGTCGCCCAGACCCGGCACGATATAGGCGTGCTCGTTGAGCTTCTCGTCGAGCGCGGCGGTCACGATCGGCACGTCCGGGTGCGCCTCTTTCATGCGCGCGACGCCCTCGGGGGCGGCCAGCAGGCACATGAAGCGGATGTTCTTCGCGCCCTTTTCCTTGATCAGGTCGATCGCCGCGACCGAGGAGTTGCCGGTGGCCAGCATCGGGTCGACCACGATGGTCAGACGATCTTCGAGCTCGCTCGGCAGCTTGCAGTAATACTCGACCGGCTTCAGCGTCTCGGGGTCCCGGTAGAGACCGACGAACCCCACGCGCGCCGCCGGCACCAGTTCCAGCACCCCATCCAGCAGACCGTTGCCCGCCCGCAGGATCGAGACCAGCGCGAGCTTCTTGCCCGCGAGGATCGGCGCGTCCATTTCCTGAAGCGGCGTCTCGATGTTCTTCGAGGTCAGTTCCAACTCCGACGTGATCTCGTAGGCCAGCAGCAGGCTGATCTCGCGCAGCAGACGACGGAAGGACGCGGTCGAGGTGTCCTTCTCGCGCATCAGGGTCAGTTTGTGCTGCACCAGCGGATGTTTGACGACGGTCAGATGGTCACTCATGGTCTTGTCCCTCACAGAAAGCTTTTGCCCGGCCCTTGCGCCGGAATGTTCAGATGCGTGGCGAGCGAGGCCGCTAGGTCGACATAGCCCACATTCCCCACGCTGCGCGACCCGATACCCGGGCCCGCGCCCAGAACAGGCACGCGTTCGCGGGTGTGATCGGTGCCGCGCCAGCTTGGATCATTGCCGTGATCGGCGGTGAAGATCGCCAGATCGCCCGGTTGCAGGCGGTCGAGAAATTGCTCCGCCACCGTGTCGAACCATTCCAGCGCGCGGGCATAACCCGAGACGTCGCGGCGATGGCCGTAGAGGCTGTCGAACTCGACGAAATTGGCGAAGGTGAGCGAGCCCTCCTCAGCCTCACCCGTCAGCCGGATCAAGTGATCGGCCAGATCGGCATCGCCCTTGCCCTTGTGCAGATGGGTGATGCCGCGATGCGAGAAGATATCCCCGATCTTGCCGATCGCATGTGTCACGCGGCCCGCGTCATAGGCCCAGTCTAGTAGCGTCGGCGACGGTGCCGGGATCGCGTAATCGCGGCGGTTCGGGGTGCGGGTGAACTCGCCATTCTCGCCGATGAACGGCCGCGCAATCACGCGCCCCACCTTCATCGCATGCAGCGTCGGCGCGAGCCCCTCGCAGAGCTTCAGAAGGCGGTCGAGGCCGAAATGCTCTTCATGGGCTGCAATCTGGAACACACTATCGGCAGAGGTGTAACAGATCGGCCAGCCGGTGCGGATATGCTCGTCGCCCAGTTCCTCGATGATGTTCGTGCCCGAGGCGTGGCAATTGCCGAGGATGCCGTCGGTCCCAGCGATCTCGCAGGCTTTCGCGACGAGATCCGGCGGGAAGCTGTTAACCTTGTCCGGGAAGTAATGCCATTCCCACGGCACCGGCACACCTGCCAGTTCCCAATGGCCCGAGGGCGTGTCCTTGCCGGGAGAGACCTCGGTGGCCGCGCCCCAGAGCCCGACAGGTTCAGCCATCAGCCCCGGCGCAGCCTCGCCCGAGGCGAGCTTCACCGCAGCGCCCAGCCCCAGACCGGCCAAAGTCGGCATCTTCAGCGGCCCCGAGCGGCCCTCCTCTGCCCGTCCTCCGGCGCAGGCCTGCGCGATATGGCCCACGGTATTCGCGCCCGTATCCGGCGCGCCGTCGTTGAAGAAACGATCCGCATCGGGCGCGCCGCCGATCCCGACGCTGTCCATGACGATCAGAAAGGCGCGGCTCATTGCACATCCTCCGGGCCGATACGTTCGTGGATCAGGGGCGGCTCTTCGGGGGCCTCGTCGCTCAGCTCGATCGCAGCCAGAAGGGCCGCTTCGGCGGCATCGGCGTCGCGATCATTCGCGGCATGGATCGTCACCAGCGGTTCGCCCGATGTCACGTCGTCGCCCAGCGAGACGATCTCCCACAGCCCGACCGAGGGATTGATCCTGTCGGTGCCGACCAGACGCCCGCCGCCCAGATGCACCACCGCTTCGCCCACCGCGCGGGTGTCGATGCGGCTGACGAAGCCTGCGCGCGGCGCCTCCACGGCGCGGATCACCGGGGCGGAGGGCAGTCGGTCGGGGAAACGTTCGACGAAATCGCTCGGGCCACCCAACGCGGCGACCATCTTGCCGAACACCTCGACCGCGCGCCCGTTGCTGAGCACCTCGTCGATCCGCGCCGTGCCGTCGACCGCGTCCTTGGCCAACCCCGCGAGAACCAACGCCTCGCCGCCCAGAGCCGCGGTCACGTCCCAAAGCGCCTCGTTCACACCGGTGCCGGTCAGCGTCTCCATCACCTCGATCACTTCCAGCGCATTGCCCGCCGAATGACCCAGCGGCTGATCCATGTCGGTGATCAGCGCCGTGGTCTTGCAGCCCGCACCGTTCGCGGTGGCAACGAGGCTCTGCGCCAGCGCCTTCGCATCCTCGGGCCGCGCCATGAACGCGCCCGAGCCGACCTTGACGTCGAGGATCAGCCCTTCGAGCCCGGCGGCCAGCTTCTTCGACAGGATGGAGGCGGTGATCAGGTCGATGCTCTCGACCGTGCCCGAGATGTCGCGGATCCCGTAGAGGCGCTTGTCGGCCGGGGCGATCTCGCCCGTGGCGCCGACGATCGCGCAACCGACTTCGCCCACGACCTTGCGCAACGCGCCGATACCGGGGGTCGCGTCATAGCCGGGGATCGCTTCCATCTTGTCGAGCGTGCCGCCGGTATGGCCCAAGCCCCGTCCCGAGATCATCGGCACGTAGCAGCCACAGGCCGCCAGCGCGGGCGCAAGCAGCAGCGAGACGGAATCCCCTACCCCGCCGGTCGAGTGTTTGTCGATCACCGGGCCGGGCATGTCCCAGCGCAGAACCTCGCCGGAATCGCGCATCGCCTGCGTCAGCGCCACACGACCGTCGGTGCCGATACCTTTCAGCAGGACGGCCATCGCGAAGGCCCCCGCCTGCGCATCGGAGACCGAGCCGTCGGCCAGACCGCGCGCGAACCATTGGGCTTGATCTGCGCTCAAGCTTTTGCCGTCGCGCACCGATTGGATAATGCTGCGGGCATCCATCAGGTGTTTTCCATATGGCTCATATCGAAGCGACCGGGCAGCAGATCGCCCACCGTCGTATCGAGTCGCTCGCCCTCGGTCGTGGCCAGCGTCACCGGCGTGTCGTGACGCGCGAATTCCGCCAGCTTCTGACGGCAGCCGCCACAGGGCGGGACCGGCGTCGGGCTGTCGGCAATCACGGCTACCTCGGTGATCTCGGTCTCGCCCGCGGCCACCATCGCGGCGATCGCGCCGGCCTCGGCACAGGTGCCTTCGGGATAGGCCACGTTCTCGACATTCACGCCGCTATAGATGGTGCCGGACGCCCCGCGCACCGCCGCACCGACCTTGAATTTCGAATAGGGCGCATAGGCGTTTTCGCGCACCTGACGGGCAGAATCGAGCAGCGACATCGGCGGTCTCCGGTCCGTGGCCGGAGCGTAAAATTTGTCCAGCCGGTTGAGTTCTCCCGATCCTGCGCCGCACCTGCTCCGGATGCAAGCGCTCACCTCGCGCCACCCGTCCGCCTCGCGCGGAGTTCATGCCGCAACGTAATTCGCAGGGGTTGCAATCACTCCCTTCGTGCTATCTAGAACGACGGGAGAGTCGCGCGCGAAAAATTAGTTTAGCGCTAAACCAGTTCGGGGAGGATCTCATGGAAGAGGCGCGTCAGGACACCCTGCGTCAGTCGGCACTGGAATATCACGCCAAGCCGAAACCCGGAAAACTGGAAATTCGTGCGACGAAGCCGCTCGCGAACGGCCGCGATCTGGCCCGCGCCTATTCGCCCGGCGTGGCCGAGGCGAGCCTCGCCATCAAGGAAGATCCCGACACCGCGCATGACTACACCGCGCGGGGCAACCTGGTGGCTGTCGTCACCAACGGCTCGGCGGTGCTGGGCCTGGGCAACATCGGACCGCTCGCCGCGAAACCGGTGATGGAAGGCAAAGCGGTTCTGTTCAAGAAATTCGCCAATATCGACGCGTTCGACATCGAGGTGAACCAGAACGACCCCGAGAAGCTGGCCGAGATCGTCTGCGCGCTCGAGCCCTCTTTCGGCGCGATCAACCTTGAAGACATCAAGGCGCCCGACTGCTTCATCGTGGAGAAAATCTGCCGCGAGAAGATGAACATCCCGGTCTTCCACGACGACCAGCATGGCACCGCGATCGTTGTGGGGGCAGCCGCGACCAACGCGCTGCGCATCGCGAAGAAGAACTTCGAGGACATCAAGATCGTCTCGACCGGCGGCGGGGCGGCGGGCATCGCCTGTCTCAACATGCTGCTGAAGCTGGGCGTGAAGCGCGAGAACGTCTGGCTCTGCGATATCGAAGGGCTGGTCTACAAGGGCCGCGAAGCCGACATGACGCCGCAGAAGGCCGAATTCGCACAGGACAGCGATCTGCGCACGCTCGACGAGGTGATCGAAGGCGCGGACATGTTCCTCGGCCTTTCCGGTCCCGGCGTGCTGAAGCCCGAAATGGTGCAGAAGATGGCAAAGCAGCCGATCATCTTCGCGCTGGCGAACCCGAACCCGGAAATCCTGCCCGATCTCGCCCGCGAGGTCGCCCCCGACGCGCTCATCGCGACTGGGCGCAGCGATTTCCCGAACCAGGTCAACAACGTGCTGTGCTTCCCGTTCATCTTCCGGGGCGCGCTGGATGTGGGCGCGACGACGATCAACGACGAGATGCAGATCGCCTGCGTCGAAGGGATTGCCAAACTCGCGCGGCAGACCACCTCCGCCGAAGCCGCCGCCGCTTATCGCGGAGAGAAACTCACCTTCGGCGTGGACTACCTGATCCCCAAGCCGTTCGACCCCCGGCTGATCGGCATCGTCGCCTCCGCTGTGGCGAGAGCCGCGATGGAGACCGGCGTGGCGACCCGCCCGCTGGAAGATCTCGATGCCTACAAGGTCCAGCTCGACAGTTCGGTGTTCAAATCGGCCCTGCTGATGCGGCCTGTCTTCGACGCCGCTGCGACCGTGAGCCGCCGTATCGTTTTCGCCGAGGGCGAGGACGAGCGGGTGCTGCGCGCCGCCAACGCGATGATCGAGGAGACCACCGACACGCCGATCCTGATCGGTCGTCCCGACGTGATCGAGATGCGCTGCGAACGGGCCGGCCTGCCGCTCGATCTCGGCGCGGTCGAGATCGTGAACCCGGAGAACGACCCGCGTTACCGCGACTATTGGGGCACCTATCACGAGCTGATGGCCCGCCGCGGTGTCACGCCCGACCTCGCGCGTGCGATCATGCGCACCAACTCCACCGCGATTGCCGGCGTTATGGTCCATCGCGAGGAAGCGGATTCGCTGATCTGCGGCACATTCGGGCAGTATCTGTGGCACCTGAAATATGTGCGCGAAATCCTTGCCCGCGACGGGCTCCATCCCCAGGGCGCGCTGAGCCTGATGATCCTGGAGGACGGCCCGCTTTTCGTGGCCGACACCCACGTCCATCACGCGCCGACGCCGGAGCAGATCATGGAAACGGTCTGCGGCGCGGCGCGGCACGTCTCGCGCTTCGGGCTGAAGCCGAAGATCGCGCTGTGTTCGCATAGCCAGTTCGGCAATCTCGACAGCGACTCGGGCGAGCGGATGCGCGCCGCGATGAATCTGCTGATCCAGCGCGAGGTGAATTTCGACTTCGAAGGCGAAATGCATGTCGACGCGGCGCTCGACCCCGACACCCGCGCCCGCCTGATGCCGAATTCGCGCTTCGAGGGGGCGGCCAACGTGCTGGTCTTCGCCAATACCGATGCGGCGTCGGGCGTGCGCAACATCCTCAAGATGAAAGCGGGCGGTCTGGAAGTCGGGCCGATCCTGATGGGGATGGGCAACAAGGCGCATATCGTCACGCCCTCGATCACCTCGCGCGGCCTGCTGAACATGTCCGCCATCGCAGGCACGCCGGTGGCGCATTACAGCTGAGTCGCACTCGCCAGCGAAATTTGCAAACCCCCACGAGGGTGCAAATAACCTGAAAACTCGCCCGCAGTTTGCAAAAGTTTGCGGGCGATTTGTCGCGGTTTCTGCAAATTTTTTGGCAGGGCAACGGATTGTGCGCGGTAACATTCTTGCGTCAGCCGTTTCCGCTCCGTAACACATCTCCAAATTCCTGAGGAGGAGATGTTCGCATGGGCTACAAAGAGGTCTATTCCGCCTGGCAGGCCGATCCCGAGAAATTCTGGATGGACGCCGCCGAGAAGATCGACTGGGACGAGAAGCCCTCGAAGGCCCTGTTTGACGGGAACGCGCCGCTCTACGAATGGTTCTCGGACGGGATGGTCAATACCTGCTGGAACGCGGTCGACCGCCATGTCGAGGAAGGACGTGGCGATCAGATCGCGATCATGCATGAAAGCCCGATCACCCACTCGACCAAGGGCATCACCTACAAGGAATTGCAGACGCGCGTTGCCTCGCTGGCGGGCGCGCTGAAGATGCGCGGCGTCGAGAAGGGCGATCGCGTCATCATCTACATGCCGATGATCCCCGAGGCGCTGGAGGCGATGCTCGCCTGCGCCCGGATCGGCGCGGTCCATTCGGTCGTGTTCGGCGGCTTCGCAGCGCATGAACTCGCGGTGCGGATCGACGACTGCACCCCCAAGGCGATCATCGCGGCCAGCTGTGGTCTCGAGCCGGGCCGCACAGTGCATTACAAGCCGCTTCTCGACGAGGCGATCGAGCAGGCCGAGCACAAGCCGGAATTCTGCGTCATCTTCCAGCGCGAACAGGAAGTGGCGAAGCTGATCGAGGGGCGCGACTTCTCGTGGCACGGTTTCCAATATGGCGTGAAGCCCGCAGACTGCGTGCCGGTCGAAGGCAACCACCCGGCCTATATCCTCTACACCTCGGGCACGACCGGACAGCCGAAGGGCGTCGTGCGCCATACCGGCGGCCATCTCGTCGCGCTGCAATGGTCGATGAAGAACATCTACAATATCGAGGCGGGCGACCGTTTCTGGGCGGCGTCCGATGTCGGCTGGGTCGTGGGTCACTCCTACATCTGCTACGGCCCGCTGATCGCAGGCGCCACCACGGTGGTGTTCGAAGGCAAGCCGATCGGCACGCCGCATCCGGGCGTATTCTGGCGGATTATTCAGAACAACCGCATCAAGAGCTTCTTCACCGCCCCCACGGCGCTGCGTGCGATCAAGCGCGAAGACCCGAATGGCGAATGGATCAAGCGCTATGCGCTGCACGACCTGCAGGCACTCTACCTCGCAGGCGAGCGGGCCGATCCCGCGACCGTCGAATGGGCGCAGAAACATCTTGGCGTGCCGGTGGTCGATCACTGGTGGCAGACCGAGACCGGCTGGGCCATCGCCGCAAACCCGATCGGGATCGAGGAACTGCCGACCAAGGTGGGCAGCCCCTCGGTGCCGATGCCGGGCTATGACATTCAGGTGCTCGACGAGGGCGGCCATCCGGTCGGGGCGGGCCAGCTCGGCGCCATCGCGATCAAGCTGCCGCTGCCTCCGGGCACGCTGCCGACGCTGTGGAATGCCGAGGCACGCTTCAAGAAGGCGTATCTCGAACAGTTCCCCGGCTATTACGAGACGGGCGACGCGGGCTATGTCGACGAAGATGGCTATCTCTACATCATGGCGCGCACCGATGACGTGATCAACGTCGCCGGTCACCGCCTCTCGACCGGCGCGATGGAGGAGGTTCTCGCAGGGCATCCCGACGTCGCCGAATGCGCCGTGATCGGCGTGGCGGACGAGCTTAAGGGGCAGACGCCGCTGGGCTTCCTGTGCCTCAGTTCTGGCTGCAACCGCCCGCATGAAGAGATCGTCAAGGAATGCGTGAGCCGCGTGCGCGAACAGATAGGTCCGGTCGCGGCCTTCAAGCTCGCCACTGTGGTGGATCGGCTGCCAAAGACCCGCTCTGGCAAGATCCTTCGCGCGACGATGGTGAAGATCGCGGACGGGCAGGAGTGGAAAATGCCTGCCACCATCGACGATCCGGCGATCCTCGACGAGATAACCGAGGCGCTCAAGGGGCTCGGTTATCCCCGAAAGTAAGGCAAGCTTATAATAAGCGTCGCTGATTGTGAGAGACGCGAATAGGCACCACTTTAGAAGTTTACGCGAAAGTTAAGAAGCCGCATCCACAATGGGTGCGGCTTTACGTTATTGTTTATGCTATCAAAGATTGATTTGAGAACCGCACCCCGGAATCATCCATCGAGGGGTTATTTTGATGAACCGAGAGCTACCAGACCCCGCTGACCAAGCCCCTCTCGCGACATCGCGATGCGATCGGGGGCCTCTATGGCAGCACGATCTGCGCGCCGCGCTTGCCGATGTGATGTGCGGATTGGACGCGGCGCTCGCCGATCCCGGCGGGCGAGGCATGCATGGGCAACTCCAACGCGCACGCGAAGCGGCGAACGATCTCGCTCAGCTGATCGATCTGGACGACGCGGTGACGGGTGCGCCCGTGGTCCAGAGCGATGACGCAGCCGATCGGGGCACCCCCTCCGAGACACCGCCCTTGGTCATCGCCGATGCGCTTGAACGTGTGCGCCGTCGCTGGACCAGCGCGGCCTCCGGTCGCGGCATGGCGCTCGCAGTTCATATGTCCCCCGATATTCCGCCGGTGCTGGCGATCGACCGCGTGCCGCTCACCCGCATCTTCGCCAACCTGATGCGCAACGCACTGTGCTATGCGCAGCGTGGCACGATCCATCTGTCGCTTGACTTCGACCAAGCCGAGGGGCTTTTGCTGACCGTGCGGGACGAGGGGGATGGCTTTCCCGCCGAACGCCTCAGCGATCCGGCATGCGCGGGGCAACGCAGCGAGACCGCGACGTTCCGCAATCCAGAAGGGCAAGGGCTGGGGCTCGCGATCTGCCACGCGCTGGTGGCGGAGGCCGGCGGCCGGATCGAACTCGCCAACGCACCGGAAGGCGGCGCCGAAATTCGCGTGTCGCTTCCCGCCCGTCCCGTCGATATCGGCTCCACGATGCCAGACGCTCCGCTGCCCGATCTCAGCGGATGGAACGTGCTCGTCGCGGACGACAGCGAGACGAGCCGCGCCTTGCTCGAACAGTTCCTGAGCGCGTTGGGCGCGCAAGTGACAGGGTTGAGCAACGGCGGCACCGCCGCTGCCCAGTTATTGACCGAACGGTTCGATCTCGCGGTGCTGGACATCGAGATGCCGGGTCTCCGCGGCACCGAGGTGATTGCGGCTATTCGCCGCTCCGGGCTGCCTTGGGCGGACCTTCCGATCATTCAGTGTAGCGGCCATAGCGGAGCTCAGATGGGTGGGGCCGATGCCTGCCTCCTCAAGCCGATGCTGGGTCTGCGGCCGATCCTGCGCGCTCTGGAAGACGCCGGCTGCACGACGACGGTGCCGCGGGTGACCACACCGCCGCGCGGTCTGCTCGCGCACCTGCGCCTGACCGAGAAGGCGCTGCCGGAAGGGCTCGGGCGCGAGTTGATCGCCGATCTCGAGACGGTACGTCACGGACTCTCGCTCGCGTTGCCCCCTTTCGACCTCTGCGCCCTGCAATTACTTAGTCATAAGCTCAGTGCCGTGGCTGGAGCCGCCGGTGACACACCCCTGTCGCGGCAAGCACGGGCGCTTGACAGCGCTACCCGTCATGGGACTTATGAAGATATTCAAACCCTTGGCCGTGTCGCCCTCATTTTCATCGACCGGCTGATCGCCACCACTCGAAATAATTTGAACACGAAGACTGATTTACAGCATGAGACCCAGTGACTCCGATACGAAGACCCCGGACAGCGAGACGCACGGAGGGACGGACGACCAGCCTTACGCGTCAAGCCAACGCGCGCGGGACGGCGAAGACGCAGAAGCCGATCATTTCCTTCTGATCGAAGATGTCGGATCGCTGCGCGCGATCTACGACGCTTATCTGCGCAATGCCGGCTTCGTCACCCATCTCGCGGCAAGCGCCGAGGAAGGGATGCGCATCTTCCGCGAGAACCCGATCCGCATGGTTCTGCTCGATCTGATGCTGCCCGACCGTGATGGCGATGAGTTGATCGCGGAGATGCTGGCCCTGCGCCCCTACACGGCGATTATCGCGGTCACCGCCGACCGGTCGATCGATCGCGCGGTGCGAGCGATGCAGGAGGGCGCGATCGACTTTCTCGTCAAACCGATCGACGAACCGCGCTTCCGAAGCGCCATCGAGAGCGCGCGCAGCCTGTCGCTGCGAGCGGATGCCAACGATGCGAACGCGGTCGAAGGGACGGTCGGGGAGTTCATCGGCAGCGCGCCGAAGATGCGCGCGCTCTATGCCCGGACGCGCGCCGCCGCCCGCTCGACGGCGCCGGTCTATATCTGGGGCGAGAGCGGCACCGGCAAGGAACTCTGCGCCCATGCGGTTCACAGCACGAGCCCCCGCGCCGACGGCCCCTTCGTCGCGCTTGATTGCGGCGCCCTGCCCGCGGAACGGATCGACAGCGAGCTGTTCGGTCACAGCCGCGGCGCCTTCCCCGGCGCCTTGGAAGACAAACCCGGTGCGCTCCATGACGCAGATGGAGGCACTCTGTTGCTCGACAATATCGGCGAGCTCGCCCCCACCGCGCAGATCAAGCTGCTGCGGTTTTTGCAAAGCGGCCAGATCAAACCGCTCGGTGCCAGCCAGGCGATTGACGTCAACGTGCGTATCGTCTGCGCCGCCACCAGTTCGCCGACGGCACTGCTGCAAAGCGGCGCGATCCGCGAAGACCTCTATTACCGGCTGGTGGTGCTCGCGATTGAGATGCCGCCGCTGAGGATGCACCGGCAGGATATCGGCCCTCTGGCGCGGATGGCGCTGGAGCGGTTCGCCTCCGAGGAAGATCGCTGCTTCAGCGAGATCGAGCCCGAAGCGATCGCCCGTCTTGAAGACCGCCCCTGGCCCGGCAACGTGCGCGAACTCATGAACGTGATCCGCGCGACGATCGTCATGCATGAGGGGCCGGTGCTGCGCGCCCATATGCTTCCGGAGTTCGACCCGACGATGGGCGCCGCCGCCGCGCCTGCCGCGCAAGCCGCCGATCCCTTCGCGAACCGAACCCTGGCAGAGATCGAGCGCGCCGCGATCGAAGCCGCGATAGACCGCCATGACGGATCTATCCCGCGGGCGGCGCTGGAACTGGGGGTCGCGCCCTCTACGATCTATCGAAAGCGCGATGCGTGGCTGTCGAAGGACTGAGCGTCAGGCGAATTGCTCGCGCATCAATCGCTCTTCGAGACCGTGGCCGGGATCGAAGAGGATGCAGTGCTCGATCTCCGGCTCGGAGCGCACCTCGACCCATTTGACCGGCTTGACCGATCGGCTGTCCGCATCGGCCATGACCGGTCGCTTGTCGGATTCCAGAATGTCGAAGCGCACGAGCGCGGAGGATGGCAGGATCGCGCCCTGCCAGCGACGTGGCCGGAAGCTCGCGATGCCGGTCAGCGCCAGCACGTCGGAGCCGATCGGCAGGATCGGCCCGTGGGCGGAGAAGTTGTAGGCGGTCGATCCGGCCGGGGTGGAGACGATCGCGCCGTCGCAGACCAGTTCTTCCATCCGCACCTTGCCGTTGATCGAGATCTTCAGCTTCGCGGCCTGCGGACCCGCGCGCAGCAGCGAGACCTCGTTGATGGCGAGCGCCTCATGCAGCATCCCGTCTTCGGTCTCGGCTTTCATCGACAGCGGATTGATCACCGCCTGCTCCGCCGCCTCCAGCCGCTCTGGCAGATCGTCGGCGACATAGTCGTTCATCAGGAAGCCGACCGAGCCGCGGTTCATCCCGTAGACCGGCAACCCCGTGCCCTCGTGGAGGCATTGCAGCATGAACCCGTCACCGCCAAGCGCCACGATCACATCGGCCGCATAGCGCGGCACCTGCCCGTAACGCGCCACCAGATCCTCGAGCGCCTTCTGCGCCGTCTCGGCATGGGAGGCTGCGAAATGGATATGGGTAAATTGCTTCGCCACCGCGCCGTCCTCCTGCTTGTCCAAGGTGTTGCAAGGGCTTGGACGAAAGACAAGCGTCAATCCGGCGCGGAAATGACCGATTTGGTCGTTTGTCTGCTTTCAGCCCTGCGAAATCTGCGCTAAACGGTCGGCGACCGGATCTTTGCGAGGAATGGCCATGAAAGACCAACGCGATGCGGGCTTCTTCACCGAAAGCCTCTCCAGCCGTGACCCCGAACTGTTCAAGTCGATCACCGATGAACTCGGTCGCCAGCGCGACGAGATCGAACTGATCGCCTCGGAAAACATCGTCTCGAAGGCGGTGATGGAGGCGCAGGGTTCGGTGATGACGAACAAATACGCCGAAGGGTACCCGGGCAAGCGCTACTACGGCGGTTGCCAATATGTCGACGTCGCGGAGAACCTCGCGATCGACCGCGCCAAGCAGCTCTTCGGCTGCGAATTCGCGAACGTCCAGCCGAACTCGGGCAGCCAGGCGAACCAGGGCGTGTTCACCGCGCTTCTGAAACCCGGCGACACCATCCTCGGCATGAGCCTCGATGCGGGCGGCCACCTGACCCACGGCGCCAAGCCGAACCAGTCGGGCAAGTGGTTCAACGCGATCCAGTACGGCGTGCGCAAGCAAGACAGCCTGCTGGACTACGAGCAGGTCCGTGAACTCGCGCTGGAGCACAAGCCGAAGCTTATCATCGCCGGTGGCTCGGCTATCCCGCGCCAGATCGACTTCGCCAAGTTCCGCGAAATCGCGGACGAGGTCGGCGCCTACCTGATGGTCGACATGGCCCACTTCGCGGGCCTCGTGGCGGGCGGTCAGCACCCCTCGCCCTTCCCCTATGCCGATGTCGCGACCACCACGACGCACAAGACGTTGCGCGGTCCGCGTGGCGGCATGATCCTCACCAACAACGAGGAGATTGCGAAGAAGGTGAACTCTGCGATCTTCCCGGGCATTCAGGGCGGTCCGCTGATGCATGTCATCGCCGGCAAGGCCGTGGCCTTCGGCGAAGCGCTGCGCCCCGAGTTCAAGAACTACGCAGCCCAGGTCGTGAAGAACGCTCAGGCGCTGGCCGACGAGCTGATGAAGGGTGGCCTCGACATCGTCACCGGCGGCACCGACACCCACGTGATGCTGGTCGACCTGCGCCCGAAAGGCGTGAAGGGCAACGCGACCGAGAAGGCTCTGGGCCGCGCGCACATCACCTGCAACAAGAACGGCATCCCGTTCGACCCGGAAAAGCCGATGGTCACCTCGGGCATCCGTCTGGGCACCCCGGCGGGCACGACCCGTGGCTTCGGCGAAGAAGAGTTCCGCGAGATCGCACGCCTGATCGTCGAAGTGGTCGACGGGCTCGCAGCGAATGGCGAAGAGGGCAATGGCGAGGTCGAAACGGCCGTGAAGGCCAAGGTCGCGACCCTGCTCAGCGGCTTCCCGATCTACCCCGAACTCTGATCCGGATCCGAGATCACGACGAAGGCCCCCGCGTTCCGGGGGCCTTTTTTCATGTGGGAGATTGCGGGCGGATCAGATCGCCCCGGTCCAGACCATCGCCGCCAGCAAGGTGCCGCCCACGATCACCACGATCACCGCGATCGACGTGGCGAGGCCAAGCGCCGCTGAGCGCAACCGCTCTGCCGCGCCCAGCGGTTCGAGATAATCGCGGCAGGTCGCGAAGGCCGCCTCCACCCGGCGGGCATCCAGTTGTCGGGCGATCTTGGGGGCCTGCATCTTGCGCTCGGCATCGATCAGCACCAGCGCCGCCTTGCGCACCTTGCGCGGCAGCGCCCGGGCCCGCGAGGCGACCCGCGCCTCGAGCGTCGGCCCCTTAGCGCCCAGCCGCTGCGCCAGAAGCCGCGAGACCTGCCGCACCATCTCGTTTATCTTCTCCGGTCCCATGCGACCCTCTCCCCTACGCGGCGTTCGGCACGACCGCACCGGACGCTAGCCGCCGCGCGAGATCAGCGCAACAGCGCGCATGGCCGCAGTTTTTTTCGCATCCGCTCTGGAAGCGCCTGAAAGAGCGATCTAGCTTAGGCCCCATGTTGAACACGACCCTCTACTCCTCCGACAGCAATCCCGGCGCGCGGCCCCTGATCATCGCGCCCGGCCTTTTCGGATCGGCCCGGAACTGGACCGCGATCGCCAAACGGCTGAGCGCGGACCGGCCCGTGATCGCGCTCGACATGCGCAATCACGGCGACAGCTTCTGGGACGACGATCACAGCTATGAGGCGATGGCGGGGGATATCGCCGAGGTGATCGAGGCGAATGGTGGGGTCGCGGACGTTCTGGGCCATTCGATGGGCGGCAAGGCGGCGATGACGCTCGCCCTGACGCGGCCGGAACGTGTCGAGCATCTCATTGTCGCGGATATCGCGCCCGAGAACTACGACCACGGCGACAACCACACTGCGCTGATCGAAGCGATGCAGGAGATGGATATCAGCGATCTGACCTCGCGTTCCACCGCGGACGAGCGGCTGGGCGAGCAGGTCTTCGATCCGGGCACCCGCGCCTTCCTGCTACAATCGCTGGTGCTGCGCGACGGCCCGCCGCGCTGGAAGTTCAACCTTGCGGCGCTGAAAGCGAATATGGACGGCATTCTCGGCTGGCCCGAGACACTCGAGGGCAAACAGTTCGACGGACCGACGCTGTTCCTGTCCGGCGCGGACTCGCATTATGTCCAGCCGGAGATGCATGAGCGTATCCGCGGCTTCTTCCCGCAGGCTCGCTTCGAGGAAGTCGACAACGCGGGGCACTGGCTGCACGCCGAGAAACCCCGCGAATTCGAAGCCGACGTGGCGCGTTTCCTCAACTCCGCGAGCTGACGAAACCGCGCCCCCTCGCTCAGGCGCCCGGCCTCATCATCCGGCGGAGCAGATGATCGCGCTTGACGTATTGGTGGTAGAGCGCGGCCGCCACATGCAGACCGGCGAGCCACAGGAGAGCCGTCGTCAGGATCGAGTGCGTCTCGGCCGCCCATCCCAGCTGCCCGTAATAGGCCACGAGCCCCGCAATCGGGATCAGGAAGAGCAGCACGTAAAGGAGCCAGTGGATTGCCGCTGCGCCGAACCGCAGAATGGCAGGATCGTTCTCCGGCGGCTCGGGCGTTCCATGGCCTGCGCGCAGCGCCAAGCGCCAGATCGCAAGTACGAGCACCGTGATGCCGATGACGATGTGACCATAAGTCAGAAACCCGGCATCGGCCGATCCGTTCTTCATCAGGTCATGGAAAGTGTGGCCCATCTCGTCATTGAACAGGTACTGGACGATGAGCAGCAGGACGACGGCCCAGTGAAGCCATATCTGCGTTTTCGAATAACCGGGGGCGTAGGACATGTTACCTCTTCAAAATTGGCGAAACGGCTCTGCGCTTCGCCAGACTAGCGCGAGGAAGGCGCAGAGGTTCCGCCCCGTCACGAAGTTGGGATTCCCCCGCGACGACGGCTCGCGCGAATGCGATCAGGCGTTTTCGCGGATCGCCTTGGCGACGAACCACGCGATCGGAAGGGCCACGAGGAAGCCGATTACTGCCGAAACGATGATCGCGTTGGTCGTGACCATATTCATCGTCAATACGGCGATAATGAGGATGCCCGCAAGGGTCGGTCCGGCGAGGGCGTAGATGATACCGAAGAGGCGCATATCTGATCTCCAGTGAGAACACATTTCGGACGTCAGATTGGCCACGATCACGGCGATGTTACCTTGATCCGCATCAAATCCGCCCTCTCGCCGCTGCGGCAGGGCGTCGCATCAGCAATCGAGCTGGAAGCGCGCTTCGCCCGTATCGCCGGGCAGCGAGGGCGACCGATAGAGCCCGCCCGCCGAACCCGTGACCTTGCAGCCAGATACCTGTTCCGCCGCGCGGATCAACAGGGGCGGCACGCGGCCCCTCTCTGCCCTGCGCAGATAGCCCATTCGCACGACCTCCGCCCGGTCCCCCTTGAGGAAGACGACGAAATCGATGCCGTCGAGCCTCACCTTGTGCCGCGACGCACCGAGGAACTGCGGCGCCGGGGAAGCGCAGCCCGCGAGGAGGCAAAGAGCGAGGAAAAACGAGGCTCTAGACATGGAAAGGCTCCGGGGAGGGACAACCCGGAGCCTTTCAGAGCTTGATTAACAATGAGTTAACCAGCTCGGGCGGAGTGTGCGGCCCCCGCGAGGGACATAGCAGGGGCCGCAAGACCGTTCTGACAGGGATCATGCCTGGCGGGGCGGCCAGAACGGGTCATTCCTTTTGTTGCGCCGCTCGGACCGGAGTCCGGCGAGAATTCGGTCCGGGAGGGCGACGACGAATAGGCGCAGAGGCGTCTTTCTTCGGGCTCTCCCTTATGTGTTCGAGGGCAAAACGCCGCTTCTTGCCTACAGTTCCACGGAACCGTAAATTTTTTCGTACGTTGGCCGACAATGGCTTAATAGGAGAGCGTAAGAGATGACGAAATCGGTTCAAATGGCAGCAATGACCGTGATTCTTCTGGGCCTCGCGGCCTGCAACACGGTGCAAGGCGCGGGTCAGGATCTGTCCGTCGCGGGCAGCACGATTGCGGGTGAAGCCCGTCAGGCGCGCTAAGCACGACCGAAGCTTGCCGGAAACATCAAAGGCCCCGGAAATTTCCGGGGCCTTTGCATTTCGAACTTCGGACCGATGCCGTCAGAGATGCGTCCGGCTCAGTATTTCACATGGGCGACGCGATCTTTCATCGACTCGCCCGGGTCCGACGACAGAAGGATTTTCGCGCCCGCCACCAAGGCATTGCCGCTGTCCCAGATCTCGGCCGCATCCGCATCGAAGCGCAACAGCACCAGCTTCGGGTCGTCCTTGCCGTCATACCAGGCGCTGACAAAGGGGTTCCACAGACGCTCGACGATCTCCGGGTCGGTGTTCTCCGTCAGACTGCCGGTGACGGTCGCGAAGACATCATGCCCCTTGTCGACGAAGGTGAACATCGCACCGGCGCCGGGGGCCAGCCCGTCCATCAATTCCGTGTCGCGCGCGGTGAAGAACCAGACGGGGCCGGGTTTTTCCTCGACGATCGCCGTCATCGGACGCGGCGCCGCCGTATCGACGCCGGCCCGCGCCAACATCACTGTGCGATCCGAGTCGAGGGCGTCCCAGAAATCTTTCTCGATCTTGGCTTGGTCGGTCATGTCGTTTCCTCCTGAAATAGGTCTGGGAGGAGAACGTGAGCCCGCCTTCCCATGTTCCTCAGAAAGGCCGCCGCCCTGCGCCGCCAGAAACGAAAAGGCCCGGCGCAATCGCCGGGCCTTCAATCAAGAAATTTCGAAGAGGATCACTCGTCCATCTTCAGCGCAGCGATGAACGCGCTCTGCGGGATTTCGACCTTCCCGAACTGGCGCATCTTCTTCTTACCGGCTTTCTGCTTTTCCAGCAGCTTCTTCTTCCGGCTCGCGTCGCCGCCATAGCATTTCGCGGTCACGTCCTTGCGCATCGCCGACAGCGTTTCGCGCGCGATCACGCGGCCACCGATGGCGGCCTGGATCGGAATCTTGAACATGTGGCGCGGGATCAGGTCCTTGAGTTTCTCGCACATCGCGCGGCCCCGGGCCTCGGCCCGGTCGCGGTGAACCATGATCGAGAGCGCGTCGACCGGCTCGTCATTCACCAGGATCGACATCTTCACGAGGTAGTCCTCGCGATATTCGGTGATCTGGTAATCGAAGCTGGCATAGCCCTTCGTGACCGATTTCAGGCGGTCGTAGAAGTCGAACACGACCTCGGCGAGCGGCAGGTCATAGACCACCATCGCGCGGCCACCGACATAGGTCAGGTCCTGCTGGATGCCGCGGCGGTCCTGACAGAGCTTGAGCACATCGCCCAGATATTCGTCCGGCACGAGGATCGTCGCCTTGATGCGCGGCTCCTCGATATGGTCGACATAGGTCAGGTCGGGCATGTCGGCGGGGTTGTGAAGCTCGATCACCTCCCCGTCCTTCATGTGAACCTTGAACACCACCGAGGGCGCGGTGGTGATCAGGTCGAGATCGTATTCCCGCTCCAGACGGTCGCGCACCACTTCGAGGTGCAACAGCCCGAGGAAGCCGCAGCGGAATCCGAAGCCGAGCGCTGCCGAGGTTTCCATCTCCGCCGAGAAGCTCGCATCGTTCAGCTGCAGTTTCTCGATCGCGTCGCGCAGCGCCTCGAAATCGTTCGCATCGACCGGGAAGAGGCCGCAGAACACGACTGGGATCGAGGGTTTGAAGCCCGGCAGCGCGTTGGCGCAGGGCTTCTTTTCATGGGTGATCGTGTCGCCGACCTTGGTGTCGCGCACCTGCTTGATCGAGGCGGTGAAGACACCGATTTCGCCGGGGCCCAGCTCGTCGATATTGACCATCGCGGGTTTCAGAACGGCGAGACGGTCGAGCTTGTAGGTCGCCCCCGTCTTCATCATCTTGATCTGGTCGCCCTTCTTGATCACGCCATCCATGACGCGGATCAGAACCACGACGCCCAGATAGGGGTCGTACCACGAATCCACCAGCATCGCTTTCAGCGGCGCGTCACGGTCGCCCTGCGGGGCGGGCAGACGATGGACGATAGCTTCCAGAACATCCGGGATGCCCAGGCCGGTCTTCGCGGAAATCTCGACCGCCTCGGAGGCGTCGATCCCGATCACATCCTCGATCTGCTCCTTCACGCGCTCGGGCTCTGCGGCCGGAAGGTCGATCTTGTTGAGGACCGGGACGATCTCGTGATCCGCGTCGATCGCCTGATAGACGTTGGCCAGCGTCTGCGCCTCGACGCCCTGCGAGGCGTCGACAACCAGCAGCGATCCCTCGACCGCCTGCATCGAGCGCGACACCTCATAGGCGAAGTCGACGTGGCCGGGGGTGTCGATCAGGTTCAGCACATAGGTTTTGCCGTCCTTGGCGGGATAGTCGATCCGCACCGAGTTGGCCTTGATCGTGATGCCGCGCTCACGCTCGATATCCATCGCGTCGAGGAGCTGGTCCTTCATATCGCGTTCGGCCACGGTACCGGTCAGCTGGATCAGCCGGTCGGCAAGCGTGGATTTACCGTGGTCGATATGCGCCACGATGGAGAAATTGCGGATGCGATCAAGATCAGTCATGGGCGCGCGTATACAGGGGAAAAAGCGGGCCGGGAAGAGGGATTGAACGCCATCTGCCATTGACCTCGGCCCGGTCGCGTCCGACATATCCCTGAGACACGAAACACGGGAGACGCAAGATGATCTATTCCGTTCCGAACATGACCTGCGGGCATTGCAAAGCCTCGGTCGAAGCCGCGATCGAAGAGGTGGGCGGCAAGGCCGATGTCTATCTGGAAGATCGCGAGGTCGAGGTGGAAGGGCTGCCCGAATCCACCGTGATCAGCGCGTTGAAAGGTGCGGGCTACGAGGCCACCCCGGTCGAAGAGTGATCCGGCGGGGCGTCGCGGTCCAGATGTAGTAGGCCCAGCGCCGCGCAACGCGACGGTTAGAAATCGGGTTCCCTCCCCTGTCCCGAACCGGCGGAATTCTGCCTGTTTTATTGCCCGCTTTTTGAATTTGAGTTAGAATCGCGGACAAATGAGCAGGCAGGATCGGCAAATACATGCCGGCCGCAACGACAAAAGGGGCAGTAGATGACTTTCAAGACGACACTCGGACTCTGCGCATTCTCGGGCGCCGTGGCGCTCGCTTCGATGGCCTCGGCCGGGCCCATCGACAACGCCTGCCTGAAGGCGGGGCGCGCCAGCAATCCCGGCACCTGTGGGTGCATCCAGCAAGTCGCCGACATGACGCTGAGCCACCGCGACCAGCGCCGCGCCGCCAGCTTCTTCCACGATCCCGACCGCGCGCAGGAAGTGCGGATGTCGGATCGCAAGTCGGATTCGGACTTCTGGGACCGCTACAAGAACTTCGCCTCCACCGCGGAAGGCTTCTGCAAGTAAGCGGTCAGTCTGCGGCGCGCGGTCTACTGCCCGCGCCGCTTTTCTTCCTCATCGGCCAGCAAATCGGCGATCAGCTGATCCGCGCCCGCCTCGATCATGTCGAGGGCTCCCTCGAAATTGCGGGTAAAATAAGGATCGGGCACATCGCGCGGCCCTTCCGGCCCGTCGATGAACATCTGCACCTGCGCGCGCATCTCGCGCGGCGCCCCGTCCAGCGCATCGCGCAGGTTATTTTCATCCATTGCCAGGATCACATCGAACGCGTCGTAATCGGCGGGCTCGATTTTCCGTGCACGCAGAGCGCGCATGTCATAGCCGCGCGCCTCCGCCGCCGCGATCATCGGTTCGTAGGGCGGCTCTCCCAGATGCCAGCTACCGGTGCCGGCGCTGTCGAACTCGATATCGAGGCCGGCCGCGGCGGCCTTGTGACGGGTCACCGCTTCGGCGGCGGGCGAGCGGCAGATATTGCCAAGGCAGAGAAAGAGGATACGCATAGGAGGAGTGATAACGGAGGGCAGCGCGATGGCCAAGGTCGTGATTCTGACTGGCGCCGGTATTTCCGCCGAAAGTGGTCTCAAGACGTTTCGGGCGAGTGACGGCCTTTGGGAAGAGCATCGCATCATGGACGTGGCGACGCCTGAGGGTTTTGCGCGCGACCCCGAATTGGTGCATCGCTTCTACAATGCGCGCCGGGCGGCGGCGCGCGCGGCACAGCCAAATCCTGCCCATGTCGCGTTGGCGGAACTCGAGGCCGATCCGGGCCACGAGGTTCTGGTGGTGACGCAGAATGTCGATGACCTGCACGAGCGCGCTGGCTCTCGGAACGTGATCCACATGCACGGCACGCTGTTTGGAGCCTTGTGCCACGCATGCGGCCATCGCTGGCCCGCGCCGGAAGCGATGAAGCCGCGTGACACCTGCCCCGAGTGCGGGCGAAAAGCCACGCGGCCCGACATCGTCTGGTTCAACGAGATGCCCTACCAGATGGACCGGATAATCCGCGAGCTGGAAGCCGCGGACCTCTTCGTCTCGATCGGCACCAGCGGCAACGTCTATCCGGCGGCAGGCTTCGTACAGGATGCCGCGATGGCCGGTGTCGAGACGCTGGAGCTGAACCTCGACCGCTCGGCGGGCAGCGAGATGTTCGACATCTCGCGCCAGGGACCGGCGAGCGTGCTCGTCCCGCAATGGGTGCGCGAGCGGCTGGGATAGAGCGGCGGGGCGGCTAACCGCCCTGCCCTGTCCGTTAGTAGCTGTATTCGGCGTAGATCTTGCTCAGATCGCCATTCCACTCGCCGTGATATTTCTCGAGGAGTTCGTCGGCAGGCACGCGGCCGGTCTCGACGCTCTCTTCCAGCGCGTTGAGGAAATGGGTCTCGTCGGGGATCATTCCGCCTGCGCCGGGCTTCGCCCGTGCCGCCAGACCGGATTTCGCGATCGCCACCGTTTCGCGTGCGAGGTCATGCAGCTTCACGCCGTTAAACTCGCCCTGCAGCGCATCGACCGCCGCCGCACGGCGCAGACCTTCGCGGGTCTCGTGATCGAAGCCCTTCACCAGATCCCAAGCCGCATCGAGCGCGGTCTGGTCATAGCACAGGCCGACCCACAGCGCGGGCAGCGCACACAAACGCCGCCAGGGCCCGCCATCGGCACCGCGCATCTCGATGAATTTTTTCGCCCGCGCCTCAGGGAAGACGGTGGTCAGGTGATCGGCCCAGTCACTCAGCGTCGGCTTCTCGCCGGGCAGCGCGGGCAGTTCGCCCTTGAGGAAGTCGCGGAAGGACTGGCCCAAAGCATTGATATATTTGCCGTCGCGATAGACGAAATACATCGGCACATCTAGAACGTAGTTCGCGTAGGCCTCGTAGCCCGCGCCCTCTTCGAACATGAAGGGGAGCATGCCCGTGCGCGCATCGTCGAGGTTCTGCCAGATATGGCTGCGCCACGATTTCATGCCGTTGGGCTTGCCATCGAGGAAGGGCGAGTTCGCGAAGAGCGCCGTCGCGACCGGCTGCAGCGCCAGCGCCACGCGCATCTTCTGCACCATGTCGGCCTCGGACGCGAAGTCGAGATTCACCTGCACGGTGCAGGTGCGATACATCATCTGCGTTCCGAGTTCGCCGACGCGGCCCATGTAATCGGTCATCAGCCGGTAGCGCCCCTTGGGCATCATCGGCATCTGCTCCTGCGACCAGATCGGAGCCGCGCCAAGGCCGATGAACCTTACGCCGAGATCGTCGGCGACCGACTGCACTTCGCGCAGGTGGAGGTTCACCTCGTCGCAGGTCTGGTGGATCGTCTCGAGCGGCGCGCCCGACAGTTCCAGCTGCCCACCGGGCTCGAGGCTCACATTCGCGCCGTTCAGCTCCAGCCCGATGATGTTGCCCTGCTCTTCCACCGGCTGCCAGCCAAAGCGGTCGCGCAGACCTTCCAGCATCGCCTTGATCGACCGCGGGCCGTCATAGGGCAGCGGCAATTGCTTGTCCGCGCAATAGCCGAATTTCTCGTGTTCGGTGCCGATGCGCCAATCGTCGCGCGGCTTCTCGCCCGCGGCCAGATATTCGGCCAGTTGCTCGAAGCGCTCGATCGGGCCACCGCCCTGCTGCGGAATGGACATGTCTTTTCTCGCGTCGCTTTATGGGGCGCCACAGGTGGCGCGGGGGCTAGCTCAAGTCAAGCGTGAAACCTGTTTACGGATCCAGAGGCTCTGTGCGGTAGTCTGCTGGTCGAGCGCGGCGGAGATTTTCCCCATATCGATCCCCGGCAAGCTCGCGAAGGCATCGTAGAGCGCATCCGCCCCCGCCGCGTCGAGCGGGATCAGGAGCGCCTCCCCCGACAGGCTGCGAAGCCGCCAATATTGCTTGCCCTGCAGTGTCAGCAGACGGATTTCGGCCAGTTCGCGCAGCGGCAATTCGCCGCCCATCCCGAGCGCCGAGACATTGCTGCCCGGCCCCGCAATGGCGCGCGCCCGGCTGGCTGCGAAATAGGAGATACGACCCTCGTCGATCTCGACCAGACCCGGCGCGCTGGTTTCACGCGCAAAGCGCAGCCGACGCCAGCCGATCAGCGCCCATCCAAGGCCGAGCGCGACCGTAATCACCCCCAGCGGCATCAGGACATACCCACCGAGCCAGATCAGCCACGCGCCGAATGCCACCACGACGCCCGCCGCGATCACCTCGCCCCAGCGCTTGAAGCCTTCTGCGACCTCGGGACGGATCACCGCCAGTCTCCCAGCGCCGATTGCCACAATGTGATCGCCGCGCAGACCGCCGTATCGGCGCGCAGGATGCGCGGGCCGAGGCTGACGGGGGTCACGAAATCGCGACTGCGAAGCATCTCGCGCTCGGCCTCCGAGAACCCGCCTTCTGGCCCGATCAGGATCGCCCAAGGTCCCGGCTCCAACCCCGCGAGCGTCTCTGCGGGGCCAACCAGAGCCTCGTCGGCCCAGAGGATACGTCGGCTCGGATCCCAGCCATCCAGCAGCTTCTTGAGCCCCTGCAAATCCTCGACCGGGGGCACATAGGTGCCCAGACATTGCTCCGCCGCCTCCTTCGCATGGGCCTGCAGACGGTCCTGCCGGATGCGCGCGGAATTGGTGAATTCGGTCTGTACCGGCAGCACCTTGGCGCAGCCCAGCTCGGTCGCCTTCTCGACGATGAAATCGGTGCGCTCTTTCTTGATCGGCGCGAAGATCAGCCAGAGATCGGGCGGCGCGAGCTGCGGTGCGGCCTGCTCGACGCAGGCCAGAATACCGCGCTTCTTGTGAGCCTCGACGACCTCCGCCGTCCACTCGCCATCCCGCCCGTTGAACAGCGCAACACGGGCGCCCACGGCCAGCCGCATCACCGCGAAGAGGTAATGCGCTTCGTCCTGAGTCAGAGGCACGGCTTGCCCCGCGCCCAGCGGGTGCTCTACACAGAGCCTGATCTTGGCACGTTCCATGAGGCGGACTTTATGAGCGGAAAACCCGAAACGCCAGAGGCGGCGGAAGACGCAAACGGTACGGTCGCGGATGCCTATCGCGGCAACTGGGTCGACCGGCTGGCCCCGGCATGGACGCGGCCCTATCTGCGCCTGAGCCGCGCCGACCGGCCTATCGGGACGTGGCTGCTGCTGCTGCCCTGCTACTGGTCGATCGCGCTGGCCGCGTCCTCGACGGGCGGCTTCATCTGGTGGGATCTGTGGCTGGCCATCGGCGCCTCCGTCGGAGCCTTCCTGATGCGCGGCGCGGGCTGCACCTGGAACGACATCACCGACCGCGACATCGACGCCGGCGTGGCCCGCACCCGCTCGCGCCCGATCCCCTCGGGGCAGGTCTCGACGAAACAGGCGCTGGCTTGGGCTGTGATCCAGTCGCTGATCTCCTTCGCGATCCTGCTGACCTTCAACACCCCCGCGATCATTCTCGGGATCGTCTCGCTCGGTCCGGTCGCGATCTACCCCTTCGCCAAGCGCTTCACCTGGTGGCCGCAGATCTTCCTCGGGATCGCGTTCAACTGGGGCGCGCTGCTGCTGTGGGTCGCGCATACCGGAAGCCTCAGCTGGCCGCCCGTCGTGCTTTATTTCGCGGGCATGGCCTGGACGTTGTTCTACGACACGATCTACGCGCATCAGGACAAGGAAGACGACGCGCTGATCGGCGTGAAATCCACCGCGCGGCTCTTCGGGGACGACAGCGCGAAATGGCTGGGCGGCTTCCTGATGACCTCCGTCGCGCTGATGACCATCGCCGTGATGGGCGCACTGTTGCCCGGCGCGCCGCCGCTGCGCCTCGCGCTCTCGCTGCTCGCGCCCTGGGCGATGGGGTGGCACATGCTCTGGCAGATGCGTCAGCTCGATATCGACGACCCGGACACCTGTCTGAAACTGTTCCGCGCGAACCGCGATACGGGCCTGATCGCTGCGCTGTTTCTCGCCGTTGGCGCAATCGTGTAACGGCGTATCGATTGATCCCCGCGCCCCTGCACCTTAAGGAAACGGGATAAAGATTCCCCTGGGGAGGGCCTGAGACCGATGCGCAGCCGCGCCACCTTGTTGACGATCGCCGCCTTTGTCCTCGCACTCGTCGTCTCCGCAGTCATCGCGGGCGGCGCGGCGACAATTGTCGAAAAATCCACGAAACAAGAAGTGCGCGTCGCGATGGAGGCGCAGGGCTACGGCTGGATGCGTATCCATACCGATGGGCTGCAGGTGATCCTCTCCGGCACCGCCCCGACTGAGGCCGAGCGGTTCCGCGCCGTTTCCGAGGTCGACAAATACGTCGACAGCTCGCGGGTCGTCGACAATACCGACACCCAGATCACGAAGCCGATCACGCCACCCGCCTTCTCGCTGGAAATGCTGCGCAACGAGAACGGCATCTCGCTGATCGGGCTGGTGCCATCCTCGATCGACCGCGAGGCGATCGTGGAGAAGCTCTCGAAAGTCGCAGGCGAGGATGGCGTCACCGACATGCTGGAGAGCGCCGATTACCCGGTGCCCGGTGGTTGGGACGAAGCGATGAAATTCGCGATGACGACGCTCGAGACGCTGCCGCGCTCGAAAGTGTCAGTCAGCGCTGGCAAAGTCTCGGTGGAGGCGATCACCGACAGCCCCGCCGAAAAGGGGCGAGTGGAGACTTCGCTGGCACGCCGCCGCCCCTCCGATCTCAAGCTCAGCTTCGACATCTCCGCACCGCGCCCCGTGATCACCCCCTTCACGCTGCGCTTCCTCATCGACAAGGCGGAAGGCCCGCATTTCGACGCCTGCTCCGCCGATAACGAACGTGCGCGCGACCGCATCCTGACTGCGGCCCGCGCGGCTGGCGCGAAAGGCACGCTGAGCTGCACGATCGGGATGGGCACGCCTTCGCCCGACTGGTCCAAGGCCGCGCAGATGGCGATCAAGGCGCTCGGCGATCTCGGCGCGGGCTCGGTGACCTTCTCGGATGCCGATATCGCGCTGGATGTGCCTTCGACCGTCGATCAGCAGCAATTCGACGATGTCGTGGGTGAGCTGGAATCGAACCTGCCCGGGGTGTTTTCGCTCAAGGCCAAGCGCGAGCCCGCCCCCGATGCGAAAGCCGGCGAGGCGAGCTTCACCGCCACCCGCGACGGCAACGGCCATGTCGACCTGAAGGGCCGCGTGACCGATGCGCGTGAGCGCCAGACCGTCGAGAGCTACGCACGCGCCAAGCTCGGCCATGCCAATGTCCATGGCGCGACCCGCGTCGACAAGGAGCTTCCCGCCGGTTGGCCGGTACGCACGCTGGCCGCCCTCGACGCGCTGTCGGTGCTGCACGAAGGCAAGGTCACCGTGACCCCCGACGGCATCTCGGTCAGCGGCGTCTCGGGCGATCCGCAGGCCTCCGACACGATTTCGCGCATCCTGACGAGCGAGCTTGGCGAAGATGCGCAGATCGACCTGAGCGTGAAATACGACAAGCGCCTCGATGAGCAGCTCGCCCTGCCGACCGGCAAGGAGTGCGTGGCCCGCCTGAACGACACGCTGAAGAAGAAGAAGGTCGATTTCGATCCGGGTTCGGCGCAGGTCGCTGCGGAAAGCCTCGACGCGCTCGACGCGTTGGCCAAGGCAATGAAGAACTGCACCGACTTCAAGATGGAAGTGGCCGGCTATACCGACAATCAGGGCCGCGAGGAAATGAACCTGCAGCTCTCGCAACAGCGCGCGCAGGCGGTGATCCGCGGGCTTCTGGACCGTGGCGTGCTGATCGGCAACCTGGAGGCAAAAGGCTACGGCGAAGCCCAGCCCATCGCCTCGAACGACACCGAAGCCGGCCGCGAGCAGAACCGCAGGATCGAGTTCGTGCTGCTGGACGAGGCGCCGGTGGGTGACGAGGCGCTGCCCGATGCCACGGCAGACGCGACGGCAGGCGCTGACGAGGGGACTGGGGATGGCGCTGGCGAGCCGCACTGGAATGGCGCCGTGACCGATGACGGCGCCCCCGCCACCGAGAACGGCGCGCAGGACAAATCCGGCGATGGGGACACCGCCGCAGAACCGGGGCAACAGACCCCGCAACAAGAAGAAATTCCGGTCGAGACGCCCGGCGAGAAGACGCCGCGCCCGCAATCCCGGCCGGAGGACCTGTCGAAGGGCTGAAGGGACGCCATATGAACAGAGACGAATTCATCATCGCCACAGCGATCATCCTTTTCGTGGCTTTCGCGCTTGGCTGGTTCGCAAGCTGGCTGATCCACCGCCTCACCCGTGTGAGCCAGGCCGATATGGGCGAGCTGGAGCAGATGGCGCAGGCGTTGCATGAAGCCGAGGAGACCCGCGATCAGGCGCTCGTCTATGTCGAGCAGCGCGAGGCGGAACTGGCCAATCAGCTCAGCCAGACCGAGGCCGAGCTGCGCGCGGCGATGGATGGATTGCGCGACGCGCGTCACGAGGCCGAGGAATTGCGCGCCTATATAGAGCGTACGAAAGAGGCCTGATCTCTCGCGGCTCCCTGCCCGATATTGCCGCAGATTCTCCAAACCGTCATGTCAGGCGGCAGACGCCCGTGGCGCTTTGGCCCGCGCCCCGAAGTTGGTATCGAGTCCCGCCCGCCATGCGCGGCCGATCTGCAAGCCAATAGCTGCGCCATGCTCCAGACTTTTCCCGTGGCGCCCTCCCCTGCCGCACCGCCGGCATATGCGCCGAGCCCATGCCCCGTATCGCAAGCCGCAGCCTGCCCGATGCGATCTGGCCGCTGAGCATCGTCACCTATTTCGTGATCCAGACCCTGTACCGCACCGCGCTCGGCGGTGCGCGCGGGCTTGACGATGCGCAGATGATATGTCCGGGGCAGGTCTTCCGCGCGCGACCTATCCAGGCCATCCCGACTGGACGATCGGACCGGGGCAGCGGTTCGCGGCCCCCTACCCCTTCGCGGATGAGGCGAAGTTCACCCTCTCGGTCGCGCCAATCGTGACGCCGGGCGATCAGCCGCGCTGGGGGGACGGATATCCGGCAGGGCCGCTTTCACCAGCGGGTGCAGCTCCAGCTTGTCCGCCGCCGCGAGGAACGTGTCGCGCATGGTGGGCGCCCAATTGGCATTGATGTGATCTGCCACGGCATGCGCCTGATCGCCGGGCTGGCTTTCGAAGAACTGTGCGATCTGATTGGCCATCCCGGCGAGTTTCTCAGGCTTCATGCGGTGGCCTCCTGCGGCGCGGTGTAGAGCGCGAGGCCCCGGCCTGCGCGTGCAATAACGGTAAGGCCCGCGTCCCGCGCCTCGCTCACCGCCAAAGCGGTGGGGGCGGAGGGGCCGACTATCACCGGGATACGTAGGGTCGCGACCTTCTGGATCAGGTCGACCGAAAGCCGCGAGGTCATCACCAGCGCGCCGCTCGCCGGGTCTATCTCGCCCCGGATAAGCGCCCCGATCAGCTTGTCGAGGGCGTTGTGGCGGCCGACATCTTCGCGCGTCAGCACGATCCCCTTGCCCGGCTGCCAGAAACTCGACGCATGGGCGGCGCGGGTTTCGTCCTGCAGAGGCTGATGGTCACGCAGGGTCTCGAGCGCCTCCGCGGCCTGTTCCGGCGTCATGGTAAAGGCGGGCGGGAGAACCGGAGCGAGCTTGCGCCGCGCCTCCTCCAGCTGCTCGATCCCGCAGAGCCCGCAGCCCACCGGCCCCATCGTAGCGCGGCGGCGTTCGGCAAACCGGGCGCCTGCGGGAGCTGCCAGCCAGTTGCGCGCTTCGATCCCGGCCTCGGTCACTTCGAGCTCCTGCCGGGTGATCTCGGACGCGTCCTCGATGAGCCCTTCGGAGAGCGCGAATCCCAGTGCGAAATCCTCCAGATCGGCGGGGCTCGCCATCATCACCGCCTGCGTCACCCCGTCGAAAGACAGCGCCACGGGCACTTCCTCGGCAAGGCGCTGCACAGCGCCGCTGGGCATTTCCCAATCGGTCGCCGTCATTCAGCAGCCTCGACGCGGCGGGTCAACTTGGTCTGCGCGGTGTAGAGCTCCTGCCAGTCCGACGGCCCGTTCGACAGCCCCACCTGCACCGCCGTCACCTTGTATTCCGGGCAGTTCGTCGCCCAGTCGGAATTGTCGGTTGTGACGACGTTCGCCTGCGTTTCGGGGTGGTGGAAGGTCGTGTAGACGACGCCGGGCGAGACCCGATCGGTGATCGTCGCGCGCAAGGACGTCTCGCCCGCTCGGCTGGTGAGCCGGACCCAGTCGCCCTCGCGAATGCCGCGCGTCTCGGCATCATGCGGGTGAATTTCCAGCCGGTCCTCGGCATGCCAGACGGAATTCTCGGTCCGCCGCGTCTGCGCGCCCACGTTATACTGCGACAGGATGCGCCCGGTGGTCAGCAGCAGCGGGAAGCGCGGCCCGGTGCGCTCCTCGGTCGCGACATAGGCCGTGCGGATGAACCGCCCCTTGCCGCGCACGAAGCCATGTTCATGCATCACCGGCGAGCCTTGCGGATGCGCATCGTTACAAGGCCACTGCACCGAGCCCATACGGTCGATCAAGTCGTAGGTCACGCCCGCGAAGGCGGGCGTCGTACGACCGATCTCGGCCATGATCTCGGACGGGTGGGTGTAACTCCATCCCGCGCCCAGCGCATTGGCCAGCGCCTGCGTCGCCTCCCAGTCGGCCAGCCCTGCTTTCGGCGCCATGACCTTGCGCACCGGGTTGATCCGGCGCTCGGCATTGGTGAAGGTCCCGTCCTTCTCGAGGAAGGTGGAGCCCGGCAGGAAAACATGGGCGTAGCGCGCGGTCTCGTTCAGGAAGAGGTCATGCACGATCACGCAATCCATCGCCGCGAGGCCCGCGGCCACGTGATGGGTATCGGGATCGGATTGCAGAATATCCTCACCCTGAATGTAGATCGCCTTGAAGTCCCCCGCGACGGCGGCGTCGAGCATATTGGGAATACGCAGCCCCGGCTCGGGGTCGAGCGTCCTACCCCATTCCGCTTCGAACACCGCGCGCACGGAGTCGTCCGAGACATGGCGATAGCCCGGCAGTTCGTGCGGGAAGGAGCCCATATCGCACGAGCCCTGCACGTTGTTCTGCCCCCGTAGCGGGTTCACCCCCACACCGGGGCGTCCGATATTGCCGGTCATCATCGCGAGGTTGGCAATGGCGATCACGGTGGTCGAGCCCTGGCTGTGCTCGGTCACGCCCAGCCCGTAATAGATCGCCCCGTTCGGCGCGGCGGCATAGGTCCGCGCGGCGTGGCGCAGCGCGTCGGCCGGCACGCCGGTCAACTCTTCGACCGCCTCGGGAGAATGGGCCGGATCGGCGGCGAACTCGGCATAATCCATCCATTCGTCCCAATCGCAGCGCTCGCGGATGAACGCCTCGTCAAACAGCCCTTCCGTCACGATCACATGGGCCATCGCGGTCAACACCGCGACATTGGTTCCCGGACGTAGCGGTAGGTGATGCCCCTCGCCCATATGCGGGGTCTCCAGCAGATCGATCCGGCGCGGGTCCACGACGATCAGCTTCGCGCCCTGCCGCAGCCTTTTGCGCAGCCGCGAGGCGAAAACCGGGTGGCCGTCGGTCGGGTTTGCCCCAATGACCACGGCGCAATCCACCTGCTCGACGGAGTCGAAATCCTGCGTGCCAGCCGAGGTCCCGAAGGTCTGCTTCAGCCCGTAGCCGGTCGGCGAATGGCAGACCCGGGCGCAGGTATCGGTGTTGTTCGTGCCCATCACCGCGCGGGCGAGTTTCTGCACGAGGAAGGTCTCCTCATTGGTGCAGCGCGACGAGGTGATGACGCCCACTGAATCCTTACCGTGCTTGGCCTGCGCGCGCTTGATGCCGTTGGCAGCAAATTCCAGCGCCTCTTCCCACGACACTTCGCGCCACGGGTCAGTGATGCTGTCGCGGATCATCGGGTTGAGGATGCGGTCGCCATGGTTCGCATAGCCCCAGGCGAAACGGCCCTTCACGCAGCTATGGCCACGGTTCGCCTTGCCCTCTTTCCACGGCACCATGCGCACCAGCTGGTCGCCTCGCATCTGCGCCTCGAAAGAGCAGCCCACGCCGCAATAGGCGCAGGTCGTAACCACGGAACGCTCCGGCACGCCGATCTCGTCGACGGTCTTCTCCTGAAGGGTCGCGGTCGGGCAGGCCTGCACGCAGGCTCCGCAGCTGACGCAATCCGAGTTCAGGAAATCTTCCGTACCGGTCGAGATGCGGGCGTCGAAGCCGCGCCCGTCCACGGTCAGCGCGAAAGTGCCCTGCACCTCTTCGCAGGCGCGCACGCAGCGCATGCAGACGATGCATTTCGACGGATCGTAGAAGAAATACGGGTTGGAATCGTCGCGCGGAATATAGAGCGGATTGGCGCCGTCCGCCGCGCGCGTCTCGACATGGTTCTCGCCCGGCGTGTAGCGCACGTCGCGCAGGCCGACGGCCCCTGCCATGTCCTGCAATTCGCAATCGCCGTTCGCCGCGCAGGTCAGACAGTCGAGCGGGTGATCGGAGATATAAAGCTCCATCACCCCGCGACGCAGCCTGTGCAGCTGCTCGGTCTGGGTTTTCACGACCATGCCTTCGCGCACGGGCGTGGTGCACGACGCAGGCGTTCCGCGCATCCCCTCGATCTCGACCACGCAAAGACGGCACGAGCCGTAAGCGTCTAGCATATCGGTCGCACACAGCTTCGGCACGGTGATCCCGGCCTCGGCGGCGGCGCGCATCACGGAGGTGCCCTCGGGCACGCTCACATCCATGCCGTCAATCACCAGCGTCACAGGCGGGCCCGATTTGGCAGGCGTGCCCATATCGGAGAGTTTCGGCCCGTGCACTCCGTCGGGGATGATGAAATCCTTCATTCCGCAGCCTCCTGTGAGAGCGAGAATTCTTGCGGGAAAAGCCGGATCGCCGAGCGCACCGGGAAGGGCGTGAAGCCCCCCATCGCGCAGAGCGAGCCCTTCTCCATCACTTCGCATAGCTCGTGCAGCAACTCGATCGCCGCCGGGTCGCCCGCTGCCACGCGGTCGAGCGTTTCCATGCCGCGCACCGCGCCGATCCGGCAGGGCGTGCATTTCCCGCAGCTCTCGACGGCGCAGAACTCCATCGCGTAGCGGGCGAGCGCGAGCATGTCGGCGCTGTCGTCATGCACCACGAAACCAGCATGGCCCACGAGGCCACCCTGATCGGCGAAAGCCTCGTAGCAGACCGGCAAATCGAAATCGTCCGGCCCGTGATAGGCGCCCAGCGGTCCGCCCACCTGCACCGCTTTGAACGGACGACCCGAAGCCGTACCGCCGCCGATCTCGTTGACCAGCGTGCCGAGCGACATCCCGAAGCCGGTCTCGAACAACCCGCCATGTTTGACGTTGCCCGCGATCTGAAGCGGGATCGTCCCGCGCGAGCGACCCAGCCCGAATTCGGCATAGGCAGCGCCGCCGTGGACCAAGATCCACGGCACGGCGGCCAGCGAGAGCACGTTGTTCACCACGGTCGGCTTGCCGAACGCGCCTTCCAGCGCGGGCAGCGGCGGCTTGGCGCGCACCATCCCGCGCTTTCCTTCGAGCGAATTGAGAAGCGAGGTCTCCTCGCCGCAAATATAGGCGCCTGCGCCGACGCGCACCTCCAGATCGAAGGCCGGCCCCTGCCCCATCAGGCTGTCGCCGATGATCCCGGCCGCGCGCGCTGCCTTGATCGCTGCGTTCAGCGTGCGGATCGCATGGGGATATTCCGAACGGACATAGATGAAGCCCTTGGTCGCGCCGACCGCAAGACCGGCAATCGCCATGCCCTCGAGTAGGCAGAAGGGATCGCCTTCCATCAGCATCCGATCCGCGAAAGAGCCGCTATCGCCTTCGTCCGCGTTGCAGACGATATATTTCTGCGAGGCCTCTGCCCCGGCGACAGTCTTCCATTTTATGCCGGTCGGGAAGCCCGCACCTCCACGACCGCGCAGCCCCGATGTGATGACCTCTTCGATGGTCTGCTCCCCGCTCAGTTCCAGCGCACGCTTGAGACCCTGCCAGCCCTCGCCCGCCTCATAATCGGCCAGCGACAGCGGATCGGTCCGACCGCAGCGCGCGAAGGTCAGGCGGGTCTGTTTTGCGAAGAAGGGGATTTCCTCGACCGGGCCGAGCGCCTTCGGGTGATCGCCGTCTTCGAACAGCGCAGGTACGTCCTCGGGCGTCATCGGTCCGAAGCCGTAGCGCACACCGTCGCGCTCGATCTCGACCAAAGGCTCCAGCCAGATCATCCCGCGCGCGCCGTTGCGGATGATCTCGACCGTTTCGCCGCTCAGACCAGCCGCCGAGGCAATCGCCGCCGCGACCTCATCGGCGCCACAGGCTACGGCAGCGGCATCGCAGGGAACCCAGATCTTCATGCCGAGACCTCCGCAACCAGAGCCTCGATCCGCTCGGGCGTCGCCCGCCCGACCAACTGATCGCCCACCATCGCGGCGGGCGCGCAGGCACACAGCCCGAGGCAGTAGACCGCCTCAAGGGTCACGTCTCCCTTCGTTTCTCCGACTTTCATGCCGAGCGCGCGCTCCAGCCGCGCGATCATCTCCGTCCCGCCCATCGATTGGCAGGCCTCGGCACGGCACAGCTTGATCACATGCTTGCCCGCGGGCGCATCGCGGAAATCGTGATAGAAGGAGACGACGCCCGCCACCTCCGCCCGGCTCAACCGCAGCGCATCGGCAATCGGCTGATAGCTATCGGCGGGCACGCAGCCGTAAGCGGCCTGCACATCGTGAAGAATGGGCAGCAGCGCACCTTCGCGCCCCGCATGATCCGCCAGAATCGCGGCGAGCCTGTCGTCTTCGGTCATTTCCATCCTCCCGGCCCCGATGATGGGGCGAGCATGCCCCGGCCAGCAAGTCACGACTGGTTCAATCGCGAACAGGCGCGGACAGGAACCGTCATCGCCGTGCTTGCGCGGGCAGGGGTGAGCCTCTACATCCCTCACATGAGCCTGATCCAACGCCTCCCCTTCGTCAAGAAATCGCCCTTCGTAGCGGTGATCCGTCTGCACGGTGCCATTGGCATCTCGCGCCCGGGATCGCCCGGCCTGTCGGATGCCGCGATGGCCCCGATCATCGAGCGGGCTTTTTCCCGCGGGAAACCGGCGGCGGTGGCCCTGATGATCAATTCGCCCGGCGGATCGCCCGTGCAATCGGCGCTGATCGCGGGGCGTATCCGCAGGCTCGCGGACGAAAAAGGTATTCCCGTGCATGCCTTCGTCGAAGACGTCGCGGCCTCGGGCGGCTATTGGCTCGCCTGCGCCGCCGACCAGATCTGGGCCGACCCGACTTCGGTCGTGGGCTCGATCGGTGTGATCTCGGCAGGGTTCGGCCTCGACGAGTTCATCAGCCGTCACGGAATCCAACGCCGCGTGCACACGGCGGGCGGCTCGAAAAGTTTCATGGACCCGTTCCGCCCAGAAAAGGACGAGGACGTCGCGCGGCTGAACAAGCTGCTCGAGGACATGCATGTCAGCTTCAAGGAACATGTCGAGTCCCGGCGCGGCGCGAAACTGGCCTCGGATCGCGACCTCTTTACCGGCGATATCTGGACCGGGCGACAAGCGCTGGCCGAGAAGACCGGCCTGATCGACGGTCTGGCCCATGCGGTACCGAAGCTGAAAGAAATCTACGGCGAGAAGACACGCATCGTGCCCTATGCGCCCAAGCGTTCGCTCTTCCGGCGTTTCGGCGCGCAGATCGGCGGCGAGATGGCGGCGGCGACGGCAGGCGCACTTATCGACACGACCGAAGAGCGCGCGCTCTGGGCGCGCTACGGGCTGTAACCCGATGCTCATCAAGGGCATGACCCTCTTCCTGGTCGTCATGGCGGTGCTCGCCATGTTCGGCAAGCTGCGGATGCCGAAGATCAAGGGCCCGCGCGGTCCGGGCCGGCTGTCGGCACGTTGTCCCGATTGCGGACGTCCGAAAATCGGACGCGGCCCCTGCCCCTGCAAGACGACCTCCAAGACCAAGAGCAAGAAGACGGAGCGCCGGTCATGATCTGGGATTTCGGCGAGATCATTGCCGGGCTGGCGTTGCTGGTCGTGGCGGGCGATCTGCTGGTGAAAGGCGCGGTGGCGATGTCGCTGCGCCTTGGGATTCCGGCGCTGATCGTCGGGCTTACTGTCGTGGCCTTCGGCACCTCCGCGCCCGAGCTGATGGTCTCCGTCGCCGCCGTCCTCGACAATGCGCCGAGCATCGCGCTCGGAAACGTCGTGGGCTCGAACATCGCGAATATCCTGCTGGTGCTGGGACTGCCGGCGATCATCTCCGCGATCCGCACCGACCTGCACGACACGCGCGAAAGCTTCGTGCTGATGATGGGCGCGACGATTCTGTTCATTCTCGTCTGTTTCATGGGCCCGATCGGCTGGGCGCAGGGGCTGCTTCTGCTCTTTGCTCTGAGCATCGTCCTGTTCCGGCAGATCCGCGAGGCGCGCGCCCATCGCGCCAATCGCGGCAACGGGAGCGCGGCCGAGACCGAGGCGAATGAAGAGATCGAAAGCGTCGATCCGAAGATGCCGCTCTGGCGGATCGGGCTTTACGTTCTCGCGGGCCTCGTCGGCTTGCCGCTGGGCGCGAACTGGTTGGTCAGCGGCGCCTCGGAGATCGCCAGCGCCATGGGCATCTCGGATGCGGTGATCGGCCTGACGCTGGTGGCGCTCGGCACCTCGCTGCCGGAGCTGGCGACCTCGATCACGGCTGCGATGAAAGGCCGCTCGGACCTCGCGCTCGGCAACGTCGTGGGCTCGAACATCTTCAACCTGCTCTGCATCATCGGCGTTGCGGGGCTGTTCGGCGATATTCCGGTGCCTCGGCAGATGCTGCAGATCGACCTTTGGGTCATGGCAGCCGCCTCGATCGCGCTCGCGCCATTCATCTTCGGCAACCGCGTGATCACCCGCGGCGTCGGTATCGCTTTTTCCGTGGCTTATCTGGCCTATATGGTGGCCCTCTTCATTGGAGGCAGCGCATGAAACGAGCATTGGTGACAGGCGGCGCGAAGCGGCTGGGGCGTGCGATGGCGCTTTATCTGGCCGAACGCGGCCTGGACGTCGCGATCCATTATCACGGCTCCGCGGAGGACGCGGAGGCCACGGCAGCGGAGGCCCGCGCGAAGGGCGTGCGCGCCGAGATCCTACAGGCCGACCTGCTGGACGAGGCAGCGACGGCGGCACTGGTGCCGCATGCGGCGCACCTGCTCGACGGGCCGCTCGATCTGCTGATCAACAACGCCTCGATCTTCGAATACGACACGATCCGCTCGGCCACGCGCGAAAGCTGGGACCGGCATATCGGCTCCAACCTCCGCGCGCCCTTCGTGCTGATCCAGCATTTCGCGGCACAGGCCCCGCAAGCCGATCGCTCAGGCGCGGAACCCAAGGCCCGTGCCCTGGTGGTCAACATGGTCGATCAGCGGATGCGCAAGCTGACGCCCGAGTTCATGACCTACTCACTCGCGAAGATGGGGCTGTGGACGCTGACCCAGACCGGCGCGCAGGCGCTGGCCCCCGATATCCGGGTGAACGCGATCGGCCCCGGCCCCACCCTGCAGGGCGCGCGCCAGTCGGAAGATCACTTCAACCGGCAGCGCGCGGCGACGATCCTTGAGCGTGGCGCGGACCCTGCGGATATCGTCGCAGCGCTAGGATATTTCATGGATGCGCCGGCCGTCACAGGGCAGTTGCTCTGCGTAGATGGCGGCCAACATCTAGGCTGGCGGACGCCCGATGTATTAGGTCCGGAATGAGCCTGAAATCGAATCACAGGCCGAAGTTGTGCACTGCGCGGCGGCCTGTAACGAGACCGTCACAAAAGTATTAATCCTTTCAATAGCTTGGCAAATGTGCAGAAAATTTCTCAATGAAATCAATGCGCTCCGCAATTGCTCAAAAAACGGGCAAACACTCGATCAACCCTTATATTAAGGTCGGAACCCGCGGTCCCACATGTTTGCCAACAGACTTATCCCCAAATTTCGTGGACATGTTTTTTCTTGAAAACGGTCGCGCGAGGTTGCAGCCACGGGGGAGAATCGAAGCCTGCTCATGAATGATGACGAGAACAACAAGGACACCCTCGATCCCCCGGCGGCCACGCGCCCGCAACACGGGCTGACGGGCCATGCTCTGATCGCGGATTACCTCAAGCGTCTCGACGGCTCGCCCGGCGTGTACCGGATGCTGAACGCGAAGGGCGAGGTGCTCTATGTGGGCAAGGCGCGCAACCTGAAGGCGCGGGTTTCGAACTATGCGCGGCCTTCGGGACACTCGGCACGGATCGCGCGGATGATCTTCGAGACCGCCTCGATGATGTTCCTCACGACGCGGACCGAGACCGAGGCGCTGCTGCTCGAGCAGAACCTGATCAAGCAGCTCAAGCCGCGCTACAACGTTCTCGCACGCGACGACAAGAGCTTTCCCAACATCCTGATCGCGACCGATCACCCCTACCCGATGATCAAGAAGCATCGCGGCGCGCGCAAAGAGAAGGGACATTACTTCGGCCCCTTCGCGAGCGCTGGCGCGGTGAACCGCACGCTGAACCAGCTGGAGCGGGTGTTCCTGCTGCGCAACTGCTCGGATTCGATGTTCGAGACCCGCACACGCCCCTGTCTGCAATACCAGATCAAACGCTGTTCAGGGCCTTGCGTCGGCAAGATCTCCGAGGAGGATTACGCAGCGCTGGTCGACGATGCGAAGCGCTTCCTGCAGGGCAAGTCCACCACGATCCAGCGTGAATTGGCGGAGCAGATGCAGCAAGCCTCGGACGATATGGAGTTCGAGCGCGCCGCGGCGCTCCGTGACCGGATCAAAGCGCTGACCAACGTGCAGCAAAGCCAGGGGATCAATCCCCGTACCACCGCCGAGGCCGATGTCATCGCGCTCCATCAGGAAGGCGGGCAGGCCTGTGTTCAGGTTTTCTTCATCCGCGCGAACCAAAGCTGGGGCAATCACGACTTCTACCCGAAGACCGGCTCCGGCGCCGAGGCGCCCGAAATCCTGCAGGCCTTCATCGCGCAGTTCTACACCAACCGCCCGCCGCCGAAGCTGATCCTGCTGTCGCACCCGGTCGAGGATGAGGAACTGGTAAGCGAATTCCTCTCCGAGCGCGCCGAGCGCAAGGTCGAGATCACCGTGCCGCAACGGGGCGAGAAAGCCGAACTCGTCGAGAACGCCGCGCGCAATGCCCGCGAGAGCCTCGGTCGGAAGATGTCGGAATCCGCGGCGCAGGCGAAGCTGCTGGCGGGCGTGGCCGAAGCCTTCGGGCTGGAAAAGCCGCCGCAGCGCATCGAGGTCTACGACAACTCGCATATTCAGGGCGCGCATGCCGTGGGCGGGATGATCGTCGCAGGGCCGGAAGGATTCATCAAGAGCCAGTATCGCAAGTTCAACATCAAGAACGCCGACCTGACGCCGGGCGACGACTTCGGGATGATGAAAGAGGTACTGACGCGCCGCTTCACCCGCTTGCTGAAGGAAGACCCAGAGCGCAAATCCGAATCCTGGCCCGATCTGCTGCTCATCGACGGCGGCGCCGGGCAGGTCTCGGCGGTGCGCGAGATCATGGACGAGATGGGCGTGAGTGACGTCGCGATGGTCGGCGTCGCGAAGGGCGTCGACCGCGACCACGGCAAGGAAGAATTCCACCGTACCGGCCAGCGCCCGATCGCCCTGCCCCGGCAATCGCCGGTCCTCTATTACATCCAGCGCCTGCGCGACGAGGCGCACCGCTGGGCCATCGGCACGCACCGCGCGAAACGCGCCAAGGCGCAGATGGCGAACCCGCTGGATGAAATTCCGGGCATCGGCGCGGCCCGCAAACGCGCGCTGCTGGCGCATTTCGGCTCCGCCAAGGCGGTGAGCCGCGCGGCGCCGATCGATCTTATGGAGGTCGACGGCATCTCCGAGGCGATGGCCGAGACCATCCACAATTTCTTCAACGAGAAGGGCTGAGATGACCGATCACAGCCGCCACCCCCGCGCGCTGACCCGCGTGGCCGATCTCGAACGCGACGGGCTGACCGCCTCGGGGGTGCGCGTCGATCTGGAGCGCGTCGCCAAGGAATTCCGCATCCGCGTGACACCCGAGATGCGTGGGGCCATCGCCGATCCGACCGATCCGGTGGCCGCGCAATTCGTGCCCTCCGCGGCGGAGTTGGTGACCCGCGCCGAAGAAATGGAAGACCCCATCGGCGACGATGCCCATTCCCCAGCGCCCGGGCTGACGCATCGCTATCCGGACCGGGTGATCCTGCACATCACCAAGACCTGCGATGTTTATTGCCGCTTCTGCTTCCGCCGCGAGACGGTGGGGGAGAACGGGCCGCTGCCGGAAGACCAATTGACGCAGGCGCTCGACTATATCGCCGCGACCCCGGCCATTCGCGAGGTGATCCTGACCGGAGGCGATCCGCTGACGCTCTCGACGCGCAGGCTCGGCGCGGTGCTGGAGCGTCTTTCCGGCATCCCCCATCTCGACCAGGTCCGGCTCCACACCCGCGTTCCGGTCGTCGCGCCAGAGCGCATCACCGATCAGCTTTGCGCTCTGTTGCGCAATGCGCCTACTGCGTGGATCGTGCTGCATACCAACCACGCGCAGGAACTTACGCCTGTCGCTCACGACGCCATCGCCCGACTTGTCGATCGCGGCATCCCAATGCTGTCGCAAACCGTACTGCTGCGGGGCATCAACGACAGTGCCGACGCGTTGGAGGGCCTGTTCCGCGCCCTGACCAAGCTGCGCGTCAAACCCTATTACCTGCACCATTGCGACCTCGCGCGCGGTACCTCGCATTTCCGCACCACCATCGCGGAAGGCCGCGCGCTGATGGCCGAGCTGCGCCGCCGCTGCTCGGGCACCATGCTGCCGACCTATGTGCTCGACATCCCCGGTGGGCATGGCAAAGTGCCGATCACGTCCGACCATTTCACGCCGGGGGACAGTCCCGGAGACTGGCATGTGACCGACCGACGCGGCACGGTGCATGCATATCGCGATCCCGCGACCCGTTAACGCGCCCTCTTCCGCTTTGCCAAGCACGCAGCTAGGTTGCCTCCCATGAAATGGACCCTTCCCAATATCCTGACCGTGCTCAGGCTCTTGGCTGCCCCGGGCGTGGCGGTCATGTTCCTCTATTTCTCGCGGCCCTGGGCCGACTGGCTGGCGCTCGCGCTGTTCATCGGCGCAGCAATCACCGACTGGTTCGATGGCTACCTTGCCCGGGCGTGGAAACAGGAGAGCCGCTTCGGCGCGATGCTCGACCCGATCGCAGACAAGGCGATGGTGGTGATCGCGCTTGTGGTGCTGACCGGCTACTCGGGCATGAACCCCTGGCTGATCCTGCCCGCCACCGTGATCCTGTTCCGCGAGGTCTTCGTCTCGGGGCTGCGCGAATTCCTCGGCGCGGATGCCGGGCGGCTGCGGGTGACCAAGCTCGCGAAGTGGAAAACGACCGCGCAGATGGTGGCGATCGCCGTGCTGTTCCTCGGTACCGGGCTCGCCTATCTCGAACAGGGTCAGGCCCCGCGCGCGGGGGAAGGTGATATCCGCATGGGCGCCACCCCCGCCGATGTCGCGACCCATGTGGGGCTTGCGCTGATCTGGATCGCCGCCGTGCTGACCGCGATCACCGGCTGGGACTATTTCCGCAAGGCCCTGCCCTATCTGAAGGAGCCGAGCCATGATTGACGTTCTCTATTTCGCATGGGTCCGCGAGCGGATCGGCCTGCCGAGGGAAAAGGTCGAGACCGAGGCAAAAACAGTGGCCGATCTGGTCGAGGAGCTGAAAGCGCGCGAGCCGCGCTACGAGGCGGCCTTTGCCGACATCTCGGCGCTGCGGGTCGCGCTCGATCAGGATCTTGCAGAGTTCGATGCGCCGCTCGAAGGTGTGCGCGAGGTGGCCTTCTTCCCGCCGATGACGGGAGGCTGAGATGAAAGTCTCCGTTCAGGCCGAGCCCTTCGATCTGGGCGCAGAGCTTGCCGATTTCGGCACGGGCCGCGCGGATGTCGGCGCGGTCGTCAGCTTCACCGGCATCGTGCGCGACGACACCGGCGCGATGGACGCCTTGGAGCTGGAGCATTACCCCGGCATGACCGAGCGCGCGATCGCGGGTATCGTGGATCAGGCGGTCGAGCGTTGGTCCCTGTCGGACGTGACCGTGATCCACCGCCATGGACGTCTCGTCGTGGGCGAGCAAATCATGATGGTCGCCACCGCCGCACGCCACCGCGTCGCTGCCTTCGAGGCGGCCGAATTCCTGATGGATTACCTGAAATCCCGCGCGCCCTTCTGGAAGAAGGAACACGGGCCCGAAGGCACCTCCTGGGTCGCCGCGAAGGATGAGGATGAGGACGCGCTGAAACGCTGGTGATCAGTCGCCCAGCTTTGCGTGCACCTCGTCCAGATCGACCTCGCCCACCGGCATCTTGTTATCCGGATCGTCGAAATCGTATTGGAACAGCTGGAAATCCTTCTTGTAGATTTCCCAGATCAGGTGGCGCGAGAGGTCGTCGAAGTAATCGCTGACCTTATGCGCACGCTTCGGCCCGTGCCCTTCGGATTCGTTGAACCGCGGCACGTCGGCCAGATCGACCTTCACCGGCGTCTCGACCGCGTCGAGCACCGACTGCATCCCTTCGTTGAATTTCTCGGTGAAGAAGATGTTGTCGTAGCTCCCGCCATTGACGATGAAGGTCGAGATATGGCCCGACATGGCCGACCAGTGAATGTCCGGCTCCATCGGGCGGCGCCAGCGGATCGTGTCGCGCGCGAACAGCAAGAAGCGGCGGAACGAGGCGATCTGGTCGAAATCGAAGTTATCTTCCGGCGAGCCGACCTCAATCCCGTACTTCTGCACGAGCTGCGGCACCAGATTTCCGCGATAGCGTTTGCCGTTGCGCTGGATGCCCGCGATCTTGTCGAAGAAGCTCGACAGGATGCGCTGATACGGGTTGCGAACGCAGGTGAAGGCGTAGCTTTTGTGCGCCACCACGTTCTCGGTGATCGGCGTCTGGCTTTCCTCCTGCGACCACTTATGCAGCCCGGTCTTGGAATCGTGGATGTCGCCGTCGAAGAATTTCCCGTGGTCGGAATAGAACATGATCTGCCCGATGGAGGAGCAGGCGCATTTCGGCACGACGCGATACACCATGCTTTCGCTCTCGGTCATCCAGGTTCCGGGAAATCCCATTCAAAGCCCTCCAGAAGGTCGCGCACCCGTGAATGGGTGACGCAGACATAATAAATATCGAGTAAAGAGCAAAGAAACCCTGTCTTTTCAACGCTCATTCCGGCTAACAAGTCGGATAATACCAGCAAGTGACAGCGCATCGTTTCCCGTATGGCCCGAATCGCCTTTATTCTTCTGACCCATAAGGACCCGGACGGGATCATCGCTCAGGCGGAACGACTGACGCAGACCGGCGATTATGTGGCGATCCATTTCGATGCCCGCGCCAAACCAGAGCATTACCGCAAGCTGCGCAGCGCGCTCGATGCCAATCCCAATGTCACCTTCGCGAAAAAGCGCGTCAAATGCGGCTGGGGCGAATGGAGCCTCGTCGCCGCGACCCTGGAGGCGGTAAAAGCCGCCGTCGCCGATTTCCCGCGCGCCACGCATTTCTACATGCTCTCGGGCGATTGCATGCAGATCAAATCGGCCGAATACGCGCATGACTTTCTCGACGCAGAAGAGGTCGATTACATCGAAAGCTTCGACTTCTTTTCGTCTGGCTGGATCAAGACCGGGATGAAGGAGGACCGGCTGGTCTATCGCCACTGGTTCAACGAGCGCAATCAACCCAAGCGGTTCTACCTTGCCTATAACCTGCAGAAACGGCTGAAGCTATCGCGCGAGGTGCCGCGCGATCTGCAGATGATGATCGGCTCGCAATGGTGGTGCCTGCGGCGGCGCACGATGGAGCAGGTGCTCGATTTCATCAAGGCGCGGCCCGATGTGATGCGGTTCTTCCGCACGACATGGATTCCGGACGAGACCTTCTTTCAGACCATCGTCCACCACCTGATCCCCGAGACCGAGATCCGTGCCCGGACGCTGACCTTCCTGATGTTCACCGATTACGGGATGCCGGCGAATTTCTACAACGACCATTACGACCTGCTGCTCGCTCAGGATTACCTTTTCGCGCGCAAGATCAGCCCCGAGGCGAAGGAGCTGAAGCAGCGTCTGGGCGAGCTGTGGACACGCGAGGGCGTCCAATTCGCCGTCTCGAACGAAGGCCGCGCGCTGCATCGCTTCCTGACCGGGCGCGGTCGCGTCGGCCGTCGCTTCGCACCGCGCTTCTGGGAGGCGGAGGCGACCTTGGGGCGCGAACGCACGCTGACCCTGATCCTGTGCAAGAAATGGCATGTCGCGAAGCGGCTGGTGGCCGAGTTCCGCAAACGCTCCTCGATCCCCGCGCTCGATTACGTTTTCAACGAGATGGCCCCCCTGCCCGATCTCGGCGGCATCGAGACCAGCCCCGAAAAGCGCAACCGTCACCGCCGCGCCCTGATGCGGATGGTGTTCGACCATGAGAACGCCGACCGCATGGTGATCTGCGTCGATCCGGCCGAGCTTGACGTGATCGAGGATTTCACCCGCGACAAATGCCAGACCCGCATCCTCGAGATCGAGTGCCAGTTCTCCGACGACTATCTCAAGGGGCACGCGCAACGCGTGGGCCTCGCTGGGCATCATACTCCGCCGCAGGTGCTCGATCAGATGCTGCCGACGATCCGCGCCGACCTGCATCATGAATCCGAACGGCTCCGCGATGCCGAGTTCGAGAATTACGCGCTCATGCGCGAGGGCGGCGAGATCGAGGACAACGCACGCGCGCTGGCCCATGCGCTCGACATCCCCTCCGATATGGCGCAGGAATTGGCCGAACTCGACTACATCTTCCGCGACTGAGGAGAGAGGCCATGGCCTATACCTATGACGACCAGAACATCTTCGCCAAGATCCTGCGCGGCGAGATTCCGAACGACACAGTTCTGGAGACCGAGCATACGCTGGCCTTCCGCGACATCGCCCCGAAAGCGCCCGAGCATGTGCTGGTGATCCCGAAAGGCGCCTATGTCGCGCTCGATCATTTCTGCGCCGAAGCCAGCGATGCAGAGATCGTCGATTTCCACCGCACCGTGGCCGAGGTCTGCAAGATGACCGGCGCGAGCCCGGGCGAAGGCGGCGAGGGCTATCGCGGCATCACCAATGCGGGCGAGAATGGCGTGCAGGAAGTGCCGCATTACCATCTGCATATCCTCGCAGGTCGCCCGCTCGGGCCGATGCTGTTGATGCGTTAAGGTTGGCGGCGCGCCCTGATCCCGGGCGCGCCGGACAGGCTCAAATGAGCCCGCGATCCGCGAACAGCGCCTTCACATCCACTTCCGGGCGCGCGCCATAATGGCCGATCACCTCGGCCGCCGCGGCGCAGCCCATCTTGCCCGCGGTCTCGAGGTTCTGCCCCGTCGCGTAGCCATAGAGGAAGCCCGCCGCGAACTGATCCCCCGCGCCCGTCGCATCGACCGGCACCACGCGCTTGACCGGAACCGTGGCACGCTCCTCGCCACGGATCAGGATCACGTCGTCGCCCGAGCGGGTGCAGACCACCAGCTCACATTCCTCAGCGGCCTGTTTCAGCGCCGCATCCAGATCGGTCTGGTAGAGCGATTCCCATTCGTGCTGGTTGCCGATCACGTAATCCATCTGGTCGCGCACGAGACGGCGGAAATCGGCGCGGTGACGGTCGACGCAGAACGGGTCCGACAGCGCGATCCCCGCCTTGCCGCCGCCCCGGTGACAGCCCTGCGCCGCCTTCAGGAATGCGGCCTTCCCGTGATCCTTGTCGAAGAGATAACCTTCGAGGAACAGGATCTGCGTGTTCTCGACCACCTCGAGGCTTACATCCTCGGTCGAGACCTCAGCCGAAATCCCCAGATAGGTGTTCATCGAACGCTCACCGTCCGGCGTCACGAAGATCATCGAGCGCGAGGTCGGCAGCTCGCCATCCTTCACCGGCGGGTTCGGGAAATCCGTGCCCTCGCCATGCAGAGCCGCCTCATAGAAGCGGCCCAGCGTGTCGTCGCGCACCCGGCCGATAAAGGCGGTGGTCAGGCCCAGATTGCCCAGCCCCGCGATCGTGTTGCCGACCGAGCCGCCCGGCGCCTGCGTGCGTTCTTTCATCGCGCCGTACAGCGTTTCGCCGCGCTCGCGCTCGATCAGCTGCATGATGCCTTTCTCGATGCCCATATGCTCGAGAAAGCTGTCGTCGCATTGCGCGATCACGTCCACGACGGCATTGCCGATGCCGACGACCTGATACTGTTTCAAAGGTTTTTCTCCTCAAACTGGCACAGATCCTTGATCGGACAGGCCTGACATTTGGGTTTGCGCGCCACGCAGATATAGCGACCGTGCAGGATCAGCCAGTGATGGGCGTGGCGCTGGTATTCGACGGGCACGTTGTCTTCGATGGCGCGCTCGACCGCGTCGACATCCTTGCCCGGGCAGATGCCGCTGCGATTGCCGACCCGGAAGATATGCGTATCGACCGCCTGCGCGGGATGGCCGAACCACATGTTCAGCACGACATTCGCGGTCTTGCGCCCCACGCCCGGCAGCGATTGCAGCGCGGCACGCGAGGATGGCACCTCGCCGTTATACTGATCGACGAGGATCTGGCTCAGCTTGATGACGTTCTTCGCCTTCTGCCGAAAGAGACCGATCGTCTTGATATGCTCGGTCACGCCCTCAAGGCCCAGCTCCAGCATCTTCTCGGGCGTGTCGGCCACGGCGAATAGCTTTCGCGTCGCCTTGTTCACGCCCGCATCGGTCGCCTGCGCGGACAGCGCCACGGCCACCACGAGCGTATAGGCGTTGACGTGCTCGAGCTCCCCCTTGGGATGGGGCTCGGAGGCTTCGAACCGCGCGAAGACCTCTTTCATCGTGGCATAATCGAATTGCTTGGCCATGCTTTCCTAATGCCCGCCACGCGCGCGAAGGGCAAGGCCACGCGAAACCGCAGCTTTCGGGTCGCGCGCCTGCCGCCCGCGTCCTAGGATCGGGGAAAGCCCAAGAGGTGCGTGATGAACGACCACAGCGACATCGCCGACAGCTACCACTATCAGGTCATCGCCCGCGCGCTGGACGAGATCGACGCGGCGCAGGCGGCGGGCGAATTGCTGACGCTCGAGGCGATCTCGGCGCGGCTCTCGATGAGCCCCGCGCATTTCCAGCGGCTGTTCTCTGCCTGGGTCGGGGTCTCTCCGAAACGCTACCAGCAATATCTGACGCTCGACTTCGTGCGCGAGTTACTCAGCCAACGCCTGCCGCTCGACGAGGTGGCGGACCGTGCGGGACTGTCCGGCACGGGCCGTCTGCACGATCTGGTTCTGCGCTGGGAGGCGATGACGCCTGGCGCCTTCGCGCGTGGCGGCGAAGGCGTCGCGATCCGCTGGGGACGGTTCGACAGCCCCTTCGGCCCGGTGATCGCGATGGGCACGGATCAGGGGCTTTGCGGCATGGGCTTCACCGCCGAGATGGGCGAGCAGGAGACATTTGACGATCTCGCCCGCCGCTGGCCCGAGGCCCGATTCACCGAAGACCCCGAGCCGCTGCGTCCTTGGGTCGACGCCGCCTTCTCCCGCCATGGTGAGGCGAAGCTGACGCTGATCGGCGCGCCCTTCCAGATCAAGGTGTGGGAGGCGCTGCTCTCGATCCCCTCGGGACAGGTCACGACCTATTCCGACATCGCCGAGGCGATCGGCCACCCGAAAGCGGTCCGCGCCGTCGGCACCGCCGTAGGCCGCAACCCGATTTCCTTCCTGATTCCCTGCCACCGCGCCTTACGCAAATCGGGCGGATTGGGCGGCTATCACTGGGGTTTGGGCGTCAAACGCGCGATTCTGGGCTGGGAAGGCGCCCGCGCAGAGGCAGATTGAGCGTCGCTCCGCCGCTTCTACCGGCAGATGATGCGCGGAATTCCGCGCTTCGCGAAAAGGGCATGGAACCTGCGCGTTTTTTACGCGTATCTTCCGTCAAGCCTCGAAACATGGGGCGACCAGAGAAGGCAGAGACAGAACATGACCACCGTTCTCAAGACCAAAACCATTCTTCTGAGTGCCGCCGCAGCGATGGCGCTCACCGCTTGTGTGCCGGGCGGCTATACCGGGGCGAACAACCCCGACCAGAGCCCGAACGCAAATCGCAATGCCGGTGCGATCACCGGTGCGCTGATCGGCGGCGCCCTCGGCGCGAAAAGCAAAGGCGACGAGAAGCTGACCAAAGCCGCAGCCGGCGCAATCGTCGGCGGCGTGATCGGCGGCGCGATCGGTTCGCAGCTTGACCGTCAGGCACAGGAACTGCGTCGCGACCTGACCACCAACGGCGTCAGCGTCGTGCGTCAGGGCAACCAGCTGATCGTGACCATGCCGCAAGACGTGCTCTTCGCGACCGACAGCGCAGCCGTGCGCCCCGATCTGCAGCGCGATCTGTACACGCTCGCCGGCAGCCTTAACCGCTATCCGGATACCACCGTCGAGGTCGTCGGCCACACCGACAACACCGGCGATGCGGCCTACAACATGCGCCTTTCGCGTCAGCGCGCGCAGTCGGTGGCCAATGTCCTCATCAATGGCGGCGTCCCGAGCTACCGCGTCATCCCGACCGGTCGTGGCGAGGATCAGCCCATCGCGAGCAACCTCACGCCGGAAGGCCGTCAGGCCAACCGCCGGGTCGAATTCATCATTCGTCCGAACAACTAAATCGCTCATCAGAGCGGGAAAAGGGCCGGGAAATCCCGGCCTTTTTTCATTGCCTACCCCCTGATCTGGTCATACATCTTGACCACATGGAGGGGGAAATGCCGTTTCAGAAGATTGAATCCGAGAAGCTCGCGAATGCCGTCGTGCGCCAGATCGAGCAGCTCATCCTGCAGGGCATCCTGCGCCCAGGAGAGCGCCTCCCCTCGGAGCGAGAGCTCTCCGAGCGTCTCGGCGTGTCGCGCCCAAGTCTGCGCGAAGCGGTCGCGGAGCTGCAGGAATCCGGCCTTCTGACGACCCGCGCCGGGGCGGGCATCTATGTCGCCGAAGTGCTCGATTCCGCCTTTTCGCCCGCCCTGATCCGGCTCTTTGCCCGCAACGACCAGGCGCTGTTCGATTACATCTCGTTCCGCCGCGACATGGAGGGACTGGCCGCCGAACGCGCCGCGCAATGCGGTTCGGACACCGATCTCGAAGTGATCCAGACCCTGTTCTCTCAGATGGAAGCGGCCCATTCAAAGCGCAATCCCACGCAGGAAGCGCAGCTCGATGCGCAGTTCCACATGGCGATCATCGAGGCGAGCCATAACGTCATCATGATCCATATGATGCGCGCGATGTTCGATCTTCTGGCCGAAGGCGTGTTCTACAACCGCTCCATGATGTTCAAGAACCGCGGCACGCGCAGCAAGCTGCTCGACCAGCACCGCGCGATCAACGATGCGATCCAGCGCCGCGACGCCAACTCCGCGCGCAAGGCCATCGCGGCCCATATGGAATTCGTCGAGGTCGAGATGGCGGCGATGCGCCGGGCCGAGCGCAATGAGGCCACCGCGCGATTACGTCTCGAACATAACCGCTGAATAAAGAAAAACCCCGGCCCATCGGACCGGGGTTTTCAATGTCACCCGTAAGGGAAGATCAGTTCAGGCGCTGTTCGACTTCCGAAAGCGAGCTGTCGATCATCGCGGCGCGGTCCGACGCGCTCAGCTGCTTGGCGAGCACATCGCCAGCGGCGGCCACGGCGACCGACACGGCGCGGTCCTTGACCTCTTTCAGAGCCTGCGCCTCGGCCGAGGCGATCTGCTCGTCAGCGGCCTTCAGGCGGCGCTCGATCGAGACCTTCAGATCTTCCTTGGCCTTCTCTGCGGCGGCTTCGGCGTCGCGCTTGGCGGCGGCAACGATCTGGTCGGCCTGCCCCTGCACTTCGCGCGCCTTGCGCTCGTAGCTGGCCAGAACCGCCTGTGCCTCGTCACGCAGCTTGCGAGCTTCGTCGAGATCCGAACGGATGTTCGCCGCACGCTTGTCGAGCATCTTGCCCAGCGTCGCCGGCACCTTCGCGTAGAGCACGATGGCCACGAAGATGATGAAGGCGATGGTCACGATGAAATTCGTGTTCCACAGCGAGAAGAACGGACCAGTTGCCGCGAAGGCGGGCTGTGCCGCCACGAGCGGAAGGAGAAGCGAGAGTTTCTTCATCGTCTTACCCTTTCAGCCGTTGTTCGACAGCTGCGTTCACAGCCGCTGCGTCCGAGTTGCCACCCAGAGCCGCGACGATCTCGCCGGCGGTATCCTTGGCGACCTGATCGACCGCTGCAAGTGCGCCGTCCCGGATTTCCGCGATGCGCGCTTCCGATTCCGCGGAGCGTGCCGCGATCTCGGCATCTGCCTTGGCGATGGCCGCGTCGAGGTCCTTCTGGATCTCGGCCTTGGTTTCGCCTGCGATCTTCTGCGCCTGAGCGCGTGCTTCAGCCAGAGCTTTCTCGTAAGCGGCTTCGGCCTCTTCGGCCTTGCGCTTGAAGTCCTCGGCTGCGGCGATGTCACCCGCGATCGTGCCCTGACGGTCGGCGAGAACTGCCTCGATCCGGGGCAGTGCGATGCGCGTCAGCAGCCAGTAGATCGCGACGAGAGCGACCAGAAGCCAGAAGATCTGGTTCGGGTAGCTCGAGAAGTCGAGCTGCGGCATGCCGCCCTGCTGCGCGGAATGTGCCGCGCCTTGGGCCGCATCAGCGGCTGCGTGCGCCGTATTTTGCGTTTCGCTTGCCATGTCGTCCCTCGACCCTGATCACAAATCCCCTTGCGGGTCACGGGATGGGCTCCGAATGAGCCCACCCGCCCTCAAGGAAAAGCGTGCTGGATCAGACTGCGAACATCAGCAGCAGAGCGACGAGGAACGAGAAGATCCCGAGCGCTTCTGCGAAGGCGATGCCGATGAAGAGGGTCGCGGTCTGGCCAGCGGCGGCCGAGGGGTTGCGCAGGGCACCCGACAGGAAGTTGCCGGCAACGTTGCCCACACCGATAGCCGAGCCGCCCATGCCCATGCAGGCCAGACCAGCGCCGATGTAAGCACCCATTTGAACGATATTGCCTTCCATTGTCGTAACTCCTTGAGGTTGGAAGTGGCAGAAACTTGGTGAACTGGTTCGATCCGCTATCCGGTCAGTGTGCCGGGTGCAGCGCGTCGCGCAGGTAGACGCAGGTCAGGATCGTGAAGACATAGGCCTGGATGAAGGCCACGAGAACTTCGAGCCCGTACATCGCGGTGATCGCGAGGATCGACAGCGGGGTCACAGCGAGGCCGACGCCGGAGAACAGGATCAGCGGCGCGAAGGCGGCGAACACTTTCATAACCGCGTGGCCGGCCATCATGTTGCCCGCAAGACGAATGGAGTGGCTGACGGGACGCACGAAGTAGGAGATCACCTCGATGATCGCGAGGATCGGGCGCAGCGCCAGCGGGGCCGAAGCCACCCAGAACAGGCTCAGGAAGCCCGCGCCGTTCTTGACGAAACCGATGACGGTCACCGCAACGAACACCGCGACTGCCAGCAGACCGGTCACCGCGATATGCGAAGTCGTGGTGAAGCCGCGCGGCAGCAGGCCGAGGAAGTTCGAGAAGACGATGAACAGGAAGACCGTGAAGATATAGGGGAAGAACTTCAGCGCGTCCTTGCCCGCCACGTCCTCGACCATCTTGTGGATGAAGCCGTAGGACAGCTCGGCGATCGACTGGGCGCGCGAGGGTACCACGGCGCGGCCACGGGTGCCGATGACCAGCATGAAGAAGATCGCCAGAACGGCAATCGCCATCCACAGCGTCGCATTGGTCGGCGTGTACCAGTGAACCGGACCCTCGCCGAAGAGGGGCTTAACGATGAACTGATCCATCGGGTGGAAGGTCAGTTCACTGCGCATTTCCTGTTCAAGATTTGCCACGGTCGTCTTCCTCTTCATCGGCCATGTCGGCCGCACGCTCTTCGTTCATTTCCTTGGCCGAGCGAAGCATCACCTTCACCCCGGCCGCGAGCCCGAGAAGCGTGAACAGCACCATCATCCAAGGCATCGTGCCAAGCAGCACATCAAGCCCGTATCCGATGCCGAAGCCGATCCCCAGCCCCGAAACCATTTCGATCACCATACGCCAGGCCATGTTCGCCTGGGACAGATGATGATCGGCACGTTGCGGAGGCGGTTCTTGCGTCTTTCTCACTGCCGCAAGCTTCTTCTCAAGCGCTGCGAGGCGCTCGGGATCGGGCTCGTCGGAGCGGTGATCAGGCATGGTTCGGCCCCCACTCAGGTCCCAGCCGTGATAGCCGCGCCCCCAGCCTGAGTCAATTCCGGATAGCCCCTTGAAGGCACCGCGCAACCCATTGATCCGTAACGATTTTGAAAATAGGCATCAATTTCGCGCCGCGCCAAGCTCACGGGAATGCGAGCAAGGGCATATTCAACCGATCGGTTGACGTTTGTCGCGTACCGCCCCATCAAGGAGCGATGCTACCGCCGCCCGCCCCTTCTCTCGATGCGATCTTCGCCGCGCTCGCCGACCCGACCCGGCGGACGATCCTGACGATGCTGCTCGAAGACGACATGGCGGTGACCGACGTGGCAGAGCCCTTCGAGATGTCGCTCGCCGCGGTTTCCAAGCACCTCGCGATCCTGACCAATGCCGGGCTGATCTCGCAGGAGAAACGCGGCCGGGTGAAATGGTGCAAGCTGGAGCCGCTCGCAATGTCTGCCGCGACGACATGGATTCAGGGTTTCGGCCAGTTCGAACCGCTGGACTTCGATGCGTTCGAGAAATTCCTCGAAACCGAACTCGCGCAGGTCGAGATCGAACCTGTCGAGCCCTTGGAGACCGGGCGAAGCGACGCGCCGTCGAACAACGCGCCGCAACCCGATTAAATCGAACCCGCCTCGACCATGTAGTTGTTCGCGGTGCACATAGCCGCATCGTCGGACGCGAGGAACAGCACCATCCGCGCGACATATTCCGGCTGGATCAGATCCGGCAGGCATTGATTGCGACGATGATCCTCCAGCGCCTCGGGCGTCGCCCAGAGTGTTTTCTGCCGATCCGTCATGATCCAGCCCGGCACGACCGTGTTGACCCGGATGCGATGCCCGCCCAACTCGCGTGCCATCGTGCGGGTCAGCCCGTGCACCGCCGCTTTCGCCGTCGCGTAGGCCGGGAAACCGCTGCCGGCCTCCCACCACGAATTCGAGCCCATATTGATGATCGACCCCGCCCCTTTCGAGATCATGTCCGGCGCAACCGTCTGGATCGTGAAGAACATGTGGCGCAGGTTGGTGTGCTGGCGTTCGTCCCAGTACTCCGCATCGATCTCGCGCCAGTCGTGGCGGTCGTCGCGCGCGGCATTGTTCACCAGCACATCCGCGGTGCCGATCTTCTCGCGCAGCTGACCCAGCGCCCCCTTCATCGCGGCGATGTCGCGCAGGTCGCACAGCTCGTACTCGACGCCCAGCCGTTTCGCGACCGCCGCACTCCCCTCCGCATCGCGGTCGAGAAAGCCGACCTTCGCCCCCTGCGCGGCGAAGCCTTCGACGATCAGCGCTCCGATCCCGGAGGCGCCCCCGGTCACGATCACGGATTTGCCCTTCAGGCTCGGATAAGTGGCGAATTCCCGCATCTGTTCCTCCTCTTCTCGACGGGAGCATCGCGCCCGGGGTCGCGACTGTCCAGCCGGTGGCGGCGCGGCCCGCGTCACAAATCCTTCGCCCCTGCGTCAGCGGGCTGTCACAGCCCGGCGTATTATGACGCCCGAAGCGCCCCGAGCCGACGGTCTGCCGCCCGATGCACCGCGCCACCCTCTGGGCCTTCGTCATATCAAGTCTACCTTGGGGGTATATATGCCACGTCCTTCCCGTTCGATCACGCTTTGCGCGGCTCTCGCTGCCGCCGTTCTCTCCACTGCCCTGTTGGCTCCGGCCCATGCACAATCCGCCTCCGACGCGGGCGTGCTGAAGGTCGCGCTCTGGGGCGACGAGTTCTACAGCAAGGACCCGGAGGAAAAGGCGAACTGGATCGACCAGACCGTCGCCTCGATGAACGCACACGATCTCGACTTCACGATCTTCGCCGGCGACACCAAGAGCGGCAGCAGCGAGTGCACCGATCAGGCGATCGGGGCGGACGTGCAGGCGATCTTCAACCGCCTCGACATGCCGACACTCTACGCCCTCGGCGATAATGAATGGGTCGACTGCCACCGGACCAACAACGGCAGCTACGACCCGGTCGAGCGGCTGTCCTACCTGCGCAAGACCTTCTTTACTGCCGCGAAGTCGCAAGGCCAGAACCCGATCGACGTCGAACGTCAGGGCACGCCGGGCGAAGCTTACAGCGAGAACAGCCGTTTCGAGCGCGACAACGTCATGTTCGTGGCCCTCAACGTGCCGGGCAGCAACAACAACCTCGTCGTAACCGACAAGCAGTGCACCAAGAAATCCGACCGCACGCAGGCCGATTGCGATGCCGCAACTGCGGAATACGAAGCCCGCAATCCGAAGAACGTCGAATGGCTCAAGGAGTCCTTCGCGACGGCGCGCGAGAATAACGACGCGGGCATCCTGATCGACATTCAGGCCGACATCTTCTTCCCGTTCGAGCTAAGCGACGGCGGCTACGAAGAGGATTTCCTTCCGACCCTCGACGACAAGAACGGCTTCACCGACTTCTACAAGTCTCTCGTCGAGGAGACGCATAACTTCGAAGGTCAGGTCCTGCTGGTCCATGGCGACTCCCATTACTTCAAGGTCGACAAGCCGATGATCCAGCCCGATGGCCGCAGCACCGCGAACTTCACCCGCGTCGAGGTCTTCGGCAGCAGCGACAACAGCTGGGTCGAGATGACGGTCGATCCGAAATCCGACGCCGTGTTCTCGTTCCAGCCGGTGGTGCTGAAGCAGTAAGTCGCAGCTGCGGCGGAACAGGGCCGCCTCTCGAGCAGCTCACTCTGCCATATCAGCGACGGGCGACGGTTCATTCGTCGCCCGTGTTCCTTTTCCATCCTCAGCGGCGCGAAACGACGCACCCGCAATGTGAAAAGGCCGCCCCCGATGGAGCGGCCCTGATCTTTCGCAACGGCGACAACTTATTTGTGGTTGTCGTCTTCGTCCTCGTCCTCATTGTCGTCGGGCAGGTTGAAGAAGCTGTCCGCGTCCGAATAGTCGGCATTGTCCGCGGTCTCTTCCTCTTCCTCGGTCTCCTGTTTGAGATCGGAGGAGGAGAAGTTCTCCAGGCCGGCGATGCCCGAGGGCAGACGCGGTTCGTCGGGCATGCCCAGCGACTGCTCGGTCGAGACCAGCTTGCGGCGCTCGTCATCGCTCATCACGCCTTCGGCGGCGGCTTTCTTCGCGGCCTTCTGCACTTCGATATCCAGTTCCGACTGGCGGCAAAGACCCAGCGCGACCGGATCGATCGGGGTCATGTTCTGGATGTTCCAGTGCGTGCGCTCGCGGATCGACTGGATCGTGGGCTTGGTGGTGCCAACGAGACGCGCAATCTGCGCATCGGCCAGTTCCGGATGGAATTTCACCAGCCACAGGATCGCGTTCGGACGGTCCTGACGCTTCGACAGCGGGGTGTAGCGCGGGCCGCGACGCTTGTCCTCGCCCAGCGCCGCCTTGTTGAACTTCAGCTTCAGCTTGTGCAGCGGGTCTTTCTCGGCCTTGTCGATCTCTTCCTGATCGAGCTGGTTCGACGCGACTGGATCGAAGCCTTTCACGCCGGTGGCGACGTCACCATCGGCGATGCCCTGTACTTCCAGCTCGTGCAGGCCGCAGAAATCCGCGATCTGCTTGAAGCTGAGCGTCGTATTGTCCACCAGCCACACGGCGGTGGCCTTTGCCATCAGGGGCTTGTTCGTCATTGCAGCCATCCTTTACATATCTCTCCCGGGCCGAGAAATCGGCTGCGGCGCGAGATTTCCCTGCCGCGGTCCATTTCTGGAAGGGGAATTGCCGCCTCATATAGTCAATCGCGCGTCAGGAGAAAAGAGAAAATGACTCGTTTGAGCCTTCTGACCGCAGCCCTGCTTGCGCTTTCGACCCTCACATCCAGCGTCTCCGCCGAGGGCGAGCGCGCGGGCGATTTCGACTATTACCTCCTCTCGCTCAGCTGGTCGCCCACGTGGTGCGCGCTGACCGGCGACGCGCGCAACTCGCCGCAATGTGACCCGGCGGAGGATCGCGGCTTCGTGCTGCACGGGCTCTGGCCGCAATACGAGACCGGCTGGCCCAGCTTCTGCCGCACGCCGCAGCGCGATCCGTCGCGCCAGCAGACCGCAGCGATGGAGGACCTGACCGGCGCGCCGGGGCTGGCGTGGTACGAGTGGAAGAAGCACGGGCGCTGCTCGGGGCTGTCCGCCACGGATTACTTCGCGTTGGAGCGCAAGGCTTACGAGAGCATCGAAATTCCGCGCGTGCTGGCGAACCTCGACCGCGACGTAAGATTGCCCGCGAAAGTGGTCGAACAGGCGTTTCTCGAGGCCAATCCCGGCCTCGATGCCGACGAGATCACCATCACCTGCAAATCCGGACGCATCCAAGAAGCGCGCATCTGCCTGACCAAGGAGCTGGAGCCGCGCCGCTGCGGGGCCGATACGATCCGCGATTGCAGCCTGTCGAACGCGCTGATGGAAAAGGTGCGCTGAGGCGCTATTCGTCGAGCGGCGGCTGACGATCTTCCAGCGTCGGCAGCTTGTGTGTCGCCGCGACGTCGTGACTGTGATCTTCCTCCAGCTTGCCCGAGGAACAGATCCACGCTTTCGCCTGCTCGAGCTCGCTGAGATGAAACAGCTTGACCGTGCCGGGGATCATCGGCGCGAAGGCCTGAATGCCCCAGCGGATCCAGTCGACATCGCTGACCAGCGCCACGGCGGCGAAATCGCCCAGATGCGACAGGCCCAGCTTGGTGTCGTCCCATGCTCCCTTCGCAGTGTAGCCGTCGAATTCTTCCCCGATGATATAGAGCAGCTTCACCTTTCCCTCGGCGGCGATCTTCTTCTCCACCGCCGGGATCAGGTGTTTTTCGTAGGCTTCCGCACCGATCGTGCCCTTGGCTTCGAAAGCCAGCACATCCGCCGGAAATCCGTCCAGAAATTCAAAGCGTCCTTCGCTCATGACTGCCTCCCCTCGTTGGTTCGCGCGCGCCGCAAGCATACACCCGGCGCGCGCGTGACGAAAGTTCAGCCGCCCGCAACTTCCAACACGATCTTGCCAATATGCTGGCTCGTCTCCATCCGGGTATGGGCTTTTGCGGCCTCGGCCAGCGGGAAGCTGCTGTCATGGATCACCCGCAGCTTGCCCGAATTGATCATCGGCCAGACATTGGCGCGCAATTGCCGCGCGATCTCTGCCTTGGCCGCAACCGATTGCGGGCGCAGCGTCGCTCCGGTAAGCGTCAGCCGCTTCGCCATGACCTGCGCAAAATTGATTTCAGCCTTCGGACCGCCGAGGAAAGCGATGAAGACCAGCCGCGCGTCATCGGCCATCGCCTTGATGTTGCGCGCGATATAGTCGCCGCCCACCATGTCGAGCACGAGGTTCGCCCCGCCTTCGGCCTTCAGCACGTCGACGAAATCGCCGGTCTTGTAGTTGATCGCGGTCGCGCCGAGTTCTTCGCAGACCGCGCATTTCTCCGCTGACCCGGCGGTGGTGAACACCCGCGCACCCAGCGCCGTCGCGATCTGGATCGCGGTGGTGCCGATTCCCGACGAGCCGCCATGCACGAGGAACCGCTCGCCCGCCTGCAAGCCGCCGCGCATCACAACGGTCGACCAGACGGTGAAGCAGGTCTCGGGAAGGCAGGCCGCCGATTTCAGATCGAGCCCGGCGGGCACGGGTAACGCATGTTCCGCCGGGCAGGTCGCGTATTCCGCGTATCCGCCACCGGGCAGCAGCGCACAGACCTCGTCGCCAATCTCCCAATCGGTGACGCCCGGGCCGATCGCCGCGACCCGACCCGAGCATTCCAGTCCCGGCAGATCCGACGCGCCGGGCGGCGGATTGTAGGCGCCCGCACGCTGCAGCGCGTCCGGGCGGTTCACTCCGGCATAGGCCACCTCGATCAGGATCTCGCCATGTCCCGCGACCGGCACGGCGCGGGTCACTTCCTTCAGCACCTCCGGCTCGCCATGTTCGGAAATCTCGACGCAGCGCATCTCGGTCGGCATCTCGACAGGCTCCATCACTGCGCCTCCCGACCCGGCATGTCGGCATTACCCTTGGGCGCACGGATGCCGCCAAGGAGTTTCGGCAGGAAGGGCAGCTTCATCGCGGCCCCCTTCACCTTCTCGAACTGCATCACGTCCTCGATCCGGCGGTCGAGGAAGGCCCAGGTGTCACCCTTGCCCTCGCTCTCGTCGCCCATCCAGTAGAGCACCGTTGAGCTGTAGACCCCCGAAAGCGTCATCCGCTTCGTGTACCAATTGTAATCCTCGCTGACATCACCCAGCGCGCGCCAGATCTTGTCCGACGTTTCCCAGATCAGCTTCGAGCCGGTCGTGGCGTTCTGCGGTAGCGCGAAGATCGCGGCGCCACGGCGCACCAGCTCCGGATCGGCCTCTTCCAGACGGAAGCGCACGGCAGTCGCGATCCGGTCGCGGAACTTCAGTCCCGACAGATCCGCCTCTTCCAGACGCCTGAGCATTTCGGCATCGCCCTCGCGGTGATAGGCCACCGCCAGATCGACGGCACCACGCGGACACACGACCCGCGCCAACCCCGGATCGAGCCCCAGATCGGACACTGCGAGCTTGAAGGCCGGCTCGGACCAGCCATCGAATGGGACATGCGGCTTGATCGCCGCCAACAGCTCGGACCGCGTGCGTTCCATATCGAGATGGTCGTTTTTCATCGCGTTTCCTCTCTCAGCTTTGACGGTAGACAAACCGCCTTTTGGTGACTATATGGAGCGCTCCTGCAAGCAACTGCAACTCTAACTTAGGAAGGTGGTGACACCACATGCAGGTCAGCGTTCGCGACAACAACGTCGAACAGGCGCTCCGTGCTCTGAAGAAGAAGCTTCAGCGCGAGGGTGTGTTCCGCGAAATGAAGCTCAAGCAGCATTTCGAGAAACCCTCGGTCAAAAAAGCGCGCGAGAAAGCCGAAGCCGTCCGCCGTGCCCGTAAACTGGCACGTAAGAAGGCTCAGCGCGAAGGCGCGCTCTAAGCGCACCGCTCCGCGTCTGAAAAGGCGCCTGAAAATGCTGGCGGGCTTGCCCGCACCGATGACCCCCGAGGCTTGGCCGCGGGGGTTTTTGGTTTCTGGAGGACACCGCTACAAGAAAGCGCAATCGCCGCCGCTTTGATCTTGCCTAAAGCGCTGCGCCCCCTACCCTAGCGCCAGCACTTCGCTCTGGCGGGAACCGCTTTCAAATGTCCGATATCCGGCCCGTCCTGCACCTCTTTGGCCTGATCGTCACAGCCCTCGGAACCGCTATGCTGGTGCCCGCGGCGCTGGATTTCAGCGACCTCAACCCGAACTGGCAGGACTTCCTGGAAGCGGCGTTCGAGACTGCGCTGATCGGGGGCGCTCTCGCGCTCGCGACCCGCACCAAGAGCGCGAGCGGGCTCACCACGCGGCAGGCCTATCTGCTCACCGCGGCGATCTGGCTCGGCCTGCCGATCTTCGCCGCCCTCCCTTTCATCGAAGGCGCACCGCACGCGACCTGGACGAATGCCTATTTCGAAGCCGCCTCGGGCATCACCACGACCGGCTACACCGTCTTCGAACATCTCGACACGCTGCCACGCGGTGTCGTGTTGTGGCGCGGGATGCTGAACTGGTTCGGAGGGCTCGGGATCGCCTTCGTCGCGATGATCTTCCTGCCGGTGCTCCGCATCGGCGGCATGCGTTATTTCCAGGCGGAAGGCTTCGACACGCTGGGCAAGGTCATGCCGCGCGCCCATAACATCGCGCGCTCGCTGCTCTGGGTCTATGTTTCGCTGACGCTGGCCTGCGCGATCAGCTACACCGCCACGGGCATGACCTCCTTCGACGCGATCTGCTACGCAATGGCGACGATCGCGACCGGGGGCTTCGGCACGCATGACAGCTCCTTCGCGAACTTCTCGCCCGGATCGCAATATGCGGGCGTCGTCTTCATGCTGGGTTCGGCCTTGCCCTTCATCCGCTATGTCCAGCTTGGCCGAGGCGACCTGCGCCCGTTCTGGGACGACCCGCAAATCCACGCCTTCTTTCGTTGGTTCGGCCTCGCGCTCGCGGCACTCCTGATCTGGCTCTACACCCACGCGCCCGACGGGATCGAGCCGACCTTCCGTTCCGCCGCTTTCAACCTGTCCTCGATCATGACCGGCACCGGCTTCGGCACGGCCAACGTCTCGAATTGGGGCAGCTTCGCGATGGTGCTGGCCTATTGGGTCGGGCTGATCGGCGGCTGCACCGGGTCCAGCTCGGGCGCGCTGTCAGTTTTTCGCTGGCAGGCACTCGGCGCGGTGATCCGCGCCGCCGTGCGCCGATTGCAGATGCCACATCGTGTACTGCAGCCGCGCCTCGGCGAAAGGCTGCTGGAGGAAGACATCCTCTCCTCCCTGATCCTCTATTTTACCGGCTACATCCTGACGCTGGGCCTGATCTCGGTCGGGATTTCGATGACCGGGGCCGATTTCGTCTCGGCCATCTTCGCGACCTGGGGGGCTCTCGGCAATATAGGCTACGGGGTCGGTCCGCTGACCGATCGCACCGGCACGATGATCGACTTCAGCGACACCGCGACATGGCTGCTGACGCTCGCAATGCTGCTGGGCCGGATCGGGATGCTCGCGATCCTCGTCGTATTCCTGCCGCGCTTCTGGCGCGCCTGACTCTCAGACCGGCATCGCCGTGGTGGAGACCACGCATTTGAGCGAGAAGCTCGACTGGATCTGCGCCACGCCCGGAATGTTGGCCAGCTTCGCCCGGTGCAGCCGCGCAAAATCCTCGGCATCGGCGGCGACCACTTTCAGAAGGTAATCCGCAGCCCCCGCCATCAGATGACATTCGAGCACCTCCGGGACCTGCTGCACACCCTTCTCGAAGGCATCCAGAACCTCGTCGGCCTGACTGGACAGCTTGATCTCGACATAGACCGTCGTCGTCCGCCCCAGCTTGCGCGGGTTCAGCAGGGCGACGTAATCGCGGATGTAACCCTCCTCCTCCAGTCGCTGCACCCGCCGGTGACAGGCCGAGGGCGAGAGGTTCACCCGCTCGCTCAACTCGGCATTGGAGATTCGCCCCTGCCGCTGCAAAACCTCCAGCAACCGACGATCTGTCGCGTCCAGCTTGTCGCTCATGCAAAATCCTGCCGCTATTCACGTATTTTATCGAAGATACGAGCGGCCCACCCCATCCACAACCGCCAAATGGCAAAGCACTTGCTTGTGACGGAGCGCATACTGGTCGCAGGACGTTTCCATGTTTTGGAGGAGGACACGCGATGAAGATCGGAACCGTACGCGAAATCAAGGCGCAGGAATTCCGCGTCGGGCTGACCCCGGCCGCGGCGCAAGAGGCGGTCGCCCATGGCCACGAAGTGCTGGTGGAAACCGGCGCAGGCCTGGGCGCGGGTTTCAATGACAGCGATTACGAGGCCGCCGGCGCGAAGATCCTCGGCGATGCGGCAAAGGTGTTCGCCGAGGCCGAGATGATCGTGAAGGTGAAAGAGCCGCAGGCCTCCGAGCGCGCGATGCTCCGCGAAGGCCAGCTTCTGTTCACCTATCTGCATCTGGCCGCCGACCCGGCGCAGACTCATGACCTGATGAAATCGGGCGCGACCTGCATCGCCTACGAGACGGTGACGGCGAAGGACGGCACCCTGCCGCTGCTCGCGCCGATGTCCGAGGTGGCTGGTCGCCTCGCGCCGCAGATGGGCGCGTGGACCCTGCAGAAGGCCAATGGCGGGCGCGGTGTGCTGCTGGGCGGCGTGCCCGGCGTGTCGCCCGCGAAGGTCGTCGTGATCGGCGGCGGCGTCGTGGGCACCAACGCCGCGCGCGTGGCTGCCGGGATGGGCGCGGATGTGACCGTGCTCGACAAGTCGCTGCCGCGTCTGCGCTATCTCGATGACACGTTCGGCGGAACCTTCCGCACCGCCTATGCCTCGAAAGCCGAGACCGAGGCGCTGGTCGCGGCCTCCGATCTGGTGATCGGGGCGGTGCTGATCCCCGGGGCCGCCGCCCCGAAACTGGTCACCCGCGAAATGCTCAAGACGATGAAGCCCGGCGCGGCGATCGTCGATGTCGCGATCGATCAGGGCGGCTGCGTCGAGACCTCGCACCCGACCACCCATGACGACCCGATCTACGAGGTCGAGGGCATCATGCATTACTGCGTGGCCAATATGCCCGGCGCGGTCGCGCGCACCGCGACGCTCGCGCTGTCGAACGCGACCCAGCCCTTCCTGCTCGCATTGGCCGACAAGGGATGGGAGCGCGCCTGTGCCGAGGATCCGCATCTCGCGGCGGGGCTTAACATCCATGCCGGCAAGGTGACCTATAAGGCAGTGGCCGAAGCGCTCGACTTGCCGTTCGACGCGCCGGACGCGGTGATGCACGCGGCCGAATAAAGGCCACGACGCCAAGAACAACTGCACCCATGACGAGGACGGCCCGGCGCTTTGCCCCGGGCCGTTCTTCTATCTTCAGGCGGCGCTGCGCGCCGCGCCGTCACTTCCGAAGTGCGTCGCGAATTTCGAGCAACACATCGAGCTGGCTCGGACCGGTATGCACCTCGGGCGCGACATCGTCCGGCTTCTCCGCCGCAGCCTTGATGCGGTTGACCATCTTCACCAGCATGAAGACCACGAAGGCGATAATGAAGAAATTGATCACCGCCATCAGGAACGCGCCATAGGCGAAGACCGAGGCACCTGCCTTGCGCGCCTCTTCAAGGCTCGCCCCGGTGGGAACCTCGCCGGAGAGCACAGCGTAGTTATTCGTGAAATCAACGCCTCCGGTGAACAGACCGATGATCGGGTTGATGATGTCGCCGACCAGCGAGGTCACGATGGCGGTGAAGGCCGCCCCGATGATGATGCCCACCGCCATGTCCATGACATTGCCCTTGGCGATGAAATCCTTGAATTCCTGAATCATTCCAGCCCCTCATTGCGATGCGCGTTCTGCGCGACGACAGGCTATCACGATCTTTGCGTCTGCATAGCCTCAAGCAGCGAGCGCAAGGCAGGCTTGCCGGTTTCGCTTTAGCACAACCTTCGGCGTGCATCCTCGACAAGGCGGCGGGCGACCTGCGCCGCCGTGGACACCGTGTCCCCGCCGGAACGGGACGAGAGAGGCGCGGCGACCGGCAAGGCCGCGAAACCGTCGCTGAGCCGTGCGCGCGCTTCCTGTCTGGCGATGTCGGCGATGGCGTCTGCATCACAGCGGAGCGCCTGCTGGATTCGCTCTGCCACCCCCGAGCAGGGTCCCGCCCCGTCGCCCTCAGAGGGACAGTCAAAGCTGCAGGCACAACCGAAATGCTGGGGCATTTGTGAGATATTGCGCAGACGCCGCTGCGCAGCACGGATGCGATCGCAGGCGGCGTCGCGTTGGTCGGCGCGCAGGGCAAGCTCCAGCGGCATGGTCTCTGCCACGGCCGCCCGCTCCTCCTGAAGCCCCTCGGCCGCCGTGCGCAGCGCCGCCGCAGTGTCCGCCTCCGCCGTTTCGGCATCGTCGAGGCAGCCCGAAATCATCTCGTCCAGGAAGGCGACCCGATGCCGCGCGATCAACTCGGCGACCTCGGCGAAGGCGAGATCGGACACCGCCTGCCGTAACTCCTCCAACGCGCGTTCGACCGCGCAATCGCCCGGCCCGTGCAGCGCAGTCAATGCGCGCTGTTCAAGCGCGAGTGACGCGGACCCGAATTCCTGTCCAACCATGGCGGCATCCCCTTTCTGGTAACCGCTTCAGGCTGGCACAACGGAATGAACGAAAGGTGAACTTTCGCTCACCTTTCGCCGCCTCATCGAATTTTCAGAGATTTCTCAGTCGTTTGACCGAAGCGCCTTGGTGAGAGCCGGGAACATTTCAGCATTCGACGCGATCACCGAACCCGATTCGAGAACGTCGCGCCCCTCGCGCACTGCTTCCACGAAACCGCCCGCTTCTTTCACGAGGAGAATCCCCGCGGCCATGTCCCAGGCGTTGAGCCCGCGCTCCCAATAGCCCTCGTAGCGGCCCGCCGCGACATAGGCGAGGTCGAGCGAGGCCGCGCCCCAGCGACGAACGCCCGCGCATTGCGGCATCAGCTTCGCAAGGTCCTGCAGCGTCGCCGGAAGGGTCGACTTGCCGCCGAAGGGCACGCCTGTCGCGAAGATCGATTCGATCATCTTGTGACGGCCCGAGACCCGCAGACGCGTATCGTTCATGTAGGCGCCGAGGCCCTTCTCGGCGAAATACATCTCGTCTTTCGCGGCGTCAAACACCACGGCCGCGATGATTTCGCCCTTATGCTCCAGCGCGATCGAGATCGCCCAATGCGGCAGGCCGTGCAGGAAGTTCGTGGTGCCGTCGAGCGGGTCGACGATCCAGCGGCGGGTCGGGTCATCGCCCGCCTCTTCACCGGTCTCCTCGCCGAGCCAGCCATAGGAAGGGCGCGCGCCGCGCAGCTCGTCCTTGATGATCTTCTCGGCTTCGCGATCGGCCTTCGAGACGAAATCGCCCGGACCCTTCGAGGAGACCTGAAGGTTCTCGACCTCGCGGAAATCCTTGACCAGCGAGCGGCCTGCCTTGCGGGCGGCCTTGATCATCAGGTTGAGGTTTGCGCTGCCTTGCATCTCTGGGCTCCTTCGCGTTTCAAGCGGTCGCCTTACAGGGGTTGCGCGGAAAATCCAAGAGCTTTGGCACGTGAGGCAAACTGAGGAGGGGCTCTGCCCCGCTCGCTGCGCGAGCCCCTGGGATATTTGGACAAGCCCGATGGGTCAGGCACGCTGAAGCTTCACCGGCTCGGTGCGTGCAAGCCGCAGGAAATGCGCCATGAAGGGCTGAGTGGCATCCTCGGACCGCGTCGCGGCGTAAAGGCGCTTGGTCAGCCCGTGTTCGGTCACAGGTTTGGTGATGTAGTCAGGCTGGTACTTCACCTCGCGCAGCACCCAGTCGGGCAGCACCGCCACGCCGCGATTCGAGGCGACCAGCATCAGGATCACCGCCGTCAGCTCCACCTGTCGCACGGCTTTCGGCTCCACCCGTGCGGGCGTGAGCAGCTGGGTGAAGATGTCCGATCGACCGCGGTCGATCGGATAGGTGATCAGCGTCTGATCCGCGAAGTCCTGCGCCTCGATATATGGCTTCGCCGCCAGCGGTGAATTCGCGGCGGCGATGAAGGTCGGCGCGTAGTCGAAAAGCGGATTGAAGGTGACGCCGTCGATCTTTTCCGGATCCGACGATATCACCAGATCGACCTCTTCGCGGCTCAGCGCGGGAAGCGCGTTGAAAGCCAGACCGGGCCGGATATCCACGTCGATATCGGGCCAGGCATGGCGGAAACGCTCCAGCACCGGAAACAGCCAGTCGAAACAGGCGTGGCACTCGATCGCAATATGCAGACGGCCCGCCCGCCCCGACCGCAGCGCGTCGAACTCGGCCTCGGTTGCCGCGATCTCGGGCAGGATGCGTTCGGCCAGCCGCAACAGCTTCTGCCCCGCCGCCGAGAGCTTCAGCGGCTTCGAGCGGCGCACGAACAGCTCCACCCCGGTCTGGTCCTCGAGCCCTTTGATTTGGTGCGACAGCGCCGATTGTGTTATGTGCAGAACGTCCGCTGCCTTCGCGAGCCCTCCGGCATCGTGAATCGCCTTGATTGTGCGCAGGTGACGGAACTCGAGATGCATCTTGCTGTTACACTCATAACCATTTTGAGGATTATGAGTTTGTCTCACAAAGCCCGATCTGGCACAAGAGAGCGAACGAAAGGACAAAATCCCATGACGACGCCCAAGGTCAGTTTCGAATTTTTCCCGCCGAAGACGCTCGATGCGTCGTTCCGGCTGTGGGAAACCGCGCAGGTTCTGGCACCGCTCAAACCCGAGTTCACCTCCGTGACCTATGGCGCGGGCGGCACGACGCGCAAGCTGACCCACGAGGCGGTGGGGACGATCCACAAGAATTATGGCCTCAATGTCGCCGCCCACCTGACCTGCGTGGAAGCGACCAAGGCAGAGACGATGGACATCGTGGACGCCTATGCCGAGGTCGGCGTGACCGAGATCGTGGCGCTGCGGGGCGACCCGCCGCAGGGTGCCAAGCATTTCACCCCGCATCCCGAGGGCTTCGCCTCTTCGGTCGAACTGATCGAGGCGCTGGCCGAGGATGGCCGGTTCACGATCCGCGCCGGCGCCTATCCCGAACGGCATCCGGACGCCGCCGACAACATGGCCGACGTGCGCTGGCTCAAGCGCAAGGTCGAGGCGGGTGCGACCTCGGCGATCACCCAGTTCTTCTTCGAGCCCGAGACCTTCTTCCGCTTCCGCGATGCCTGCGAGCGCGAAGGGATCGACGCCAAGATCATCCCCGGCATCCTGCCGATCCAGTCGTGGAAAGGCGCCAAGAAATTCGCGCAAAGCTGCGGCACCTCCATCCCCGCCTGGGTCGAGGAAGCCTTCGAGGCCGCGATCCGCGACGGGCGCGAGCATCTTCTGGCGACCGCGCTGTGCACCGAGCTGTGCGACAAGCTGATCGAGGGCGGCGTGGAAGACCTGCATTTCTACACGCTCAACCGTCCCGGCCTGACCCGCGACGTCTGCCACGCGCTGGGTGTGACGCCCGATACGGTGCTGGAGAAAGTGGCCTGAAAGGGTCGCGACACGGATTGAACGAAGGGGCCCGGCTGGGCCCCTTTTCTTTTTTGGTCGTGGTGCGTCACGCGTCTGACGCTTGTCGCAACGCCCACACCACCGCCGAGAAGACGCTCAGGAAATCGCGCCGGTCGTGATAATGTTTACCCAGCGGAAGCCAGTTCAAATCTGCCGACGAGATCGCGCCGATGACTGGCGTCCGTTCTAGGGAGGTAACACATGGGACGTTTCGTGATCACGGGGAGCTTCTCTCCTCAGGCCATAAAGGGCTTCATGGACAGCCCGACGGACCGATGGGAGACCATCGACGCGTTGATAAAGGCGGCTGGGGGGAAACTGGAAAACTACTACATAACCACCGGTCCGAGTGACTTTTTGATCATCGCCACGGGCGACGACATGAAGAAGGTGCTGCCGGCGATCATGGCCGCCGCTGGCTCGGGGTCATTGTCGAAGGTGCAGACGCAGGAGGCCTTCACGACCGCCGACTTCAAGGAGATGCAGAAGGCTGCGGCCGGCATCCGTTCGAACTTCGTGCCGCCGGGCAGTTAAGGCCACTTCGGTCGCAATCCGACACCTACCTCCCCTTCCCTTTCCGAGCTACCGCGATAGCTTAGTGCCGACCCGGAAAAGGACCCGAAGATGCCCGACCAATATTTCGCCGAAGGCCCCGAAGATTTCCTCCCACTCGAGGAGGTGCTTTCGATGTCGGGGCTCGACTACGTTCGCAAGATGGTGACGGGCGACGTTCCCTCCCCCACCGTGCAGAAGCTGATGGCCTATCGGATCACCGAGGCCGAGGAAGGCCGCGTCGTCTGCCGCGGGACGCCGGGCCATCCGCAGACCAACGGCTATGGCGGCATTCACGGCGGCTGGTATGCGATGATGCTAGATACGGTGATGACCTGTTCGGTGATCACCGGACTGAAGAAGGGTCAGACGCAGACCACGCTCGAATTCAAGGTGAACCTGATCCGCGCGATCAAGCCCGGCACCGAGGTGATCGGCGTGGGACAGCTCGATCACATCGGCCGGTCAACCGGCGTCGCGCGGGGTGAGATCCGGGGCGCCGAGGATGGACGCCTCTACGCGACCGGCACCGCCACCTGTTTCGTCATGACGCCTGACCTCTGAGACAGGCTCGGACCGGCGCGCGAGACGACGGATTTCGGGACGCAGGATGCGCGGCCTGAAAATCGCGCGCGAGCCTTCGGGCAAGACCACGCTCTCATGCAGCCCTTCAGAGGGGTCGCGCCCCACGACGCGCGGCGCGCGCAGCCAGAACAGCTTGCCCCAGCCAGTCCAGGTGCCGACCGAGGGCGCATTCGGATCGCGCGGGAACTCCGCCTGCCAACCGGGCGGCAGGCTCAGACCCAGCGATTCCGCCCGCTCCAGCATCCACACGAGCGGAATATTGGCGAGCGGGCGCGCATCCGCGAAATGCCCGAGCATCCCGCCGATATCGCCATGGGCGCCGCGAAACCAGCGCTGCTCGATCCGAGTCGCGGGAGAATCGGCGTCGGAAGCGCCCTCGTCGCTTTCCCACACCAGCGGCTCCAGCACAGAGCGCCGCTCGTCGAGCGCGAGCGCCTGAAACCCGTGGCGCACATGGTCGCTCAGGTGGTGGTCGTGAAAGCGCACGCGCTCCTCGTTGACGATCCAGAAGAACGGCACGCGAATGCCCAGCGCCTGAACCGTATCAAAGGCGCCGACCATCTCGATCTCGACATTCTCGTGGCACAGGCTGTTGCGGAAGCTTTGGAGGACGTCCGCGGGCGTCTCTTCCTCGTAGTGGCGCCATGCAAGCCGCGTGTTGCGTTCGATCGCATGCTCCGGGCGCAACAGACCGATCCGCCCGATCATCCCCGCCAGCGAGCGCGCAGCGAAGCCGCCCCGGGAATAGCCGATCAGGAAGATGCGGTCGCCCGGGCGGTAGCGCATCGCGAGCCAGCCATAGGCGCGGGAGATCTGCTGATTCACGCCCCAGCCGAACCAGACATCCGACATGTCGTGCCAGTCGCGCCAGCGCAGGCCGCGCCCGTAATAGACCGAGACTTTCGGCGCTGCCCGGCGCAGGAAGCGATAGATCAGCCCGATCGAGGTCAGCCGGTCGGCGCGCAGCGAGCCGAGCGTCCCGTCGAGCAACACGACATGATCGACCGGGCCACGGCCCGCGCCTGCCGCCGAGCGCGCCTCGGCCCGTTCCGGGCTGCGGCGGCGCAGGGCAGAGATCACACGCTCGAAGAGACCGCGCATATCAGCGCTCCACATAAGTTGGGCTTATACTATCCAATGTAGGATAAGTTTCACTTATCTTCAGGGGCAATCGCGGCAGTTTGTTGACCCGATCGTGCCCGCCGCGCTTTTTCGGACCGCGCGCACGGGGTTTTCCTTGTCGCCTGCGCGGGCTAAACAGCCCTCAAGCCGAGCCAAGGATGCCTGACATGACGATGGACAAGACTTTCGATGCCGCGAGCGCCGAGCCGCGGATCTACGCGAAATGGGAAGAGGCCGGAGCCTTCAAGGCCGGGGCCAACGCGTCGCGCGACGAGACCTTCTGCGTGATGATCCCGCCGCCCAACGTGACGGGCGCGCTGCATGTGGGCCACGCCTTCAACAACACCGTGCAGGATATCCTCGTGCGCTGGCACCGGATGCGCGGCTTCGACACGCTCTGGCAGCCGGGACAGGACCATGCGGGTATCGCGACCCAGCTGATGGTCGAGAAGGAACTGGCCAAGACCGGTCAGCCCAAGCGCATCGAACTCGGCCGTGAGAAATTCCTCGAGAAGGTCTGGGAGTGGAAAGGCGAATACGGCTCGACCATCATCAACCAGCTCAAGCGTCTGGGCTCGAGCTGCGATTGGTCGCGCAATGCCTTCACCATGTCGGGGGCTCCCGGCGCGCCGGAAGGCAACGAGGGTAACTTCCATGACGCCGTGATCAAGGTCTTCGTCGACATGTACGAGAAGGGCCTGATCTATCGCGGCAAGCGGCTGGTGAACTGGGATCCCCATTTCGAGACCGCGATCTCCGATCTCGAGGTCGAGAATATCGAAGTCGCCGGTCACATGTGGCACTTCAAATACCCGCTCGCGGGCGGCGAGACCTATACCTATGTCGAGAAGGACGAAGAGGGGAACGTCGTCTTCACGGAAGAGCGCGACTACATCTCGATCGCGACGACCCGCCCCGAGACGATGCTGGGCGACGGCGCTGTCGCGGTGCACCCGTCCGATGAGCGTTACGCGCCGATCGTCGGCAAGCTCTGCGAAATCCCGGTGGGCCCGAAAGAGCATCGCCGCCTGATCCCGATCATCACCGATCAATATCCCGATCCCGAATTCGGCTCGGGCGCGGTGAAGATCACCGGCGCGCATGACTTCAACGACTACATGGTCGCCAAACGCGGCGGCATCCCGATGTATCGCCTCATGGACACCAAGGGCGCGATGCGCGCCGACGGGCTGTCCTACGAGGAATGCGCGGCCCGCGCGATGGAGATCTCCCGCGGCGCGGATTTCACCGAGGCAGAGATCGACGCGCTCAACCTCGTGCCCGAGGAGCTGCGCGGGCTCGACCGGTTCGAGGCGCGCGAAGCCGTGATCCGTCAGATCACCGAGGAAGGCCTCGCGGTGACGACCACGAAGACCGTCACCGACGAAGACGGCGTTGAGACCGAAACCACCGTTCCGTATGTCGAAGACAAGCCGATCATGCAGCCCTTCGGTGACCGCTCGAAAGTGGTGATCGAGCCGATGCTGACCGATCAGTGGTTCGTCGATGCCGAGCAGATCGTCGGCAAGGCGCTGGACGCCGTGCGCAACGGCGACACCGTGATCATGCCCGAAGCGGGCGAGAAAACCTATTTCCACTGGCTGGAAAACATCGAGCCCTGGTGCATCTCGCGCCAGCTCTGGTGGGGCCACCAGATCCCGGTCTGGTACGGTCTGGACATGGAAGCGCCCGACTTCCGCGATGACGAAGGCGATGGCACGATCGACCTCGTGGAGATGGGCCGCCTGCTCGTCGATACGAAGATGGTGCATCGCGACGACCGCTACCACTGCGCCTCGGACTTCGAGAGCGTCATCGGCTGGTTCAAGGCGCAGAATGCCGAGCTGCCGACGCCGCTGAACGTGGCGCGCATCGTCGAGGTCGAAGACCGCCACAAGGCGATCGAAGTGCTGGCCGCGAGCCTCGCGCAATACGAGATGACCGAGGACCCGACGCAGCTCGTCTACCCGGTCTGGCGCGATGCCGATGTGCTCGACACCTGGTTCTCGTCGGGCCTCTGGCCGATCGGCACGCTGGGCTGGCCCGAGGATACCGAGGAGATGCGCAAGTATTTCCCGACCGATGTCCTCGTGACCGGCTTCGACATCCTGTTCTTCTGGGTGGCGCGGATGATGATGATGCAGCTGGCCGTGATGGATCAGGTGCCCTTCCACACCGTCTACCTGCACCAGCTCGTCCGTGACGAGAAGGGCAAGAAGATGTCGAAGACGACGGGCAACGTGATCGACCCGCTCGAGATCATCGATGCTTACGGCGCGGACGCGCTGCGCTTCACCAATGCCGCGATGGCGGCGATGGGCGGCGTGCTGAAGCTCTCGGAAGAGCGCATCAAGGGCTATCGCAACTTCGGCACGAAGATCTGGAACGCGACACGCTTCGCCGAGATGAACGGCGTGTTCGAAGGGCCGGTCGTGACCGAGATCCCGCAGCCGACGCATACGGTGAACCGCTGGATCATCGGCGAGACCGCGAAGATCCGTGAGCAGGTGGACGAGGCCTTCGCCGCATACCGCTTCAACGACGCGGCGCTGGGGCTTTACGGTTTCGTCTGGGGCAAGGTCTGCGACTGGTATGTCGAATTCGCCAAGCCCCTGTTCGATGGCGAGCATGCCGAGGAAACCCGCGCCACGATGCGTTGGGTGCTCGATCAGTGCTACACGCTGCTGCACCCGATCATGCCCTTCATCACCGAAGAGCTGTGGGAACTGACTGCGCCGCAGGGCGACCGCGCGAAGATGCTCGTCCATGCCGACTGGCCGGATTACAAAGCCGCCGATCTGGTGGACGAGGCCGCCGACCGCGAGATGAACTGGGTGATCGAACTGATCGAGGCGATCCGGTCGTCGCGCACCCAGATGGGCGTGCCGGTAGGGCTGAAACTGCCGATGGTTCTGGCCGAGGCCGATGACGCGGCGCGCGCAGCGCTCGCCAATAACGAGGCGCTGATTTTCAAGCTGGCCCGCATCGAAAGCGTCACCGAGGGACCGATCCCGAAAGGCGCGATCTCGATCCCAGCGCAGGGCGCGCTGTTCGGTCTGCCGCTGGAAGGCGTGATCGACATCGCCAAGGAGAAGGCACGTCTGGAGAAGGCTCTGGGCAAGATGGAGAAGGAAATCGGCGGCATGAAGGGCCGTCTGAACAATCCGAAATTCATCGCCAATGCCGATCCCGACGTGGTCGTGGAAACCCGCGAAAACCTCGCCCGCGCCGAGGAAGAGGCCGAGAAGGTGCGTCAGGCCGTCGCGCGTCTGGCGGAGCTGGGCTGAGCGAGGCTTTTAGCGATCAGGGCCGCGCCTGCCCCTCGGGTGGGCGCGGCCCGGGCCTGGTCGTCCCGCGCCGTGAGCTGAGCGGAGACCTTACTCCGACACTTCCTTCATCGTGAAGGCCACGCCCGAGGCGACCACGCAGATCCCCGCATAGACGATCAGCACCATATCCGGCCCCGCTATCGCGAGCGCCGAACTCGCCGCGCCGAAGGCCAGCAGCATCACGCCTACACTCGTGTTCGACACCGCCGTATAGGCCGCGCGATCGTCCTTGGGCGACATGTCCACGAGGTAGGTCGAGCGGCCCAGCCGCACCCCCTGATAGCCAATCATCAGCCCGAACAGCGCCACCGGCGAGGCCCAGATCGTGCCCATCAGCCCCGACCAACTCAATCCCACCGCAAGCGCCAGGAACGCGGCGGCGACCAGCCCGGTGAAGATCAGCACCTTGCGCGAGGAGCGATCCGCCAGCCGCCCCCAGATATAGGAACTCACCAGCGAGGCCAGCGCCGACGCCAGCACCATCGCCCCCAGCGCGCCGAAACGGTTATCTCCGGCATTCGCGGCGAGCAGCACGATATAGGGCGGCGCGAGCGCGGTCGGCAGCAGCAGCACCCGCGCGATCACGAACTTGCCAAGATCGGCATCCTTCCACAGCAGGCTAAGCTCTGACAGGCCAATGCTGCCCTTCGCCTCGCCCGGCTGGTCTTCCTCGCGCAGCGTCGAGAACAGCGCAGCCGCCGCCACCCAGAGCACGGCGGCCAGTGAAATCGCCCCGATCACGAGGCTCTTCCGCGGGACGAATCCGCTCATCAGGATCAGCGCGAACAGGATCACCCCGGCCGCAGAAACGCTCGTCGCGATGCCGGTCGTCGTACCACGCCGCGTGCGGTCCACGGTCTTGCCCAGCACGTCTTGTAGCTCACCGAGGACAGCGAGCGCGCGATGGCCAGCACGCCCAGCGCGGCGAGCATCGCAAGCCCCGCGGCCATCCCCTGCATCGTCAGCGCAATCACCACGATCGCCGCCGCCGCCAGCCCCTGGATCATGCTACCGGCGGCCCAGGCCCATTTGCGCTGGGGCATCTTGCGGACATGCGGTGCGGTGAACAGCTGCGGCAATAGCGAGCCCGCCTCGCGCACCGGCACCAGCCAACTGACCAGAGCGGCGGGCGCGCCCACCGCCTGCATGAGCCAGCTGAGCACCAGCTTCGGGTCGATCAGCCCGTCTGCCAGCTTGGTCATCGACAGCGATCCGACATGGCGCAAAAAACTGCCGGGTTCGTGCTTGGCGGCGGTGTCGCTCAGCTCTTTCACATTCCCCGGCGCATCGCCGGTCAGCGTTTCGAATAGGGAGGAGGAGAAAGAGGTGTCGCTGGCGCTCATCGGCTGGCTTCCCGAACTTATGTCATTTCACGATATTACGCAGGGAAAAGCGCTTGGCCCAGTCCCCGGTTCCGCCGCGAGGAACCGATCGACGCAGCCTCTTGCCGCATCCGCGCTTTGCGCTTACGCCTGTAGCCATGACCGGACCTCGATATACCCGCCTGATCGACAGCCTTCCCGCCACCGTGCCCTTCGTCGGGCCCGAGGAACACGAGCGCCTTGCCGGTCGCCGCTTCACTGCGCGGCTCGGAGCCAACGAGAACGGCTTTGGCCCCTCGCCGCGGGCGATTTCCGCGATGGCGGCTGCGGCCGGCGATGCCTGGAAATACGGCGACTCGACGAGCTTCGATCTGCGTACGGCGATTGCCGCGCATCACGATGTCGCGGTCGAGAACGTTCTGGTCGGCGAAGGGATCGACGGGCTTCTGGGCTACCTGTGCCGCCTGATGATCGAACCGGGCGATCCCGTTGTCACCTCGGAAGGTGCCTACCCGACGTTCAACTACCATGTCGCGGGCTTCGGCGGGGTGCTTCACAAAGTGCCCTATGCCGGGGATCACGAAGACCCGCATGCGCTGATCGCGAAGGCCGCCGAGGTGGGCGCGAAGCTCGTCTATATCGCCAATCCCGATAACCCGATGGGCACGCATCATCCGCGCGAGACGATCGAGGCGATGATCGACGCGGTGCCGGATGGCACGCTGATGGTGCTGGACGAGGCCTATGTGGAATTCGCCGACGACGGGACCGAGGCGCGCATAGCGGCCGACGATCCCCGAGTGATTCGGATGCGGACCTTCTCAAAGGCCCATGGTCTGGCGGGCGCGCGCGTGGGCTATGCGCTTGCGGCCCCCGGCCTGATCGCGGCTTTCGACAAGATTCGCATCATTTCGGCATGTGCCGCATCTCTCAGGCAGGCGCGCTGGCCGCGCTGCAGGACAAGACGTGGCAGGCCTACATGCGTCTCCTCGTGGCAGGCGCACGCGACCGGATCGACGAGATCGCGCGCGAGAACGGGCTGAGCACCCTGCCCTCCGCCACGAATTTCGTCGCCGTGGACTGCGGGCAGGATGGTGATTTCGCGCGGGGCCGTGCTGCAGGAACTGGACGCGCGCGCGGTGTTCGTGCGGATGCCCTTCGTCGCCCCGCAAAACCGCTGCATCCGCGTCTCGGTCGGGCCCGAAGCCGAGCTCGACGCCTTTGCCGCGGCCCTCCCTGACGCGCTGAAAGCCGCCCGCGCGCCGCTGATCTGCGCGCCCTCCCGGACACAAATCCGCCTACCAATCGGCAAAAAAGCACCGGCGTCAGCACGTCTCGCCGCAGGTGAATTGCGCCGACTCGAGGCCGGGCCCATGTTTTGCTCGACAACAGGAGCAGACACATGAGCCGCAAGATCCGCAACGCCCGTATCGCAATGTTGAGCCCGCTGGCCTTCGCGTTGGCCTTCGCGCCTATGCAGGCAACACCAGACCAGCCGCGAGATGCGGCTGTCGTCCTCGCGCACCGAGGCGCCGCAGGTCTCGCGGGAAGCCTCGAAGAGGTCGAACAGCTCACCGACTGGCTGGAGCGTCACGGTCAGGCCTGACCGGCGCCTTTCGCGATCGCACCAGCCCGCCGCGGCGATGCCGCCGGGGTTGTGCGGGATTTTCAGCGCCTGCATCCCGGCCTCCATCGTCGCCAGCGCGCCCAGCGTCATATGGGCGTTCACATGGCCCATATGGGCGACCCGCAGGAAATCGTTGGCCTCGGGCGTGCCGGGTTCTGCCATGCCGAGCCCGATGCCGAGCGTCACCCCCGCCTCGCGCTCCAACCAGCTGCGCAGCCGCTGCGCATTGCCCGCGCCGATCCGCGCTGCCGTCACCGAATGGGCGCGATGGGCCGGGTTGGCGATGTTGAGCGCGAATATCCCCTTCCTGCCCCCAGGTCTCGAAAGCAGCCCAGACGGCGGAGGCGAGCGTCGCGTGACGCGCCCAGATATGGGTGAGCCCTCTTCCTCGAGGATCATCTTGAGCGACTCGTCGAGGCCGAAGAGGTGATGCGTCGGGGCGGTGCCTCCGAAATACTGGTAGACCATCTCGGGAAGGCGCGCGGCTGCCAGTCCCAATAAGGCGTGACCATATCGGCCTCGCGGCTCGCCGCCAGCGCCTTGTCGGAGAACCACACAAAGCCCAGACCCGGCGGCACCATCAGCCCCTTCTGGCTAGCGGCGACCATCACATCGACGCCCCAATCGTCCATCCGGAACTCGTCGCAGGCGAGCGAGGCGATGCAATCGACCATCAGCAGCGCCGGATGCCCCGCTGCGTCGATCGCCGCACGGATCGCCGCCACGTCGTTGACCACGGAAGTCGCGGTATCGACATGGGTCAGCAGCACGGCCTTGATCTCGTGATCCTTGTCGGCGCGCAGGGCCTCTTCGACGCGGGCCGGATCGGCGGGCGCCTTCAGGCCGAATTCCAGCCGCTCCACATGAACGCCCATCGTCGCCGCGTTACGCGCCCAGATATTGCCGAAGCGCCCTGTCACGAGGCTCAGCGCCTTATCCCGCGCGAGAAGACGTTCGCGATCGAGGCCTCCCATGCGCCGTGGCCGTTGGCGATGTAGATCGCGACATGGGACGAGGACATTGCCACCCGCCGCAGGTTCGCCGCGACCCGCACCGAGATCTCCTCGATCTCGCCCTCATAGATGTTGGGCGCCGGGCGATGCATCGCGGCCAAAACACGGTCGGGCATCGTCGAGGGCCGGGAATTGCGAGGTAAGGGCGACCTTGGGCAAGGCTCATCGGGTATCTCCGTCTGGCACAACGAATAATCGGTAATGCCGCCCGCGCGCGGCGTCAATCTCGCGCCCGGCTTGCACGCAGGCCCCGTCTCGCGGTAATTCACGGACTTAACCGCGCGCTCGAGAGGCGCGCCTATCGCATGGTGCCTCGTGGCCAAGACTGCAAACCCTTACACGTCGAAACACCTCGCCGGCCGGATGTGGCGCGATTATCTGCGCAAGCACTGGCCGATGATCGGGGTGTCGATGGTCCTTCTGATGATCGAAGGCTCAACGCTGGGCGCACTGAGCTGGATGCTCAAACCGCTCTTCGACAAGGTCTTCGTGCAGGGCGAGAGCCAGTTGATCTGGTGGGTAGGCGCCGCGATCTTCGGGCTGTTCGTGGTCCGGGCGACGACCTCGGTGGCCTCGCGCACGGTGATGACCAGCGTCTCGCTGCGCACGTCGAGCGACATGCAGACCGATCTTTCCGCCACATGCTGCGGCTCGACCAGCGCTTCTACCAGGCCAACCCGCCCGGCGCGCTGATCGAACGGGTGCAAGGCGATACGAGCGCAGTGCAGAACGTCTGGAAGATCTTCATTTCCAGCACCGGGCGCGATGCGGTCTCGCTGATCTCGCTGTTCGCCGTTGCGGTCGCCATCGATCCGGGCTGGACCATGGGCGCCGTGATCGGCGCGCCGCTTCTGATCCTGCCGGTCGCGATGGCGCAGCGCTACATCCGCCGCAAAACCCGGCAGATGCGCGAAAGCTCCTCCGACCGCGCGACTCGGCTCGACGAGGTGTTCCACGGTATCGCTGCGGTGAAGCTCAACGGGATCGAGGACTATCAAGCGGGGCGCTTCGCGCGGCTGGTGGACGAGGTCCGCATCGCGCAGATCAAGACCACCTTCATTTCGGGGCTGGTGCC